>JAZBNZ010000047.1:0-5367 GCA_036350895.1 Woeseiaceae bacterium
ATGAACGGTGCCGAGGCGACCGCGGCGCTGGCGGCAGCCGGTTACAGAACGCCGGTCATCATCCTGACGACCTTCGACGATCACGAGCAGGTGCTCGAGGGAATACGCGCGGGCGCCAAGGGCTACCTCCTGAAGGACGTCTCGCTCGAGAACCTGATCCGTGCGATCGAGTCGGTCGCCGCCGGCGAGACGATGATTCAGCCCGCGATCACCGAGGCGCTTCTGAAAGGCCTGTCGCGGCAGTCGGTCGGCACTTTCGAGGCCAGCGACATGCCGGAACCGCTGACGCCGCGCGAGACCGAGGTCGTGCGCCTGATGGCGGGCGGCTACAGCAACAAGGAAATATCGCAGGCGCTCAACAAGTCCGAGGGCACGATCAAGAACCACGTCTCGAACATCCTCGCGAAACTCGGTGTCCGCGATCGCACGCGAGCCGTGCTGAAGGCCATCGAGCTGAACGCCATTTAAGGCCTGGTTGTCAGACGCGGCCCGGCACCGCGATCAGCGCACCGGTGACGCCGCTCGCCTCGGCCGAGAGCAGGAAGCGGATGACGTTGCCGAGCTCCTCCGTTTTAACCCAGCTCGCGAAGTCTGCGTCCGGCATGTCCTTGCGATTGGCCGGCGTGTCGATGATGGAGGGCAGGATCGCATTGACCCGCGTGCCCTTGTCCTTCAGCTCTTCCGCCAGCGCTTCGGTCAGCCGGTGGACACCGGCCTTCGAGGCGGCATAGGCACCCATGCCCATGCCGGCCTTATCGGCGGCGCCGGCGCCGACGTTGACGATCGACGCCGAGCCCGCGAGGTGCGGCAGTGCGGCCCGACAGACGTTGAGCGCGGTGCGGACGTTCATCGCGTACATGCGGTCCCAGGTGTCAGGACTGCCGTCGGCAATCGTTTCCCAGGCGAAGCCGCCGGCAATATTGACGAGCCCGTCGATCGGCCCGGACCGGTCGACGGCTTCTTCGATGGCCGTTTCGACGGCTGTTGCATTGCCGAGGTCGACGCTGCCGATGCCGACGGACAGTCCGTTGACGGACTCGAGCGATTCGGCAATGTCGATACCGGTGACCTTGTGGCCGGCCTTTGCCAGCAGTGCCGCAACGTCGCGACCCAGTGCGCCGGCGGCGCCCGTGACGATGACGTGCATGCCGCTCAGCCCGCCTTGCCGCGCCGCTCGAGTGCGGCGGCAATCTTGTCGGCGAGCGCCTGGTCACGCGCCGTCAGGCCGCCTGCATCATGAGTCGTGAGCGTAATCGACACGCGGTTGTAGACGTTGCTCCACTCCGGGTGGTGGTCGAGCTTTTCCGCCTCGATCGCGATCTCGCTCATGAAGCCCCAGGCATCCGCGAAATTCGCGAACTCGAGACCGGCCGAGACGGACTTGCCGTCATCGGACAACGCCCAGCCGGGGACAGTGGCAAGGAGGCGCTCGCAGTCGGCGCCGGACAGCGTTTCTGGCATGTGAACTCCCGTCGTTGGGTTCAGGCGGATTTCTTTTGTTGTTTCGCGAGGAAATACTCGCGCGTGCCGCGCGTGAGGATGTGGTCGCCGTCGACGAGCTCGTGAGCTTCGTAGTCCGGCTGGCCTTTCACGCTGGCGTAGATGTCACCGAAATCCTTATAGCAGGTTTCGAGCAGCTGTTCGAAGCTGTCGATGACGAAGTAGGTCTGCTGGAAGTCGTCGATGATGTGCTTCGTGCGCATGATCCGCTCGAGATCGAAGCCGACCCGGTTCGGGGACTCGTCTTCGAGCGAGAAGACGCTCTCGTGCGGCGACGACAGGATGCCGGCGCCGTAGATGCGCAGTCCTTCGTCGGTGCGGATCAGCCCGAACTCGACCGTGTACCAGTAGAGACGTGCAAGATTCTTGAGCTGCCCGAGCTCGAGCGCGCGGTTACCGCCCTTGCCGTAGGCCTCCATGAAATCGGCGAACACCGGGTTTGCGAGCAGCGGTACGTGGCCGAAGATATCGTGGAAGATATCCGGCTCCTCGAGGTAGTCGAACTCCTCCTCGGGACGGATGAAGGCGCCCGCCGGGAAACGGCGGTTTGCGAGGTGATCGAAAAAGATGTCATCGGGCACCAGGTCGGTGACCGGCACCACCCGCCAGCCGGTAATTTTCTCGAGCCGGTCCGAGAGTTCTTCCATGTCCGGGATGCCGGCGCGCGACAGTTCCAGCTGTTCGACCGCATCGAGGAATTCCCGGCATGCGCGCCCCGGCAGCACATCGAGCTGGTTCCTGAAAAGGCGATCCCAGCGGTCGTGTTCCTCGGGCGTGTACGTGTCCCAGCGCTGATCGATCGTGTAATCGGCATTCCGCGGAGCGTCCGCATAACGGTTCTTGCCGGTAAGCGGCGCAGCTGGCATGGCACACATGGGCATTCTCCCGTCGAGTGACTAATCCAACAATATACGGCAAAAAACCTTGATTTTGTGTTCAAGATAGTCCCTTATTGCCCTATATATGAGACAAAATAACTGAAAACTCGGAATATATGATACAGATAGATCAACCCTTGCGGCTCACGGAAAGCGACCGGGCGGTGCTGAGAGCCATCCAGGACGATGCCGATGCAACGGTGCGTGAGCTGGCCGAGCGGCTCGGCATGTCGCCGTCCACGGTCTCCCGCCGGATCACCGAGCTCGAGCAGGTCGGGGCGATCCGGCGCCGCGTTGCGTTGCTCGATCCCGACAAGGTCGGCTTCCCGGTCTGTGTCTTCGTCTTCATCAACCTGGTCGATCACTCGAAGGAGACACGTCGCCAGTTCGAGGCCCTGGTGACGGGCACCGCCGAGGTGCTGGAATGCTTCTCGGTCACGGGCACGCATGACTACACGCTGATCATCCGGACTCACAGCGTCGGCGAGTTCGAGCACCTGCTGATGGACAAGATACTCGCCGACGACTCGGTCGCGCAGGCGTCGTCGCAGATCGCGCTGCGCCAGCACAAGTACTCGACGGCCTTGCCGCTCTAGCTCGCGGCGCCGGACTGCCGGGCGCGACTGCGGCAAGACAACCTGGGGAAATTCGCATGAAAGACAAACTCGAGATCACCGCCTGGGAGGTCGTCGAAACGCCGATGCCGATCCGCACCGGCGAGCGGCGCCGCGACTGGATCGACGCCTTGCCGGAACGCTTCGGCTACCGCTGCCTGCCGCTGACGATCGCCAACCAGGCGGGCTGGGAGATTCTCAACCCGGTCGGTTTCACGGCCCGCTGGAACGGCAAGGAGGGCCTCGACGCCATCCGGATACGCTTCGATGGCGAGACCAGTGATCTCGTCGGCTCGCACTTCGGGCACGGCGTCCTGACCTTCTCGCCGGGCTACCTGTTCAGGACGTCGAAGGCTCACAACCTGTGGGTGAAGGGACCGGCGAACCGGCCCAAGGACGGAATTGCGGCTCTCGAGGGGATCATCGAGACCGACTGGGCACCGTTCACCTTCACGATGAACTGGCAGTTCACACGCAAGCGCCACAAGCTTCGTTTCGAGAAGGATGAGCCGATTGCCACGGTCTTCCCGTATCCGCGGCATTACCTCGGCAAGTTCGATCCCGTCGTCGGCAATCTCAACGAGAATCCGAAACTCTACAAGCAGTACGTACAGTGGCGGGAGGACCGCTTACGCTTCAACGAGGAACTGCAGCAGGCCGGCTCCGACGCGGCGAAGGAGGGCTGGCAGCGTTCCTACATGAAAGGCGAGGACAATACGGGCCAGGCGTTCGCCGGTCACGAGACCAAGCTCAGGATCCGCGATTTTCGCCGTCGTTGAAGCGTAGCGCGGCGATCGAGTGGTCCTCGTCGAGATCGATCACGACGTCGGCCTCGGCGGGCAGCCGGTCCAGGCAGACCCGTGTCAGCCGCTCGTAGTGCTGCATGAAGCGGGTCAGTTCCGTGTCGGTCATTCCGCTCCCACGCCGCGCCAGGAGTTCATGTTCCTGCTGCGCCCGCCAGCGATACAGCGACTCGTACGCCGGCGGGTTCAGGAAAACGAGCGTATCGAGGTGCGCGAACACCGGCTCGTAGTCCCGGCGCAGCCGCTCGTTGACGTCACGCCGCCAGCGTCCCTCCGCGTCCTCCTGCCGTTCCAGTGCGTTGACCGGGCGCTCGAGTTCGGCGTCGCCCTGGTGGGTTGCGCCCACGCACCAGCCCTCGAGCATGACGATGTCGACGGGGAGTCGGATCGATCGTGTGGTATCGCTACGGTCGTCACGGCTCTTGTCGAACACCGGCAGTTCCACGCTGCCGCCTGGGCCGCCGAGCGCGGCGATCGTTCGCGCCAGCAGGCCGATGTCGTGCGTGCCCGGCACGCCGCGCGTGCGGTACAGGGGGTGAACGGTCTCGGCGAGCGCCAGCCGCTCCGGCCGCGGCAGGTAGAAATCGTCGAGCGACAGCAGAACCGCGTGTTTCCGCTGCTCGTTCTCGAACAGCGCCGCGAGGCAGGCGCCGAGCGTCGATTTGCCCGTACCCTGGCCGCCGGATAAACCGATACGCCTGGCGCCCCTCCGGATCAGTGCGTCGGCCAGGGGAGCGAGATGCTCCAGGGCATCGGCGACGAAACGATCTGTCAGTCCCCGCTCGGCGACGAACTGCTCCAGCCAGGCCGGCGCTGGCACCGCCTACCGTCCCGGCACCGCGCAGCCCAGGTAGCGCTGGTCGCCGACTCGCATCTCGACCCGGTGGCTGAAGTAGGATCCAGACATCGAGTCCCTGCAGGGGATTTCGAGGTAAGTCACGCTCATGCGGTATTCGTCGTTCTCGAACTCGAACTGCTGGTTACTGAGGCGTCCGTCCCCGCTGAATTCCACGCGCTCCTCCAGGTTCATCGACGTCAGGGTGGCGCCGTCCGGCCGGACGTCGAGGCGCCAGCCGGGTTCGTTGCCGAAGGCCCGGAACAGTAGGCCCTCGACGTCGAGGCTGCAGCCGAAACCTTCCCGCTCGACACGATGGACGGCGGTGATCTCGACGGCGTCGTCGAACTCGGCCTGGAATCCCTCGTTCGAGGCTTCGAACCAGCGGCCCTCGATGTCCATGAAGACCGGCGCGTAGGGCCCGGTCGCGAATTCCTCGTAGAGATCGGCGATCGAGACGTCCTTCATCGTATCGACGACCCAGCCTTCCCGGTCACCGGAGCAGGTTTTGAAGCTGCGGTTCTCGTGCCCCCAGGTCATGAAGCCGAACAGCCGCTCGATTGGGCCCGACCGGGTCTCCCGCTCGACGACGATGCTGTCGTCGCGCAGGAGTAGACGCCGTGCTACCCGTCGCGTCGGGCAGCAGAGCGGATCGTCCTCGCCGGCCTCGATCGAGATCATATCGATCCCGCCGTCGCGGATATCGAGCGAGCGGATGCGAATCCGGTCGCCGAGAA
>JAZBNZ010000048.1:0-3098 GCA_036350895.1 Woeseiaceae bacterium
CCAGGCGCTGCGGAGCCTCGACGTTCCTACGCAGCTCGTGATCTACCCGGGAGAGAACCACGGCCTGTCCAAACCGAGTTACATCCAGGATCGCCTCGAGCGCGTGATCGACTGGTACACCCGATATATCGACCCGGAAACCTAGGCCCGTGAGTGCCCGCCGGATATTGATCGTTGGCGGCGGTTCGTCCGGCTGGATGACCGCTGCCTACCTCGATGCGGTACTGAACGCCGAGCGCCCGGGTGAGGTCGAAATCGCGCTGCTGGAATCGCCCGATGTTCCGCGCATCGGCGTCGGCGAGGCAACGATTCCGAGCATTACGCACATCCTTGCCGCAATCGGTATCGACGAGATCGAATTCCTGAAGCGCGTCGAAGGCACTTACAAGCAGGCTATCAAGTACGTCAACTGGCTGGACGGTAACGGGGAGGGCTATTACCACGCGTTCGGCCGCTACCGCTCGGAGCCGATCGACACGACGACGTTGGATTGGCTGGCTAGTGACCGCTCGGTCCCGTTTTCGGAAACGATTTCCGCCCAGCCGGTGATCTGCGAAGCAGGCCTTGCCCCGAAGACGCTCGAACTGAACGACGTCGGGCCGCGGTTCACCTATGCGTTCCACATGAACGCGCTCAAGTTCGCGGACTACCTTTGCGAGATTGCGACGGCAAGGGGGGTCGCTCATCACCTCGACCATATGGTCGACGTCGAAATGACCCATGAGGGAGACATTGCCGCTGTCCGCACGCGCGGCGGCCTCCGTATCGAGGCCGATCTCTTCATCGACGCGACCGGCTTCGGCGGGCTCTTGATCGAGAAGCAGCTCGGGACGGACTGGGTCGACTGCTCGCAGTGGTTGATGTGCGACCGCGCATTGACGCTCCAGGTGCCGTACGAGCACAGCTACCCGGGCTATGTCCGCCCCAATACGCTGGCGACGGCCGTCTCGGCCGGCTGGATCTGGGAGATACCGCTGCAGACACGGCGCGCGTGGGGCTACGTGCACGCAAGCCGGTTCATCGATGCCGAGGCAGCCGAACGCGAGCTCAGGGCATTCGTCGGCAAACCGGCCGAGGGTTTCGAGGCGAGGTCGGTGCCCTTCAAGGTCGGCCACCGGGCGCAATCGTGGGTGCGTAACTGCGTCGCCGTCGGTTTGTCGGCCGGGTTTATCGAGCCGCTGGAGTCGACCGGGCTGTATCTCAGCGATCTCGCGGCGGTGATGCTCTCGGAGCATTTTCCCCACCGCACGGACTACTCGTCCATGGCGTATCGCTTCAACCGGATCATGCTGAACCGTTTCTACGAGATACTCGACTTCATAAACCTGCACTATTGCCTGACGCGCCGGGAAGATACGGAGTTCTGGCGGGAGGTGCGGCGGCCCGAGCGAATCAACGACCGGTTGCAGGCCAAGCTTGCATTCTGGCGAGTCAAGCCACCGACGGCTGCGGATTTCGAGGACCAGTTCTTCCCGGGCCAGTCCCTCGAGCCCCTGGCAGGCTGCCCGGCCGCTGTTGATACGAGGGCGCCGATAGATACCGGCGGTATCTTCACCTTGTCCAGTTACGAGGCGATTCTCTACGGCATGGATTTCCTGGCGGCCGAGTGTGACGACTGGTTCGGAAGTGCGCGGCCGGCTGCCCGGGTCCAGCCGAATATCGCCCGGCGTGTGCAGGTGGCGAGCCGCCAGCTTCCGCCGCACGATGCCTGGCTCAAGCGGGTTGCCGGCATGCCGGACTTCCCGGTGACCTGATGGCGTCGAAGGCCGCCTGAGTGCGGTTCAGGCTTCCGGGTGGCAATCGCAGGCGACGGTTCCGCGCACGGTCTCGAGACACGCGCGTGGACTGCAGCGTGTATCCGGGTGGTGCTTCAGACCGCAGCAACATTTCTCGCCGGGCAGGACGAAGTCGAGGATCAGGTGAATCCGGTCATCCTTGCCCTTGTTTTCAACGGAGTGAACGCGGCGGTTGTTGATTTCGTAGACGCTCCCGGCCGGCAGGTTGAGGGTTTCCTTGCCGACCGTGAAAAGGACGTCGTCGTTGGTAATCAACGGCAGGTGCAGGCGATGTGAATGCGTGAGCGAGAAGTTCATGTCCCGGTGGGCAGCGATGCCGTGTCCGGCCTCGAGTCGCACCAGCGTGGCCCGGATAAAGTAGCCGAGGCCGTTTTCGGTGACCAGGGCTTTGCCCGCGGGTGACTGCTCGAAATGGTCCGCGATCATCCAGAGCGCGGGCTTCAAGGCGTTCTCGAACATCTTGAGCGGCGGTAGCCGTGTCGGGTGGGTGTGACGGAAATCCGGGTCGTAGACGAGCCCGATGGTCTGGGTGTGCTTGTGAACCTCGTAGCGCTGCTGACGGATCGAGAGATTGGTCCACTGTTCTTCCGAAAGCTCTTCTGCCAGCGACCGTAGCTCCTCGATGTCGATATCGCCGATATGTATGAAATTCCCGGAAAAATTCATGATCCTGTACCTTGATCCGGACGCGTTCGCTTACGGGCGACCTTCCGGCAGTCCTTCGCTGTTGATCCTGTCGATCAGCCATTCCCGGAATGCGGCGACCGGTTTGTAGCTGGCGCGGCTCTTCGGCGTAACGAGGTTATAGCCGATCTGCCAGTCGGTGACACGTGTCGAAACTGTCACCAGCAGTCCGCGCTCGAGCTCCGAAAGGATGAGAAACGGCGGCAACAGTGCGGCACCGAGGCCGGCAACGGCCGCTTGGGTCAGTGCCGCGACCTGTTCGCATTCCATCGTGACATTGGCGGCCGGATACTCGAGTTGCCCCTGGGCGAACCAGTCCGGCCAGGCTCCAGGTCGACTCTTGAGGGCAAGCAAGGGGATATCCCGGAGCAAGACGGTCGACCCGGGGTCGTGACCGTTCAGCAATGAGGGACTGCAGACCGGACAGGCCCGCTGTCCGATGAGGAACTCGCTGACGGCGCCGGGCCACTCGAGGCCATCGTAGCTGATTGCCACGTCTATTCCGGTCGCCGTGTCCGGCGTAAGACCGATCGGGCCGACGAAATTGACCGTGATTTCGGGATGCCGGTCGAGAAAATCCGGCAGGCGGGGGATCAGCCAGCGCGTACCGAAGGTGGG
>JAZBNZ010000049.1:0-8927 GCA_036350895.1 Woeseiaceae bacterium
CTGAAGGGCGTTCTGGCCGTTTCCCTATTCGCCCTGCTGGGCGCCTGTGGTTCCACGCCGTCGGTCGTGACGCTCCCCGATGGTTCCGTCGCCACTCGCATCGATTGCGGTGGATCGTCGGTTGGCCTGAACTACTGTTTCGAGCAGGCCGGGAAATCCTGCGGTGCCGCGGGCTATTCGATCGTCAGCCCGGACGGCCGCGTGCTGTCGACGAGCGAAGTGGCCAACTCGGACCCCGAGTCACTGACCGTGGCCTTCAGCACCGATACCAACAGCATTTTGATCAAGTGCAACGAGCCCGAATAGCCGGGCATTGATCTGAAACTCCCGCCTGCGGCCCCCCGCGGCGCCTCGGCAGCGCAACTGAGCGGGCCGGCGCTGGTCCTGCGTCTGCCCGGCACGCTGCGCCCGCCACCCGGCGTCACCGCTCTTCCTGCGCCTCGCGGTACTCCTCGTATTCGGCGACGAGTTTGGGCCAGGCACCGCCGCGCTCGATAGCCAATGCGTAGAAGCGAAGCGCTGCATCGGTTTTGCCCCGCGCACGCGAAATGACGGCGAAGCCCCATAGCGCCTTCGTGTTCTCCGGATCCAGGAGCCACGCCTGGTTGAAGCGCTTGATTGCGGTGGTGTTGTCGCCGCCGTACACGAACTTCCACGCTTCTTCGGCGAAACGATCCGCGGCGGCTCCGCGGTCGTTGCCGAAATCCGGCAGTACGGTCGCCATGAAGGTTTCGTCGGCCTGTTTCTGCCACGCCGTCTTTTCGAATTCACCGTACATGGGCAGTTCGTTCACCGGAACCCAGATATCTTTCTCACGAGACACGCCCTCCGGGACGTCTGCGAGTAGCGGCGTGTACCGCAGGCGGACATCATCCATCCAGTAGCGCTTGCCGCCCTTCGTATCGAGGATTGCGATACCCCAGCCGTGCACGGCGCCGAGCCCGAGCCCGTCATTCGGTGCGTCGTTGCCGATTTCCTTGCGGGTCATCACCTCGAACGGGATCGAGATCAGCTTCCAGCCCTCGAAGTTGTCCATGAACGTATAGGAATAGCGTTCGGCGTCGTCCACGGTCGAACAGCGATTGCGGTTGTCGAGCACGTCGACGACGAGCGTAGTGCCGGCATTGTGTCCGTAAATCCAGAAACTCAGTTCCCGTGCGCCGCGCCAGTCGTAGCTGACCCACTGATCGGTCATTTGGTGGGCGAATCGATGCAGCACGCCGGCCCAGGATTTGACATTGAGGTTCATCTGCAGGACAGAGTTCCTGGAGGCTTTGCCGGGCACGGACGGGTGCCGATCCGTCGTCGACATCTTTACGCGGCTGTCAGGGCCGGCGAATGTCGAGAAGCCCACCTCCACGTCGTACCGGTCCGTGCCGCGGACAAGACCATGCTCGAAATCGTCGATCATCGGCGACCCGGGCCTGGGCGACGTCCTGCCGGCTTCCCTGGCGATGCAGGCCCTGGCATCGGCAACCTGCTTTTTCAGGGCCTCGACAGCGACCGTGGTCCCGCGGACCGCCAGCCGTTCCTTGCCGCGGGCCGTTGCGTCGGAACTTTCCAGCCGCGCCGCCCGGAAGGCATCGTGGTGGGAGTTCAGTATGAACGAGAAAGCGTTGTCGCCCTGCGGCGTCAGGACGTACATATGGATCCCGAATACCTCCAGCTTGTCACGTGGCCCCGGCGGGAACAGGACGTCAATGAGCAGGAAGTAGTCGACGCCCGACGACGTACGCCCGATTTCCTCCGCCATAGTCCGGATTGCGTTCTGAAACATCGCGTACTGCGATGGCGCCGCGGGCTCGCCGAGATGCAGCTCCCGGTCTGACGCGGTCACACCACCCACGCCGTACTCCTCGAGCAGCCGAATCGCGAGATCCCGTGATTCGAGGGAGTAGCGCGATACGAACGGGTCGCGAATGACGGTCGGGAAGACCACGATCTCGGCGGTTGGCAGCGACTCGACAAACGAGTCGGCGAGTTCGCTGGGCGGCCGGTAACCGTCGGCGACTGCTATTGCGCCGGCACACAGAATGCCGACACTGACAAGGAAGATAGTCTTTCGGGGGATCGCTCGACGCTGCATGGCACACCTCCAGACCGTCCGCCAGGAGGCCGCTTGAGCATCGTCGCTTCGGCGATGAACCGTCTTACGGCGCCACTGGCCTGGCCGCGGTTCATCCTGCTTACACTATCGAAACGGCTCGCAAAAATGTCAATTCTGAGAAATACCTAGCGCATTTGGCGCCACGCGCAAGCGAGTGCACAATAGGCCGCGACTCTACCCGGCCCGGCAGTCGGGGCCGAAACGGGAGTACCAGAGGAGCAACCCGCGATGAGTGAATACCCGCAGCTGGCGAAGATGGGCATCCTGAATCCCGGCGAGATTCGTAGCTACATGGTCAATAGCATTGCGACGACCGATGTCCTGCGGATCATCTACAAGCGTAAGGAAGGCTCGCTGCTGCCCGCGAGCCGCAGCTACGATTTCCCGCGCGTGCAGCGAACCGTGGAGAACGCGAAGGGCAAGCCGGAAACGGTGCTGGAAACGGCCCCGGCGCTTCGTGCGGCCGTCAATGAACTCAAAAAGCTGGTGGCCGAACGCGAGGACAAGGCAGAGCTGGTCGATACGCTGCTCGACGAAGTCGAAACGCTGGAAAGCGAAATCACGTGGCGTATCAAGCACATCAAGACGCTGCTGCAAAAGGTCTAGTTCCGCCGGATACTCCTGCCGGACACCTGGCGTCTACATCTGGTTGCGGGCTCGTGTCATCTCGTCGTCGATGTGCTGCGCCTGCCCGACCGGCGCGTAGCGCGGCGGATGCCCGGCCGAGACGAACTCCGGCAGCGGCGCCACCTCGACGCCGTCGTCCACCGCGATGAACAACACGAGGCTGTAACGTTCCTCGAGCGTGCGCCGCACGCGATGTCCGGTGGCCTGGAAGAAGCCGTTGGTCCAGTGTTCGAGCATGTCGTCCAGCAGCACGATCACCCGGCCCGGCGCGACCGGCGCGTCGAGCCAGTCGCCGCCGGGACTGCGGAGTTCGAGACCCGGCGCGGTCTGGTAGATCAGCGTAATGCACTCGAAATCGGTATGCGCCGCGATGCCGACTTCGTTCGGGTTCGACGGCACCGGCCCGCCGGGGTAATGCAGCAGCCTGAGGGTGTTCAGCTCACGCGTGCTGCAGCGGTTCACGAGAAACATCGGCTCGATGCCGGCGGCCCGGGCGAGCAGTTCGAGGATGCGATCGGCGAGGCTTGCGTATTCCTGCCAGCAGTCGACGACAGCGCTCCGGAAGCCCGGTACGTCGGGCCAGTGGGGATCGTCGGCGCTTTCGATCAGCGGCAGCTCGGCGTCGAAGGACTCGACGTTCGAGACCGTGCCCGGCTGGTAGGCCGGCTCTTCGTGGCTGGGCGTCCAGCCGAACGTGGCGTCGGCGTCGCGGACCGCCGCCTTGCGGTCGTCCGGCAGCGAGAAGAAGGCGGCGGCGCTTTGCAGCGTGGTCCCGGCGATCTGCCGGTGCCCGGGCGGCAGGTCGATGCACAGGAAGCCATGCTCTCGTGCCGACCCGAGTGCGAGCGGCACGAGTTCGTCCCACCGGCCGGCGGCCAGCGCCTGCCCGTCGATGACCGGCGTGCCCGCGTCGATCCTGCCGGCAAGCCGATCCCGGTAGTTCAGTTCCCGCGTGCTCGCCATTCACTCCTCCGCTAAAGCCTTCAAGCCTCTTACTGATCGCATCGGCGGGGGCCGGCTGGTCGTGGCCCCCGACTCGGCCGCTGCTTCCCCCCGAGTTTACCTTCGACCTCGCCGAATCGCGTACAGGTGCTTACACTCGGGATCGTCGCTCGAGCGGAGGCAATAGTATGACCGACATTGTTCACTTCGATCACCACGAGGCGGAATTCGAGGAGTACCCGACCCCGGCCGGTAAGTGCGTTCGCGGCCAGCCAGTGCAGCGCACCTGGAATCATTTCACCAGCAGTGACGGCAAGTTCTTTTCCGGGCTCTGGGAGGGCGAGCCCGGCTGCTGGCGCGTGAGCTATACCGAGAACGAGTTCTGCCAGATCCTCTGCGGTCGTTCGATCCTGCGCAGTGCCGACGGCGACGAGATCGAGCTTGCCGCCGGCGCCAACTTCGTCATTCCGGCGGGCTTCGAAGGGGAGTGGGAGGTGGTCGAGACCACTCGCAAGGTCTACGCGATCTACGAGCCGTAGACCGCTCGGCTGCGCGCTAGCGCGTTGAGCGCGGCGGCAGGCCCGAGTGCTGCGTCAGGAGCTTGCCGCGGCGCACCCGCTTCTCGTGGGCCTCTCTCGTGTTCTTGCGGCGCGCAGACCCTTTCACCTTGTAGCCTTTCGGCTGTTCCGCGGGTACGAGCTTGTCGGGGCCGGGGCCGATCAGGTGACCGAGTTTCATCTCCACGAGCGCCTCGCGGATCAACGGCCAGTTGTCCGGGTCATGGTAGCGCAGGAGCGCCTTGTGCAGGCGGCGCTTGACCTTGCTTTTCACGATCTCGACCTTCTCGCTGTCGTAGGTGACCTTTCGCAGCGGGTTCTTCGACGAGTGGTACATCGCCGTTGCAGTCGCCATCGGCGACGGGTAGAAGGCCTGCACCTGGTCGGCCCGGAAGTTGTACTTCTTCAGCCACAGCGCAAGGTTGACCATGTCGAGGTCGGTCGTGCCCGGGTGCGCGGCGATGAAGTAGGGGATCAGGTACTGCTCCTTGCCGGCCTCTTTCGAATATTGCTCGAACAGCTCCCTGAAGCGATCGTAGGTGCCGATGCCGGGCTTCATCATCTTGTCCAGCGGCCCGCGCTCGGTGTGCTCGGGCGCGATCTTGAGATAGCCACCGACGTGGTGGGTGACCAGTTCCTTCACGTACTCCGGGTCCTCGACCGCGAGGTCGTAGCGCAGTCCCGAGGCGATCAGCACCTTCTTGATGCCGGGCAGGGCGCGCGTCTTCCGGTAAAGCTGTGTCAGCGACGAGTGATCGGTGTTCAGGTTCTTGCAGACCCCCGGGTAGACGCAGCTCGGCCTGCGGCATGCCGCCTCGATCTCCTTGCTCTTGCAGGCGAGGCGATACATGTTCGCCGTCGGGCCGCCGAGATCCGAGATGACCCCGGTGAAGCCGGGCACGGTGTCGCGGATCTTCTCGACTTCCTCGAGGATCGACTCCTCGGAGCGGCTCTGGATGATCCGGCCCTCGTGCTCGGTGATCGAGCAGAACGTGCAGCCGCCGAAGCAGCCGCGCATGATGTTGACCGAGAAGCGGATCATCTCGTAGGCAGGGATGTTCGCATCGCCGTAGGCCGGGTGGGGCACGCGTGCGTACGGCAGGCCGAAGACGTAGTCCATCTCGGGCGTCGTCAGCGGTTCGGCCGGCGGGTTGAGCCACAGTTCCTGGCGGCCGTGCGCCTGCACCAGCGCCCGCGCGTTACCGGGGTTCGTCTCGAGATGCAGCACGCGGTTGGCGTGGGCGTACAGCGCCTTGTCGTTGCGCACCTTCTCGTAGGACGGCAGCCGGATCACCGAGCGCGCGCGGTTCTTCTTCGCATCGGGGACGAAGCGCAGCACGTTGGCCTGTGGTTCCGGCTCGCCCTCGGCCTGCTGCGTGGCACAGGCCTCGGTGTCCTGCGTGTTGACGTAGGGGCTGACGATAGCGTCGATGCGGCCGGGCCGGTCGATGCGTGTGGAGTCGATCTCCCACCAGCCTTCCGGCGTGTCGTCTCTCAAAAAGGCGGTGCCCCGGATATCGGTCATCTCGCTGACGGGTTCGCCGCGCGCGAGGCGATGTGCGAGTTCCACGATCGCCCGCTCCGCGTTGCCGTAGAGCAGGATATCCGCCTGCGCGTCGACGAGGAACGAGCGCCGCACCTTGTCCTGCCAGTAGTCGTAGTGCGCGATGCGCCGGAGCGAAGCCTCGATGCCGCCCAGGACGATCGGCACGTCGCCCCAGGCCTCGCGGATGCGCTGCGAGTAGACGAGCGAGCAGCGGTCGGGGCGCTTGCCGCCGACACCGCCCGGCGTGTAGGCATCGTCGTTGCGGACCTTTCGATCGGCCGTGTAGCGGTTGATCATCGAGTCCATGTTGCCGGCCGCGACGCCGAAGAACAGGTTCGGGCGGCCCAGCGCTTCGAAGGCGGTGGCCGACTGCCAGTCCGGCTGGGCGATGATGCCGACGCGAAAGCCCTGCGCCTCCAGCAGGCGCCCGATGATGGCCATGCCGAAGGACGGGTGATCGACGTAGGCGTCGCCGGTAACGATGATGATGTCGCAGGAGTCCCACCCGAGCTCGTCCATCTCGGCACGCGACATCGGCAAAAACGGCGCAGTGCCGTAGCACTCCGCCCAGTACTTGTCGAAGTCGTAGAGGGGTTTCGCGGTTTTCATCCGGAGATTGTAGCGTGCGGGCGGCCGGGACGTGGAGTTTCCGGCCCGGGCACCGGTCTCCCTGGCTTACCGTCCCCGGACCACCGCGTCCAGGAATTCGTACCGCGGGCGCGCCTCTTCCGGCCCGCTGCGGCTGACGGCGTCGAAATACATGACCTGTCCCGATTCGTCGAACTCCGGCCAGTCCGGCACGCCGTCGCCGTTCGGGTTGCCCGTGAGGATGAAGTTGGCGAAGGCCGTCGCCATCGTGTCGGCGACCGCGTAGTCGGCTGCGTGCCACCCTGCCGGTTTCGAGTCGAGCGTGTTGAAGGCGTACTCGATGTCGTCGGCGTGGAGTGCTCCGAAGCGGCTGGCGGGATCGTCCGGGCGCGTGCGATCGAAGCGGTAGCGATAGACCGGCGCGGTTGCGGTCGAGGCGTGCGTCTCGATCCACTTCCAGGTCACGTAGCTGATGAAGAGATCGCTGGCGAGGTCGGCAGCCGACTGCAACAGCTGTGCGTCGTCATCGGCCGGATACACGGCAAGCGCCTCTTCCGCGCGGGCTCCGAACGTCTTGCTGAGCTGCGCCTTGAATGCGGCGAGCGTCGGCTTCTCGGGGTTCAGCGCGACCGACATGCCGAGCTCGGAGGAGGTCCAGCCCGCGAGCAGGGGGATGTCGGCCTGCTCGCCGTCTGCATAGATGTCGGCGACGGGGCGTTCGAGGAAGTAACCGTCAATGCCGGGGCCATACCCCCAGCCGCCATCCTGTGACATCACCGCCGCGAGCAGCGTGTCCGCCGGCATTGCGCGCAGCTCGGCCAGCGATCCGGCGCCGACCGACGCGGCGAAGCGCATACCATCCCGCTCCTTGGTGTCGAGCGCATTCTCCGAGACGAGACCCCGCGCCGGTTGCGGGAAGAAGGCGCCGCTCTGGCCGATGGCCTTGTGCACCATGTGTTTCGACAATGGCGACGCCATCAGGGCGCTTACCGACATCGACCCGGCGGATTCACCGTTGATCGTGACGTTGTCCGGGTTGCCGCCGAACGCGGCCACGTTGTCCTGCACCCAGCGCAGCGCGGCGACCTGGTCCAGCATGCCGTAGTTGCCGGAGCCGCGGCCCCCGGATTCCTCGCTCAGCGCCGGGTGCGCCATGAAGCCGAACAGTCCCAGGCGGTAATTCGGCTCGACGACGACGATGCCCTGTTCGGCGTACCACTCGCCGTCGGTGCGGGCCTCGGAGCCGGAGCCCGCGGCGAAGCCGCCGCCGTGGAAGACGACGAGCACGGGCAGCGCCGCGTCCGGGTCCGTCGTCGGCGTCCAGACGTTCAGGTACAGGCAGTCTTCGCCCATGCTGTCGTCGCGGGTTGTGAGCGGCCCGCCGAACATCTCGCCCTGCATGCAGTGCGTGCCCCAGGTGTCGGCCTGCAGAACGCCGTCCCAGGAGGAGACGGGATAGGGCGCCCGCCAGCGCCGGTCGCCGACCGGCGGCGCGGCGAAGGGAATGCCCCTGAACAGGTGAATGCCGGAGTCGGGGAGGATAGTGCCCTTGATGAGGCCCCCGGCGATCTCGAGAGGCTCTGCCGCGGCGGCATGAGCGAGGACGAGGGCAGCGATCAGTGCAGGCAAGCGTGCGTTCACAGCGGTTCCCGGTCAGGTATCGATGGCGACAGCCGCCATCGTAGCAACTCGCGGGCGGCACGCGCCCGGCTGGATTTCTACCGTGACCCTCGGCCCGGCGGGACGATGCGATTTATTCTGAGGGTCCTCGCCAGCGATCGCTAGCCCGGGTTCTGGCACGCGGCAATGTCGTCCTCGCTCAGGCCCAGCGCCTCGGCGGCGTCAGCCATGTCCTTCGCCGTCGCATCGGCCTTGTATGCCTCCCGGCTTGCGTTAGCGACGTCGGATGCGAAGTCGCCAGTGGCGTAGCGCGCCGTCGTGCGTGCGACGGCACCCAGCAGTTTGCCGAAACCCTTTTTCTTCTTCTTTGCCTCTTCGGCTTCGGCGATCTTTTGCTGCAGGCATTCCTGTCGCGCTGCCTCGAGCGCGGCAGCGTCGTCGGCGGATGTCGCGGGTGCCGGGCTGCCGGCACCCGCGACCTTTGCCGCGAGGATGCCGGCCAGCTGCGGCGACGGCTTACCGGTTACGTCCATCCCGTTTTCAGCCTGGAACTGCGAGATCGCGATCGTCGTTTCCGTCGACTCGATGCCGTCGGTATTGCCGGTGTCATAGCCGAGCGCAGCCAGGTTCTCCTGCACCATTCTCAACACCTCGTCGCCGCCGGGCCGGGAAGCCGCCGCCAGGGTCGGCATTGCAGCGCTGTTCGCCATCGCGCCGGGCTCGGGGTTGACGACGATTTCGTCGACGGCCGTCTCCATCGTGAAGCCGCCGCCGTTGACCATGCTACGGAGCATGTCCATCTGGCCGCCCATCATCTGCTCGACCATGGCGCGCTGGTCCGGAGGCATCGAGGCCATCTGGCGCTCGGCTTCTGCCAGCTGCTCTTCCGCCTCGGCCATTTGCGCCTTGTCTGCTTCGCTCAGCATGCCGCTCATCGTCA
>JAZBNZ010000050.1:0-9389 GCA_036350895.1 Woeseiaceae bacterium
CTGAATGATTGCGCCTTCTCAGCGGAATCTGAGGCTGCATTAGAACGTACGTTGTGGCAATTGGTCGAAGATGTTCAGCCCAATTTTGTCAATGTCACGCTCGATCAACTCGCCCGCCATGATCGGTATCAGGTTTTGCTGTCTCCAGAGTTTCAGGCCGACTTTGGGCTCTATGCCGGACGGCTAATGGAGGAAAACGAGCAGCTGACTAGTCACTACGACAATATGTGGTCTCATCACGTTAACCACCACCCGGACGTTAGCGCATTTTTTTCCGCCGATACAGGAAAGTATGAGGGTTGGGGTTTTAAGTTGGACCGGCCAGTCGCAGAGATTTGCGAGGACGCATCATTCAGAAATCGGTTCATCAATACAATCGGTTTCTACACTTCAATCAACAATCGACTAGTTCGATTTAAGGAAGAAGCCGAGCAATTTCAGGCTGCGTTAGAAAAAGAACGGAAGCGCAATTAGTGCTTAGGTGACGATTCACACCCGGCAAAATGTCCGCTCTCGGCCTTGAAGAGACCCTTGTCGAGTGTCGGCTATAATTCCGGCTGTTGACCCGAACCGGACATTGACCCGCACCGCTGGAGCGAACATTGAATCAAGCCAAGCTTCATGATTGGTTGGAAATCATCGGAATTTTTGCTGTTGTCTCATCACTCATTTTTGTAGGTTTGGAGATGCGGCAGGCGCAAAAAATTTCAATGTCGCAAACATACCAATCAAGGACCGCTGCGACGGTTGAGTTTAATTCCGCTTTTGCCGCGAATCCCGCCGCACTGTCTGCCTACAGGAAAGCCCGCGAGGGCAACGAAGATGAGATTACGACACAAGAATATGACGCGTTGCACCGTACGATCAGTGGCATGTACTTCCTATATGACAACGCCCACTACCAATACCAGGCGGGGTTCGTTTCTGAAGAGTTTTGGGGGATGACTCGCGAAGGCTTGAAAAAGAATATGGAAATACCGGTTGTGAGGGAGATTTTTATTGAGCTTTCTGACGGGAGAGGTCGTCCGGAGTTTCGCAGTCTTGTAAAGGAAGTAGTCGAGTAGTTAGAGGTGCAGGAGGGCAACACAATCGGATTGTGCAAGCTTCGATTCGAATTCCTCTTGTGAACTATTGCACTAACCGTGCGACCGCTTTTGGCTGTTCTGGGCCATTCGCGATTTTCCCGAACAAGACACCCAGGCGGCCGCTATTTGAGAGAGCTGCCTGTCCATAGCGGCGAGCAGTCCTGATCCCGGCTCTTTACCTGTCACGCAATGTGACGGCGTTAGCCTACTGATCTCACTGCTGATGTGGACTGCAGGTCAGCCAGGCAAGGGCCTCGAATGTGCCGAAGTGCATGTCCCTTATTCCCTGCACTCCTGCCGGTGCTTCGTTATCATCGACTATACGTACACCACAAGGGAGATCGATCATGGGTTTCGCACTGTCCGACATGCAGCTCGAGAGCACCGCTTTCGGCGATGGCGACCGGATTCCGGCCAGGCATACCGGCGAGAGCGACGACGTGTCACCTGCTCTCGCCTGGTCCAACGCCCCCGAGGGGACGAAGGCATTCGCACTGATTTGCCACGATCCCGACGCACCGCTGATCAAGCCGGGCAACTACGGCTACGTGCACTGGGTGCTGTACAACATTCCGGGCTCGATCAACGAATTGCCCGAAGCCGCATCCGGCTACACCGCCGGCGTCAACGATTTCGGCAAGGCGCAATACGGCGGCCCCATGCCACCGGAAGGCCACGGCACGCATCGTTATTTTTTCTGGCTGTTCGCGCTGTCCAGTGACGCCGAAATCGAGGCCGGCCTGTCGATGTGGGAGCTGCTCGAGAAGATCGAGCCGAACGTGATCGGCATGAACCGCCTGATGGGAACGTATTCGCGGTAGCGGCCCCGCGGCTGGACAGCCAGCGGCAACGGGCGTAGAAGGTACGCTGCCGGAGCGTTGTTCTGGTGCAGTAACAGCGCACTGTCACAGCCCTTGACCGGCACGACAATCACCACAAGCAATAACGAGTGAGGACATTCATGCAAAAATTACTGGCAGCAACTGCCATCCTGCTTTTCTCGGGGCTCGCGATAGCCGATAGCCACGAGGGCGCGACCGACGATGTTCTGGAAATGGTGCAACAGCTCTGGGAAGCCCGAAACAATAACGACTACAAGACCCAGCGCGACCTGATGTCCGACGGAATTCATTTCAATGCGAATTCGAACGGCACGTTCTTTTACGCGCAGGAAAAGCAGAGTCTCGCCGAGATCGAGGAAGACCTGAGCGGCGAATATGACGTCACCGTGATGTACCCGAACGCGGCCCAGCTCTCGGACACGGTCGTTCTCGCCCGTTACTACCTCGAGGGATCGATCAATGCCGGCGGCAACGATGTCCGTAACTACAGAACGCGGGTTACCCACATCTGGGTCAAGGAAGGCGGCAAGTGGAAGAGCAAGTCCTGGCACTTCTCGCCGCTGCACAATGGCGGCACCATTCCAAACTGATACGTTCTTCCGTTTCTCCGGAACGCCCCGCATTTCGCGGGGCGTTTTGTATCGGGCCTGGTCGCTATCGCTGTCCCTACGGCGGCGTCCAGTCCTCGAACGCCGTCACTATCGTCGCGGCGATGTCCCATTCCTGCATGTGCGGGCGGTCGAAATCGAGCCCGCGCCGTACGATTACGAGATCCAGTGACGGGATGATGATCACGTACTGGCCGCGATTGCCGGCCGTCGAGTAGGCATCCTTCGGCACGTCGTTGCGGTCATCGGGGACGAGCCAGAACTGCCCCCCGTAGAAATGACCGTGTAAGTCGCTGGCCGGCGCCGGCGTACGGACGAAGTCGATCCATTCTTCCGAGATCAGCTGTTCGCCGTTCCAGGCGCCGCCGTTCAGGTACAGGAGACCGAAGCGCGCAAGGTCGCGGGCGTTCGTGTAGACCTGTGAGCTCAGGATGAAGTCCCCGAAGCGGTCGGTGCTCACGAGAGTATTGCGCATGCCGATGCGGTCGAGCAGCGCCCGGCGCGGGAATTCGCGGTAGGTCTTCTCGTCGCCGAGTGCCTTTTTCATCGCAGCAACGGCCAGGAGCGTATCGTAGTTTTCGTAGTCCCATAACGTCCCGGGCTCGCGGATCAGGCCGCGGCTGCGGGCACCGACCGAGGAACTGAACCCGGCCCAGTAGGCGAGACCGGAGCCCGTCGCGTATTCCATGCCGAAACTGTCGACCGGGTAGAGTCCGCTCGACATGTTGAGCACGTGCCGGAGCGTGATGGCGTCCCGCGGATCGTGGTCTTCGGCTGGTACCTCGGGCAACCAGTCGAGATCGAGCGACTCGTCGAGGCCGAGCCTGCCGTCGTCGACCAGCATCCCGATCAGCGTCGCCGCAATACTCTTCGCCGTTGACCAGGTGCGCGTGCGGGTGTCGCGGGTCACGCCGTCCCGGTAACGTTCCAGGATGATATTGCCCTTGTGCACCACGAGCAGGCTGAGCGTCACGTGATTCGGCGCTTCCGGGTTCATGATCCGGTCTGCTGCGGCATCCAGCCGGACTCTGTCGACGGCCTCTGGCCAAGGCACCTCTCCGACAAGATCGCCGTCCGGCCACGGCGTCGTTGCCGGGTCGAAGTCCGGGTAAGGCAGATCGAGGACCGGCAGGCTGTCGATGTCGTCTAGCGCCTGGTCGGGCGCCATCACCACGCAGCCGACACCCTCCCGAAACGCCGCCGTGATCGCAATGCCTTCCTCACCGCCGCCGACGGTGACTGCGTGCTCGAGTTCGTGAATTGTCACCTTGTCCCTGACGTCACCGCCGAAACGCGGCACGCGCAGGTACTCGAGTTCCTCCCTGGCGACGAGTTCGTAGGGGCGCCCCGAGGTAAACAGGCCGTTGCAGGTCAGCACTGCCTGGACGCCGTTGCGGATCACCTGGCGGCTCGCTGCGTTGTAGTCGAACGCGGCATGTGTGGCGCCGGCGACAAGGAGCAAGAGCGGGAGCGGTACGAGTCGGTGCAGAAACCTGGGCATGGGTCACTTCGTTCGTGTGGGAAGGGCCGCGGCGAAGGCGAGACACCATCATTATACGATTTCGCGAAATCGTGTGTTGCGGCTACGGTAAACTCGAACTCCGTGTTTACGATCGAAACGGGATAGCGCTGCACATGACCAAGCGATTGCTGCTGATCGCCCTGCCGTGGATCCTGCTCGTGGCGGGCACGCCGGGTCGAGCCGAGGCCGTCATGTACGATGGCATGCCCGCAGGCAGCGGTGCCTACGCGGACTTCGTCGAACTCTTCGACGAGTTTCTCACCTGGCAGGATCCGGCGCGCGCGAAGAGGGCGCAGTCGCTCGTCGACGTCGCCGGGCTCGAGACCGACGTCTACCCGGACTTCGGCGCCGACGCCATGGCGTCGCGCCTCGCCGAACTGCGCGCGTTCCAGTCACGGCTGGACGGTTTTGCCGTCGACGAATGGCCGCGGGAGCAGCAGGTCGAATTCCTCGCGGTGCGCGGGAAGATGGACCAGGAGGAGTTCACGCTCAGGGTATCCCGGCCGTGGTCGCGGGACCCCGGGTTCTACGTCGACCGGATGCTGCGCCTGACGTTTACGGATCTGCCGGTGCAAGGCGATGCGCTCACCGAGCTCGAGCGCCAGCTGGACGCGATTCCCGGCCTCGTCGCGCAGGGCAAGGCCAATCTTACCGACGTCGCTGCCGACTATGCCGATCTCGCAATCTTCAACCTGTCCAATGCCGACGGCGTCGGTCACGGTTACCCGTACCGAGCCGAGCCGCCGCCGGGCGTCGTCGGCTGGTACGACGACCTCCTGGCGCGCGCCCGCGAGGCCCAGCCCTGGCTCGTGCCGCGCATCGAGGCGGCCAGCGCGTCGGTCGAGTCGTTCCGGGACTGGCTCATTGAGCGCCGTCCGACGATGACCGCCGAAGCCGGCGTCGGAAAGGCTGCGTTCGACTGGTATTTGAAGCACGTGAAGATGATGCCGTTCACGAGCGAGGAGATCATCACGCTCGGCAGGCGCGAACTGGATCGGCTCTGGGCACAGTACGCGCTCGAGCGGCACCGGAACCGGGACCTGCCCGAACTCGAGCTGCCCGCGTCCGCCGAGGAATACCAGGCGCGTATCGATACGACCGACGCCGAGATCCGCCGTTTCCTCGTCGACGAGGAGATCATTACGATCCCGGACTACATCGGCAAGCTCGCGACCAACGTGCCCTGGATCGTCCGCGACGGCGGGCCGAACTTCTGGGAGCAGGTGCAGTACCGGAACCCGACGCCCGATCATTTGCATGCCGTGATCCCGGGGCATCGTTTCGATGCCGTCGTCGAGCGCCACAATCCGCACCCGGTAAGGGGCCGGCTGACGGACGGCGCCCGGGTCGAGGGCTGGGGCGTCTACCTCGAGGAAGCGATGATGTACGCCGGGCTGCTCGAGGCGAAGCCGCGCGTGAGGGAGCTGATTTACCTCTTCGGCATCTTCCGCGCCGCGCGCATGCCCGCCGACGTGTGGCTGCAGCTCAACCGGATGAGCGCCGCCGAGGTGGCCGATTTCTGGATGGCGCACGTTCCGTGGCTGGATCGCGACGTCGCTCGCGTCGATGCCGAAATCTATCTCCGGCGGCCGCCGGGCTACGGGCTCGGCTACACGACCGGCATGTTGCAGATGCAGTCCCTGCTGGCGGCCCGCCAGCGCCAGCTCGGCGACGCTTTCAGCCTGATGGAGTTCCACGATGCATTGATGGCGGCGGGCCGGCTGCCTCTCGCCCTCATACACTGGGAAATGACGGGAGACGACAGCGACATTGTCGATCTCTGGCGGCGCGATCCGCTGCCCGCACCGTGAGCATGCGGCGGGTCGAAAGCGCCATTGATACACGCTCCGGGGCCGGTTTTCGCTACACTCGTGTCACAGCGCCCGGCAGCGAACCTGCCGGCATGCGGCGACGCTACGACAGAACACAGAGAGGGTAGCCATGAAGTATCGTTTCGACCCGGAAGGCCTGCGCCTGCCAGTGAAGCTGGACTCCACGTCCAACGCCGAGTACGAGCCGATTCCGCTCGAGCCACGTAACCGCTACGCGAACGAACTGGCGCAGTCCGCCACGACGCGCAGTGCGCGCAGGCTCGCGATGCCGCGCCGGGACTTCCTCGTGACGGCCGCCGGTGCCGCGACCACGCTGCTCGCCATCAATCGTGCCAACGCGGAGGCGGGCAAACGGGCGGGCTTCTACGAGCTCGAGGCCGATGCCGGGGAGGACGTCCAGCTGGCCGAGGCAACGATCGGCAAGAAGGAATTCATCTTCGACGTGCAGGGTCACTACGTGCCGCCGAACGTCGCTGCCGCGCGCAAGCGCGAGTGTTCGAGGTTCGATTACGTCAGCCGTGACTACATGCGCTGCCTCGGCGCCGACGATTTCGTCAAGGACGTCTTCCTCGACGCCGATACCGACATGATGGTGCTGTCCTTCGTCCCGTCACGACGCGATGCCGAGCCGCTGACGATCGAGGAGGCCGACGCCACGAGGCGCATCGTCGACGAGCTCGAGGGCACACACCGCCTGTTCATCCACGGGCGCGTCAATCCGAACCAGGCCGGCGACATCGAGGACATGGACGAACTCGCCGAGAAATACGGCGTCTCCGCCTGGAAGACCTACACGCAGTGGGGCCCGGATGGCAAAGGCTTCTACCTGACGGACGACGTCGGTCTCCGCTTCATCGAGAAGGCCCGCAGCCTCGGCGTGAAGAACATCTGCATTCACAAGGGCATCCCCTTCGGTGACGAATCCTACGAGCACTCGCTGTGCACGGACATCGGGCCGATCGCGAAGCAGTTTCCCGACGTCAACTTCCTGATCTATCACTCGGGTTGGGTACCGGGTCAGGCCGAAGGGCCCTATGACCCGAATCGCAACGAGGGCATCGACAGCCTGGTTGCCTCGGTCGAAAAGGCCGGCCTCGGCAAGGGCTCGAACGTGTACGCCGAGCTCGGCAGTACCTGGCGCGGACTGATGCGGGACATGGACAGCGCAGCCCACGGTATCGGCAAGCTCGTAAAGCACCTCGGCGAGGAAAACGTGCTGTGGGGTACCGATTCGATCTGGTACGGATCGCCTCAGGACCAGATCCAGGGCTTCCGGGCTTTCCAGATTGCGAAAGAAGTGCGCGAGGAACATGGTTACCCCGAAATTACCGACGAACTCAGGGCCAGGATTTTCGGCCTGAACGCACTGAAGCCCTACGGTATCGGGATCGAGGAAGCGAAGATGCGTGCCAGCAACGATCTCGTCGACCAGCGGCGGGAAAACTACCGCGAGGCCCGCGACCCGCACCACCTCACGTTCGGGCCCAAGACGCGACGTGAATTCCTGTTGTTCCAGACCTGAGGACCCATGGCCGGTGAACCGGCCCGGAGAGGCTTATGAATCTCGGCGCATTTTCGATCTCGCTCGCCGTTAAGGACATCCGGGCATCGCGGGATTTCTACGCGAAGCTGGGCTTCGAGGAGGCCGGCGGGGACATCGAGCAGAACTGGCTGATCCTGCGCAACGGCGATCACGTGATCGGCCTGTTCCAGGGCATGTTCGACAAGAACACGCTGACGTTCAACCCGGGCTGGGATCAGCAGTGCGGCGAACTCGAGTCCTTCACCGATGTGCGTGAACTCCAGAGTGCGCTACGGGCTGACGGCATCGAGATGGTGGTGGAGGCCGATGAATCGGGAACGGGACCGGCGAGCTTTTGCATCCTCGACCCCGACGGCAACCCGATTCTCGTCGATCAGCATCGCTAGGGCCGATCGCCAGGCCCGTTTCCGGCCCATAAAAAAACGCCCGGCCATCGTGACCGGGCGTCTCTCGAGAATGCTGTCGGAGTTGTGCCGACTTCTCGGATCAGGCCTTCGGCGCGTAGACGCTGCACCAGCCGGTGGCGGCCACGAGGCGGCCCGGGAAAATCGAGCAGGGACCGTTGGCGGCGCCTTCCTCACCCATGAACAGGGCGCAGTTGGCGCAGGCCTGGCCGGGCTCGTAGCGCGGCTGCGCTTCACGGTCGACGTTCTCAGCATTGCTGACGTAAGCCAGTGCCTGGGCCTGCGGATCCTCGTCCTTGAGCGGCGTCAGGCTGGCCGACGCGGACGGCGCTTCCGCTGGTGGTTCCGGCATCGTCGCCGGCTCGGCTGCGGGCGGTGCTTTTTCCGGTTCCGGTGCGCTCGCGGCGGGCGGCGGCGGCGCTGCGGCTTCGTCGCCGCCACCGCAGCCTGCGAGGCCGGCGAACGGCACGATTGCGGCGCTGCCGCCGACAAGTCTCAGGAATTTCCTGCGATCGGAATTGGCTGTCATCGATGTGCTCCTCTCATCGTGGTAAGCCCGAAACAGTAGCACATTGCGTCGCGATCGCAGAACCAGAACGCAACAGGATGTAACAGCTCAGATCGGCGGTATTTCGACCCGGCTGTCCGCAGAGTCGTCGGGATGCTCGACGGACTTGCCGAGGAACCGGTGCACGGCAACCAGTACCACGATGCCGCTCGGCAACAGGAAGAACCACGGGATGCCGTACCCTGCCGGCAAGGTGCCGACGAGCAGCGCGACCGTGCCGCCGAGCAGCGCATAGGGGATCTGGGTGGTCACGTGATCCATGTGGTCGCAGCCGGTGGCGAGCGACGACAGGACCGTCGTGTCCGAGATCGGAGAGCAGTGGTCGGCCCAGACCGCACCGGTCAGCACGCAGGCGATGCAGGAATAGAGGATGTGCATGTGCTCGGCATCGGCGATGCCGTTGACCTCGAGCACCGCCCAGCACAACGGGATGACCAGCGGCATCAGTATCGCCATGACCCCCCAGCTCGTCCCGGTCGCGAACGCGGTAGCGCCGGCGAGCAGGAAAACGATCGCGGGGAGCATGTACGGCGACAGCGTGTCGCCGAGTATGGTCACGAGGTAGGGTGCGGTATGCAGCGCCTCGGCCACGTCGGCGACGGACCAGGCGAGGACGAGCAAGAGGACGCCCGTGAACATGAACCGGAGGCCCATCAGGAAGGCCTCGACGGTCTCGTGCAGCGAGAGCAGCCTCTGGCCGAGCGTCAGCCCGGCGGCGACGAAACAGCCGAGCAGCGAAGCCCAGATCAGTACGACGTAGGCGTTGGCGCTGCCGATGATGTCGGTCAGGGTGTCGCCCTCGCCACTGATGAACAGACCCGCGATGACGGTTCCGATCATCGTGACGATCGGCAGGATTGCGTTGATTGCGCGGCAGGGAATGCCTTCCTTCTCGGAAAATTCCTCGCCCGATTTGTCGGCAACTTCCAGCGCATCGGTACGCTTCACCGCCCCGGTTTCGCGAGCGCGCCGCTCGGCCCTGTAC
>JAZBNZ010000051.1:0-18889 GCA_036350895.1 Woeseiaceae bacterium
GCCTACGTCGGTCACCGGAATCTCGAGGAGACGATCTACCGGACCAACCTCGAGGCGGCCGTGGCTATCGCTCGCCAGCTGAGGCTGAGGAATCTCGGCGGGATCATCATCATCGATTTCATCGACATGGAAGAAGAGGATCACCGCGCGAGCGTGCTGTCGGCGCTGGAGCAGGCACTCGCCGGCGACCATGCCCGCCACCAGGTGACGCCGGTCTCGCCGCTCGGGCTGGTCGAGATGACGCGCAAGCGGACGCGTGAAAGCCTGCAACATATCCTGTGCGAAGACTGTCCAAGCTGTTCGGGACGCGGCTTCGTCATGACCACCGAGTCCGTGTGTTTCGAGATTTTCCGGGAGATTATCCGCCAGGCGCGGCAATTCGAGTTCGAAGAGATGATCGTGCTGGCGCACCAGGACGTCATCGAGTTGCTGCTCGACGAGCAGGCGCCGGCACTGGCGGAACTCTCGGAACAGATGGGCAAGTCGATCGGCCTGCAGACGGAATCCCTGTACCAGCAGGACCAGTTCGACGTAGTCCTCGTGTAATCCGACTTCGCAGACGGCATGAAAAAGTTCCTGCAAAGGCTGATCAAGTTCATCGCCTACACGATGGCGGGCATCGTCATATTGCTCGCCGTGGCGGTCGGCCTGTTCCGCCTGTTCCTGCCGCGCCTGCCGGAGTACCAGGACGAACTGAAGGCATGGGCCAGCGAGGCGATCGGCATGCAGGTCGAGTTTTCCGGCATGGATGCGCGCTGGCGATTCTCCGGGCCCGAGCTCAACTTCTACGACGCGGAGCTGATCCGCCCGTTGAACAATACACGCCTCGTGGCTGCCGAAGAGGTGTCCATCGGCGTCGGGCTGCTGCGTCTCTTGCGCGACCGGACCGTTGTGGTGGACAGGATCCTGGTCCGCGACACGGAGATCGAGGTTCGAGAACGCGCCGACGGCGAATGGTGGATCCAGGGGACGACGCTCGCGCAACTCCGTGAGCTGAACCGCGGCGCCCAGGCGCCCGCCGGCGAGATCGAAATCGTCGGCGAGGATGTCGCGATCGCGCTCTTCCGGCTGGGCGCCGAGCAGCCGACGCTGATCGATGTTTCCCGTGCCAGCGTCTTGCGTGACCCGCGGCGTACGGCGATCAATGCCAGCCTGCGACTGCCCGCCTCGATGGGCCGGCAGCTGACCGTCGCCGCCACCCAGCTCGACAACGAAGATCCCCGGGAACGCTACTGGGACATCACGGTCGCGGGGCGCGGGCTCGAATTGCCGGGCTGGACCGCGCTCGTAGAGGACAGGATCGCGACGCTCGCATCCGGCAGCGCTTCCGTCGACCTGTCGCTGCGCGTCGGCCCGCAGGGGATCCGCGAGGTGGCGGCGGAATTCGCCGCCACGGACGTCGCGGCATCGAGCTCGAGCGACGAGATCTTCGCGACCTCGGGACGCCTCGAGTACCGCCAGGACACGGACGGCTGGCTGCTCGCGCTGGACGATTTCGTGATCAACAGCAGTAACGGCAGCTGGCCCGAGTCGTCGCTGCGCCTCGAGGCCGGTACGACGCCCGGCGGCGAGCTGGAGCTCATCGACCTGCGTAGCGACTACCTCAACGTTGCGGATGTTTACCTGGCGCTGCCGTGGCTCGCAACGCCGCAGCGCGACGCCCTGCGCCGCTATGCCCCCGAGGGCGTTTTCCGGAACCTGAGCCTGTCGCTTGCCGACCTGCACACCGGCAATCCGGCCTTCGCAATGGCCTCGGAATTCGAGCAGCTCGCGTTCGCGCCTGTCGATGCAATACCCGGCATCCGCAACCTGAGCGGCCGCATCCGCGCGGATCGCTCGGGCGGCCTCGCGGATATCGATGCCACCGACGTCGAGGTGCTACTGCCGGAGCTGCTGAGCATCCCGGTCACGCTGGACGACGCTTACGGCACCGTCATCTGGCGGCAGAGCGACAATCGCATCACCGTGTTGAGCGACAGCATCGTGCTCGGGAACGGCGATATCACGACCGACAGCAACGTCGAACTCATCTTTACGCCCGACGACGGCCCGACCATCGACCTGTCGTCGAGCTTCAGCATCTCGGACCTTGCAGGCGTGAAGCGCTTCATCCCGGACCGGATCCTGAAGCCGAAACTGTACGAGTGGTTCCAGCTCTCGCTAGTGAGCGGCAGCATTCGGGACGGGAAGGCCCGGCTGTACGGACCGCTGCGCGCATTTCCCTTCGATAATGGCGAGGGCGGCATGCTGATCGAGGCCAACGTCCGGGATGCCGAGTTCAAATACCTGCCGCAGTGGCCCGCCGCACGACTGCTCGACGTCGACATCGTGCTGGATGGCATGCATCTCTACACGAATGACAATCGTACGACGAGCGAGGGCAACACGATCGTCGACGCCCGGGTCGACATTCCGGATTTGCGCGAGCCGGTGCTGACGATCGACGGGCTCGCGAGAGGTACGCTCGATACGTTGCGGCGCTTCGGCAACGCCAGCCCGATCGCGCAGCTGTTTGCCGGTCAGCTCGATCTGATCGAGGTCAGCGGCGACGCGACGCTCAAGCTCGACCTGATGGTACCGATCAAGCGCGCCCGCGATCTCGAGGTGTCGGCCCGAATCGAAACGACGGACGGCACGGCGCTCCTGCCTGCCCTGCGACGGCCGATCACGGACCTGGCCGGCGTTGTCACCATTACCAAGACCGAGATTACGAGCGAGTCGCTGACGGGACGCTTCCTCGAGCGCCCGGTCAGCTTCGATCTCGTGCCGGCTCCCCCGGAGCTCGAAGGTTACGCGGTCGTCCTGAACGCGGACGGCACTATCACGGCGGCTGGACTGGTCGAAGGCCTGGGCCTGCCGGCGAGCGAGTTCGTCAACGGTACGACCGACTATTCGGTCAGCGTCCTGTTTCCTGCCGCACAACCCGGCGAGGAGAAACGGCGCCTCGCCATCGAGATCGGCAGCGATCTGATCGGCATGGGCATCGATCTGCCCGCGCCGTTCCGCAAGACGGCGGAGACGCCGCAGTCGCTGGCGGCGCAGATCCTGCTCAGCCGGGATACGAAGCGCATCGAGACGACGGGCGGCCTGGATGACGACCTGCGCTGGCAACTGGATTTCTTCCGCAACGATAGCGGCGCCTGGGATTTCGACCGTGGTGTCTTTTCACTCGGCGATACGCCGCCGCCCCCTGCGGACACGCGCGGCTTGCACATTCGCGGCCAGGCGAGCGAGGTCGTCTTCGAGGACTGGCTGGCGCTCGGCAAGGGCGCAGAGCAGGCGTCACGGCCAGGCACGCTGGCGCTTTTGCGTTCCGTAGACGTCGGTGTCGACAGCCTGCGGCTCTTCGGGCAGCACCTCGTCGATCATCGCGTGCGCCTCGATCGCAGCGCCCGTGACTGGCTGGTCCAGTTCACGGGACCTGAGGTCGAAGGCGCCGTCTTCGTCCCCTACGACCTCGCCGGCGACCGGCCCGTCGTAATGGACATGGAGCGTCTCGTGCTGCCCGGGGACAATGCGGCGCCGGCCGGGCCGCGGACGGCGCCGGATCCACGGGACTTTCCCGCCCTGTCGATTCGAGCCCGGGAGTTCGCAATCGGAATACGGCATTTCGGGGCGCTCGAGGCGGAGATCGCGCGCGTCGAGGACGGCCTGAGCAGCCGGACAATCATTGCGGTCGACGAATCCTTCGAACTGGTCGCCGAGGGCTCCTGGCTCCGGGACGCGAACGATCCGCTGGGCTCCCGAACCGCGGTGACGGCAACGCTGAACAGCAGCGATGTCGGCACGACGCTGTCCCGACTCGGCTACAACGCGGGCCTGGTCGGGGACGACATGAGCGCGCTGCTCGACCTGAACTGGTCGGGTGGGCCCGGCGGCGACTTCCTGCCGAGCCTGGACGGGGAGGTTCAGCTCAGGATGGGAGCGGGCCAGCTCGACGAGGTCGAGCCCGGCGCCGGCCGCGTTCTCGGGCTGATGAGTATCGTCGCCCTTCCGCGCCGGCTGTCGCTCGATTTCTCCGACGTCTTCGAGAAGGGGTTCGGCTTCGACGAGATCGAGGGTACGTTCCGGCTCGACGACGGCGACGCCTACACCTGCAACCTGTCGCTCGAGGCGCCGGCCGCGGACATCGCGATTATCGGGCGTGCAGGGCTGGTCGATCGCGACTACGAGCAGGCAGCGCTGATCGGCGCCAATGTCGGCAATATGCTGCCCGCCGCCGCCGCGGTTGCCGCCGGCCCGCAGGTCGCCGTCGCCGTACTGATCTTCTCGCAAATCTTCAAGAAGCCGTTGCAGGGCATGACCCAGCTGTACTATTCGATCGACGGGTCCTGGGATGCGCCCGCGATCGACGAGGCCAATGCCGAGCGCTTCGCCGAGGTCGGTCGGCGAGCGGGATGCGTTTCCGAAGCGAGCCCGGCAGAATAGTCGCCATGACCGAAGATAAACCCTTCAAGGCGGCTGCCATCCAGATGAACAGCGGCGGGGACGTGCCGGGCAACCTGGCGCTCGCCGACGACCTGCTGGGCCAGGCCAGTGCCGCCGGAGTGCGCCTCGCCGTCCTGCCCGAGAACTTCGCGCTGATGCCGCGACGAGCGCGCGAGAAGAACGCGATAGCCGAGTCGGCGGGCGAGGGGCCCATCCAGGATTTCCTCGCCGACGCCGCGGCACGCTACCGCTTGTGGATCGTCGCCGGCAGCATGCCGCTTCGCTCGCCGGATCCCGAGCGGACCTTCGGAGCCTGCATCGTCGTCGACGATACCGGCCGCCGCCGGGATATCTATCGCAAGATTCACCTGTTCGACGTCGATCTCGCCGACAGCGAGGAATCGTATCGCGAGTCGCGCAGCATGTACCCCGGCGACGACCCGGTCGTCGTGAAGTCGCCTTTCGGCGTCATCGGCCTGACGATCTGCTACGACCTCAGGTTCCCTGAGCTGTTCCGCAGGCTCGTCGACGCGGATGCGAGCATCTTCACCGTACCCTCCGCGTTCACGGCCACGACCGGCAGGGCACACTGGCACACGTTGCTGCGTGCGCGCGCAATCGAGAATCTCGGCTACGTGATTGCCCCTGGCCAGAGCGGGATGCACGCCGACGGGCGAGCGACCTACGGCCATTCGCTGATCGTCGACCCGTGGGGCAAGATCCTCGCGGAGGTCGAGGAGGGTAACGGTATCGCGACAGCCGAGATCGAACCGCAGCGGGTGGCGACACTACGCCGGGATTTCCCGGCCCTTCAGAACCGGCGGCTCGCCCATATCTCTTCCAGCCGGTAAACCGAAAGACATCAAGGGACTAACACGTGGTCAATGACGCAACGACGGCCGTAGATACGGTCATGAGCCAAATGCTCGAGCCGGTCGGGCTCGACGAGCGCAAGCTGAGCACTGCGCTCGGCAATGTCGTATCCGGCTCGATCGATTACGCCGATCTCTATTTCCAGGTCAGTCGCCAGGAAAGCTGGTCCCTGGAAGACGGTGTCATCCGCGAAGGCAGCTTCAGTCACGACCAGGGTGTCGGCGTCCGGGCCGTCAGCGGCGAAAAGACCGGCTTTGCCTATTCGGACGAACTCGTGCTGCCGGCGCTGGAGAAGGCCGGCAGTGCCGCGCGGGCGATCGCGCGATCCGGCCAGCAGGGATCGGTTGCCGCGTGGCGGCGCAACACCGCGCCGGCGCTCTACCCGGACCTGGACCCCACGGTCAGCCTGCCGGACACAGAGAAGACGGCCTTGCTGATGCGGATCGATGCGGCGACGCGGGCGATCGATCCGCGCGTCGAGCAGGTCATCCTGAGCCTGACGAGCAGCCAGGAACTCGTCCTCGTGGCTGCCTCTGACGGCACGCTGGCGGCCGACGTCCGGCCCCTCGTGCGATTCAACGTCAGCGTCATTCTCGAAGACGGCGGCCGCCGGGAACAGGGTTACGCGGGGGGCGGCGCGCGCGCCGGCCTCGACTATTTCCTCGACGGCGACAAGCCGCTCGAGTATGCCCGCGAGGCAGTGCGCCAGGCGCTCGTGCAGTTCGATGCCATTGCGGCGCCGGCCGGGACGATGCCCGTCGTGCTTGGCCCGGGGTGGCCGGGTGTGCTGTTGCACGAGGCGGTCGGGCATGGTCTGGAAGGCGATTTCAATCGCAAAGGCACGTCGGCGTTTACCGGGCGGCTGGGCAAGCAAGTGGCATCCGAACTCTGCACGATCGTCGACGACGGCACGATTCCGGGGCGCCGCGGCTCCCTGTCGGTGGACGACGAGGGAACGCCGGGGCAATACAACGTGCTGGTCGAGAACGGCGTGCTCAGGAGCTACATGCAGGACAAGCTGAATGCGCGCCTGATGGGCGTCGAGCCGACCGGAAACGGCCGCCGGGAATCGTTCGCACACATCCCGATGCCGCGCATGACGAACACGTATATGCTGGCCGGTCCGCACGATCCCGAAGAAATCATCGCGTCGGTCGAGAAGGGACTGTACGCGCCCAATTTCGGGGGCGGGCAGGTCGACATCACCTCGGGCAAATTCGTCTTCTCGGCGAGCGAGGCCTACCTGATCGAGAAGGGCAAGGTGACGGCACCGGTCAAGGGCGCGATGCTGATCGGCGACGGCCCGGAGGCGCTGACGAAAATTTCCATGGTGGGCAACGATCTCGAGCTCGATACCGGTGTCGGTACCTGCGGCAAGGAAGGGCAGTCGGTGCCGGTCGGCGTCGGCCAGCCGTCACTCAGGATCGACGAACTCACGGTCGGCGGAACGAGCTGAGCTCGAATTGACATAAGCCCGGTCCACGACGGCATTTCTCAGTGCGGGTTGTGCGGCGGCTCACTGAATGCAGGGCCCGCTTCGCGTAGGCTCATGTCAAGTTCACGAGGAGCCCTGGAATGGCATTCGACAACACGATCACCGAGAACGATCTCGACGCGGACGGGCTGGCTTTCGTCGACAGACTCCGTGACGGTAACAGCGACCCGGACCTCGACGTCGACGGCATGTCGGATTCGATCCTCGCCCGTCTCATGAGGCTGTTCAAGCTGGCCTGACCTCGACGGCTGGCGGACTGCCCGGCGACGCGGCCCGGGCATCGCTGGACGGTGGCGCACGACGTGGCACAATGATCGACCCGGAGCGTCGAGGTCGTGATCGCATGTGGATTGCCAAGCCCGTCTACGAAAGCCTGCCCTATTTCTACCTGGTCGCCGGCCTGCTGTTGCTGACCGCTGCGATGTACGTGACGCACGGTTACTGGCCCACGGTCTGCTTTACGACCGGCTGTATCTGCCTCGTGGCGGGCGTGGTGATATTCCTGAAACGGCGGGACTCGCGGCACGGGAAGCGCCGCAGCACCTGAGCAATTACTTGCGGATGGCCGAGGGTTCCCCGTCGTCGAGCGATTCGTCGCCGCTGGGCAGCGACTCGTCGTTACTCGCGCGTTCGCCCTCGCCTGTCGGATCGGCTGTCGCGTCGTCGCTCGCGATAGTATCGTCGAATGCCGGGTTCGCCGCTGCGTCCCTGTCGAACGTATCGTCCGTCGATTCCGGCGCGTCGTCCTCCAGCTGGCGCAAATCGCGGTAGACGAGGTCGTGCACGCCGAGCGTGATGACGTCGCCGTCGCTGAGGCGGTACTTCTTGACTTGCTTGTCGCCGATGAAGACGCCGTTCGTGCTGTTCAGGTCCTCGACGATAGCCCCGTCGTCCTCGGACACCACCTGCGCGTGATGACGACTCACGAACTTGCTCTTGATATAGATCTCGTTGTCCGGTGAACGGCCGATAATGATCCGGCCGGGCGGGAAGCTGTGGGTCGAGACCGTCTCGCCGTCCGTCCGGAGTTCGAGCGCCGTGACGTGGTTTTGGGTGCCGGGATTGAATACCGGTTTCGACAGCTTCCTGAGCACGCCGGTGTTCAGCTCGTGCTCTTCCCAGTCGAGTTCGTTGATCGCCGACAGGACGTCCTCGATGGTGACCTCGTCCTTCTCTTCGGCGAAGGCGCACAGCAGCGCCGTGTCGCAGAGCGTGTTGATCAGGCGCGGCACGCCGCCGGTATACCGGTGAATGACGTCGAAGGTATCCGGTGCGAACAGATCGTTGGGGTCACGACCGGCGATAGCCAGCCGGTGATCGACGTACTCGCGCAGTTCGGACTTGTCGAGCGGGCCGATATGGAAACGCAGACGCACGCGCTGTACGAGCTGTTTCAGGCTCGGCATGTCGAGCGTGTCCTTGAGCTCGGGCTGCCCGGCCAGGATGATGCGCAGGACTTTTTCCTTGTGCGTCTCGATACCCGACAGCAGACGAATTTCCTCGAGAACCTTTTTCGAGAGGTTCTGGGCCTCGTCGACGATCAACACGACTTTCTTGCCGCTGGAGTACTGTTCAATCAGGAACATGTTCAGCATGTCGAGCAGCTCGACCTTGTGCTTGTCGAACGGCTTGAAGCCGAACTCCGTCAGCACTGCCTGGAGGAATTCGGTGGCATTCAGCTGGGTCTGCGAGACGACCGCGTAGACGATGTCGTCGTCGAGCTCGCTCAGGAAGGACTGCAGCAGCGTCGTCTTGCCGGACCCGATCTCGCCGGTGATGACGACGAAGCCGTCGGCGAGCCAGATCGTGGATTCCATGTAGGCTTTCGCACGCGCATGCTGCTTGCTCCAGTAGACGAACTCCGGATCGGGCGTCAGTCGGAACGGCTGCTCGTTCAGCTTGAAGTGTTCTAGGTACGACATGCGTTAAAGGCTCGCGTGGCCCCGAGGGCTGCACGAGCGCCAGTAGAAAACCGAAGAATCAGTGTACCTGCTTTTGGCAGGGTGCCGCTATTCGACTGTCCCGAACTCAGGTGTCGACCCCGTCACAGTTTCGCCGATTGCCGCGAGTTTCTCGTCCCGTTCGGCAGCCGTGTCGGCGACCACGGTGATGTGACCGAGCTTGCGGCCCGGGCGGGGGGACTTGCCGTAGTCGTGGAAAACGGTGCCGGCGATGTCGAGTGTCCGTGCGGCAGCCGGGATCTCGCCGATCAGGTTGCACATGCCGGCGTGACCACGGGCACCTGCCGGCCCCGGCTTCCGGCCGGCGACGGCCAGCAGGTGGTTGGCGAACTGGCTCGTCGCGGCGCCCTCGATCGTCCAGTGGCCGGAGTTGTGCACGCGGGGCGCGAATTCGTTGGCGAGCAGTATGCCGTCATGGACGAACAGCTCAAGCGCGAGCACGCCGACGTAGTCGAGTTCGTCGAGCATCCTGCGTATCGCCCGGCGTGCCTGTGCGTCGAGCTCCGGGATATCGACCGGGGCGCGCGAGTAGCGGAGGATGCCGCCGGCATGCTGATTGTGCGTCAGCGGATAAAACTCGATATCACCGTCGACGCTCCTCGCGGCGATTGCCGATACCTCGTAGTCGAACGGCACCCAGGCTTCCGCGATCAGCGGGCTCCCGCCGAGTTCCGACCAGGCGGTATCGAGGTTCGCCGCTTCGCGAATGACGAACTGCCCCTTGCCGTCGTAGCCGAAGCGGCGCGTCTTGAGCACCATCGGCAGTCCCAGCCGGTTCGCCGCCGCCGCGAGATCGTCGCGCGTGTCGACCCCGTGCCATTTGGGCAGTGGGATTTCGAGCGCTTCGAACAGTTCTTTCTCGTACAGCCGGTCCTGTGCCTTCGACAGCGCGTCCAGTGGCGGATAGACCGGGACACCGTCGATCGTGGCGAGCGCATCGACGGGAACGTTCTCGAATTCGTAGGTCAGTACGTCGACACGGCTTGCCAGCTCCCGGATTGCCTCCTCGTCATCGAAGGCCGCCGTCGAGACCGGCCCTGCCGATGCCGCGGGCGGGTTCGGCGATGGGTCCAGGAACTCGCACTCGAAGCCGAGGGTCCTGCCGGCATGGCCGAGCATCTGTCCGAGCTGGCCGCCGCCGATGATGCCGATTCGTGTCGTCAAGGGACTTATTCCGCGGGGTCGGGACTGGAGAGCACTTTCTCGGTCTGCGCCTTGCGATACGCATCGAGCGCCTCGGCGACTTCCGGGTCCTCGTTCGCCAGTATCGCGGCAGCGAGGAGGGCCGCGTTGATGGCGCCGGCCTTGCCGATGGCGAGCGTGCCGACCGGAATGCCTTTCGGCATCTGGACGATCGACAGCAGCGAATCCTGGCCGCTGAGCGCTCTCGACTCGACCGGCACGCCGAGTACGGGCAGGCGGGTCTTGGCCGCCGTCATGCCCGGCAGGTGTGCAGCGCCGCCGGCGCCGGCGATGATGACCTTGAGACCGCGGTCGATGGCCGCTTCGGCATATTCGAACAGGAGGTCCGGCGTGCGATGCGCCGAAACGACGCGCGTCTCGTGGTCGATGCCGAGTTCGTCCAGTGTTTCGCTGGCGTGCCGCATCGTGTCCCAGTCGGACTTCGACCCCATGATAATGCCAACACGATTCGTCATACGCCTGTGTCCTTCTCGACTCGACGAGCCCGGCGGCATACACCCGGCTCCATCATTGTCCTTCGTGATGCTCGAGGGCTGCGTAAACCAGCCTGAACAGTTCCCGACGGGCGGTCTTGACCGCCTTGTCGCTTCTCGCTCTTTCCGTTTGCTTCACCGCTTCGCGCAGCAGCGGCTCGTCGCAGCCGGTGGCCTCGGCACACTCGCCGATGGCGGCGTGACCCTCCGCGACCAGCCGGTCGCGCCATTCTTCCGCACGCCGGAAGCGACGTTTCTCGACGACGCTCTCGGCCGTGAGTGCGGTCATTCCCGCCCGGATCGTGTCCGCATCCGCGCCCCGCAGCAGCTTGCCGATGAGTTGTCGCTGCCGGCGCAGTGCCCCGTGTGCGCGCATCTGCCGCGCCGCGTCGATAGCATCGCGCAGGCGCTCATCGAGCGGCAGCTGGTCGAGCTGGCCCGGGCTCAGAGCGACGAGCTCTTCGCCCAGCGCCTTCAATGCCTGGTCCTGACGCTTCAGGGCGCTTTTGCTGGGTTTTGATTCGAGCAACGGCTAAGCTACCTCGACGACCGGCCGGGGCCGGAAAAGCTGCGAAGTCTATCACGCTGCGGCCTGGCGCCGTAGCCGGCAAGAGGGATCATGAACGACGTGACCAAAGCGCGCGCGGCCGATGCGGGCGAACTCGAAGGCATTATCGAACTCGCGCTCGAGGAGGCGAAGCACCAGGGTGTGGACCAGGCGGAAGTGGCCGCGAGCATTGACTCCGGGTTGGCCGCGACGGTGCGGCTCGGCGACGTGGAAAATCTCGAGTACACGAACGATCGCGGTATCGGCGTGACCGTGTACATGGATCAGCGCAAGGGCAGCGCCAGCACGTCGGAGACCGATCCGGCCGCCGTGCGCGAGGTCGTGCGCAAAGCCTGCTCGTTTGCCAGGTTCACCGCGCCCGACGAGCACAGTGGTCTCGCGGACGCCGAGCTGATGTGTACCGAGCCCCTCGACCTCGACCTCGAGCACCGCTGGGATATCGATGCCGAGGCGGCGATCCGGCTGGCGCTGGAGTGCGAGGACGCCGGGCGCAAAATCGATCCGCGCATCAACAACTCCGAAGGCGCGACCGTGACCAGCAATCGCGGCATCCGCGCCTACGGCAATACGCACGGTTTCGTCGGCAGCTATGCCAGGACCAGCCACAGCATCACCTGCGTGCTTCTCGCGGAGCAGGACGGCGACATGCAGCGCGATTACTATTACACGGCCGCGCGTGCGCCGGACGAACTCGAAGATGCTGCAAGCGTCGGTGTCGAGGCCGGCCGCCGAACGGTCGCGAGGCTGGGGGCGCGGAAGATCAAGACAACGAAAGCGCCCGTACTATTCGTGCCCGAAGTGGCGCGTGGTTTCGTCGGCCACGCCATCGGCGCACTGCTCGGGGGCGCGCAGTATCGCAAGTCGTCATTCCTGCTGAACGCCAGGGGTGAGAAGCTGTTCCCTGACTTCGTCGACATCGTCGAGCGGCCGCACATCCCGCGCGGGATGGGCAGTGCGCCGTACGATGCCGAGGGCGTCGCCACCTGGGATCGCGACGTCGTTGCCGGCGGCGTGATCGAGGACTATATCCTGTCGAGCTATTCTGCGCGGCGGCTCGGCCTCCAGACCACGGCGAACGCCGGCGGGCCGCAGAACCTGGTGGTCTCGGCCAATGCGAGCAATCTCGAGGACCTGGTCCGCGAGATGGGCACCGGGCTGATCGTCGAGGAACTGATCGGGCAGGGCGTCAATACCGTGACCGGCGATTACTCGCGCGGCGCGGCCGGCCACTGGGTCGAGAATGGCGAGATACAGTTCCCGGTACACGAAGTCACGATCGCCGGGAATCTCCGCGATCTCTACGCGCGCATCGAGCGGATCGGCGAAGACCGGGATTTGCGCGGCGGCATCCGCTGTGGTTCATTGCTCGTCGGCGAAATGACGATCGCGGGCGCGTAGCCGGGAAGCAAGATATCGGCTCGAAAAGCCATGCACTGGCGGCGACAGTACCGACTGCATGTGATTCCTGCGCATCTCGCCGTGTCCGAGGACACAACAACGAGATAGTAAAAAGAAAGAAAATAAGAGCAGCAAGGGAGGAGAAGATGAAGAATACGTTGCTTTTGGCGCTTCTTGCGATCCTGTTGGCCACGACCGGCACTGCCGAGGCTGGCCCGAAAGACAAGTACCCACGGGGATTGAATCCGGATGCGGCGGCCGAGCTGGCTGCAGTCGGCGTCAACAAGTACGCCGGCATGTTCGAGCCGGCAGCCTCGATTCCATACCCGGAAGGCTGGACCAAGCATACCTTTGATCCCGCAGGCGGTGACGGCCCGATCTGCATTGCCGGCACGCAGTTCTCGGTGTTCACCAAAGCGAAGAACCCGTCGCGCGTGCTGATCATGCTGCAGGGCGGCGGCGCGTGCTGGGAAGGATTCTACAACTGCAACATCCTGGCGGAGAGTCAGGAACCGCCAGCTCCACAGGTTGGCATCTGGGACGAGACCAGTGGGCTCAACCCGCTCGAGGACTGGTCTGTCGTCTACATGCCCTATTGCGACGGTTCCGTATTCACGGGCGACAATGCCGTCGTCGATCCGAATTTTCCGTTCGGGCCGGTCCGTTTCCATCGGGGCTTGCGCAACCTGACGGCCGGGATCGATGTCGCGAAGTCGATGTTCCCGAACGCAGGCCGGATTCTCGTTGCGGGTTCGAGCGCAGGCGGCGTGGGCGCGACGGCGTTTGCACCGTTCCTGGTTCGTATGGCTTACGGCAACAACAAGAAAGTCATGGTGTTCAACGATGCGGGTCCCGTTGCCGTCAACCTGGCGGATACCGCGGCTATTGCCGCGCGGGCGAAGGACTGGAAGTTCGGCCAGTTCTATCCGCCGAGCTGTACCGATTGCAGCGACCAGGGCCAGAGCACGGCCTTGATTCGCTGGCGTCTCGAGAATGACAACACGATACGAGAGGCGTTCTACTCCACAGACGGCGATACTACGAACCGCTTCTTCCTGAATCTGTTGCCGCCGACAGCATTTCGTGACGCATACCGCGGCCTGCTCGATGCGGAGCACGGCGCGATCAACGCCCTGTATCCCGATCGCTACAAGCGATATATCCGCAGCGACGACACGTCGCACACGGGCCTGCAAAACGAAAAGTTCTACGAGTCCGCCAACGGCATACCCCTGTTCGAGTGGCTGGACGATTTCCTGGTGCCACGGCCGTTCTGGACCGACAACGTCGAGGACTATGTTCCCGGGTTCCCCTAGGAGCCTCGAAGCGGCCTCCCGGGGCATTTCGAGGAGTCGAGGCTGATCGCAGAGCCGTCTCTCGGTGAGACAGCCGGCCTCGTCTTCTCCTGATGTCCCGGCAGGCGCCGGGTCTCCGGCGCCCGGATCAGCCGGACGACGCCCCGGCCTCGGCTTCGTCCAGCAGCTGGGCCAGCGTCTTGTCGCCGGTGGCCTCATCGACCGCACCGTCCAGCCGGCTGCCCAGTGTCTCGACGATGCCGGTCCACGTCGGTGTGCGGTACGAGCCGGTATCACCGTAACGGCGCACGACGGCGAGGATGTCGCTTAAGCGTATGCGGGCGATGTCCTGGCCGGGCTGCAGTTCGTCCCGCTCGGTCAGTTTCAAGAGGCCCGCCTGCTCGAGCCGCATGGCCGTGGGTTCGATCGCGAGCGAGGGGATACCCAGGCGATCGGCGATGTCTCCGAGCTGCAGCGACTGGTGCGGATCGCGAAAAGCGCTGCCGACGAGGAACATGATGTTGAGTGCCAGGCGCTCGCGCATCGAGTTCGAAAGCCTCGGCTCGCGGCGGCCGAGCCGCAGATAGGACGGGTTCTGGTAGTAGAACGCGAGCTGTGCCCCGATCAGGAGCACCAGCCAGTTCAGGTACAGCCAGATCAGGGTCGCGATCGGGATCGCAAAGCCCGAGTATATCGTGGTCCGGGTGTTCGAGGAGACGATGAACGCCGCGAAGACGGCGCTCAGCGTCGCCCACATGGCGCCACCCGCGAGGCCGCCGACCAGGGCAGAGATAAACTTCACGCGCGTGTTCGGCATGAACATGTACAGGAACGTGAAGACGGCAACGACCATCGCGTAGGGAGTCAGCTTGCCGATCTGCACGAACACAGGTCCGATGATCTGGTTGTTCAGCAGCCACTGCACGATGCTTTCGTTCTGCAGCGAGGTCAGGAGACCGAGCGCCATGACCATCACGATCGGCGGGATCAGCAAGACGAAGACGTATTCCATGAAGCGGCGCGCGAAATTGGCGCGCTTGGACACGTACCAGACGTAGTTGAAGCTAGACTCGACCTTCTGGACCATCGAGATGGCCGTATAGATGAAGAAGGCGAGGCCGATCGAGCCGAGTACACGCCCGTTGACGTTATTGACGAGGGCCATGACCTGGTCCGTGTACTCGATGCCGGTTTCACCGAAGGGCTCGAGGAAACCGTACATCCATCCCTCGATCTGCCGGTGTACGCCGAGTCCCTTCAGGACCGAGAAGCTGAACGCCAGCAGCGGCACGATCGACAGCAGCGTCGAGTAGACGAGGCTCATCGCCCGGAGCGTGAGTTGCCCCGAAAAAAAGTCGCGCGACACGGCGTAGAGGTAACGCAGGACGGTCGCTGCAATGCGTCCGGGCAGGCCGTGGCGTTCCAGCGTGTCTCCCCAGACGATCTCGTCGAATTTACGAAACAGGTCGAGTTCCATCCGAGGATTGTACATCCCGGCAGGCATCTGGCCATCGCCGCGCCGGGTTTGACACAATGGCCGCTCACCAGGGAGGGACCATGGACCCGACAGCCCGTTACGCCGAACGCATCGTCTGCATGACCGAAGAGACGACCGAGACGCTGTACGCGCTCGGGGAGGAAGACCGGATCGTCGGTATCTCGGGATTCACCGTGCGCCCGCCGCGCGCGCGAAAAGAGAAGCCGAAAGTGTCCGCATTCACGAGCGCGAAGATCGATCGTATCCTCGAGCTCGAACCCGATCTCGTGCTCGGTTTTTCCGACCTGCAGGCGGACATTGCGGCCGAACTTGTGCGGCGCGGCGTGGCGGTGCACGTCTTCAACCATCGTTCGGTAGACGGGATCTTCCGCATGATCCGCACGGTGGGCGCGCTGGTTGGCGAACAGGCGAAAACGGAGCGCTACGCGCAGGAACTCGAGGCTGGCCTCGAGTCGGTCCGCGCCGAGGCCGAAAAGCTGCCGCGGCGGCCGGCGGTCTATTTCGAGGAATGGGACGAGCCGCAGATCAGCGGTATCCGCTGGGTGTCGGAGCTCATCTCGATCGCCGGCGGCGACGATGTTTTCCCGGAGCTCGCACGCGAATCGCTCGGCAAGAACCGGATCATCGCGGACCCGCTCGAAGTGACGCGCCGTCGGCCGGACCTGATCATCGGGTCGTGGTGCGGCAAGAAGTTCCGTCCCGAACGGGTCGCCGAGCGTGACGGCTGGGCGGACGTCCCGGCGGTGCGTGACGGGGCAATCCACGAAGTGAAGTCGGCGATCATCCTGCAGCCAGGGCCTGCCGCGCTGACCGAGGGTGTGGCCGCGCTGCAGCGGCTGATCCGGGGCTGGGCCGAGCGTCAGTAAGGGCAGCGGTCTCGACGATCCCCGCGGCCATGGCCGTTGTCGGGCGAGCCTGTCAAGCGACCGGCGGTCCTGTCAGCAGCCGGTAGGCCTCGCGGTATTTCTCGGCGGTCCGCTCCGCTATCTGTGCGGGCAGGTGCGGGCCCGGTGCGGTCTTGTCCCAGTCGAGCGTGTCGAGGTAGTCGCGTACGAACTGCTTGTCGAAGCTCGGCGGACTGGTGCGCGTCGCGTAGCTCGATGCCGGCCAGAAACGTGACGAATCGGGCGTCAGGACTTCGTCGATCAGGTACAGCCGGCTTTCGCCGTCGAGGCCGAACTCGAACTTCGTGTCGGCGATGATGATGCCGCGCTCGCGGGCGTGGTCACTCGCGCGCCGGTAGATCTCGATGCTGACGTCGCGCACCCGTTCGGCCAGCCGCGCGCCGACCAGAGCCTCGGCCTCGCCGAAGCTTATGTTGATATCGTGTTCGCCCGCCTCCGCCTTCGTGGCCGGGGTAAACAGGGGTTCCGGCAACTTCTCGGCCTGCTCCAGGCCTTCCGGGAGCACGATGCCGCAGACGGCGCCGGACGACAGGTAGTCGCGCCATCCGGAGCCGATGAGGTAGCCGCGAACGACGGCCTCGATCGGCAGCGGCTTCAGGCGCTTCACGACGAGCGAGCGCCGGCGGAGCTGGTCGCAGAGCGCCTTGTCGTCGATGACGTCGTCGATGGTCAGCTCCGTCAGCTGGTTGTCGATGATGTCCGCCATCTGCCGGAACCAGTACAGTGAAATCTGAGTCAGGAGTTCGCCTTTGCCGGGAATCGGGTCCGGCAGGATGACGTCGTAGGCCGACAGCCGATCGGTGGTGACGATAAGCAGGTGAGCGTCGTCGACGCCGTAAATATCCCGCACCTTGCCCCGTCCGAGGAGGGGCAGGTCCGGAATCGCGGTTTCGAATATGGCGTCGGCGGCGGTCATCGTGTCTCGTGGGTATGGGTTCCGGACAGGATGATCGCCCCTGTTACCGGCACTGGCAAGCGCGCAATGCTTGCCGGCAAACGTTAGGATACGTGCACGCGAATCCGGAGAGGCGTCTTGTACTGGGGCAAGGTCATCGGCACGTTGCTGGGGGCAGCCACGCTCAAGCCCGGCGTCGCCCTCCTGGGCCTCGTCCTCGGCCACCAGTTCGATCGCGGATTCAAGAGTCGCTACCGGGCCTTCTCCGAGGCCGGCTCCCGAACCGGCAACCTGCCCGACGGATTCGTGGAGTCACTGTTCAAGTGCATGGGCCATCTCGCGAAGACCGACGGGCGCGTCACCGAGGAAGAGATCCGCGCGGCCCGCGCGGTGATGCACCGGCTCAACCTCGGGCCGGGCGCGGTGCGCCGGGCCATCGCGGATTTCGAGGAGGGCAAGTGTCGCGACTTTCCCCTGGCCGCTACCGTCCGGAAGGCGCGCCGCGATGCCCTGCGGCGGGCCGAGAACAGGCTTTTGTTCGTGCGCCTGCTGCTCGAGGTCGGCCTGTCCAAGCCACGGATGCGGACTGCGGAAAGGGCGCTGATCTGGCAGGTCTGCGGTGAACTCGATATCGGCCGCGTCGAGCTGGCGCAGCTCGAAGCGATGCTGAGGGCGCAGCAGGGCTTCCGGCAGTCCCCGGCCGGGAATGCCGACCGGGACCGGGTCAGTGCGGCCTATCGCACGCTGGGAGTCCGGTCGGATGCCAGCAATGACGAGATCAAGACGGCGTATCGGCGCCTGATCAACCGCAGCCATCCCGACAAGATTGCCGCGAATGACCCGGCCGCAGCCGAGGTGGCGCGTGCCGAGCAGCGAACGCGCGAAGTCCGGGCGGCCTACGAACTTCTGAAGACGCGCCGCTCGATTCGCTAGCCGGTAGAGAGGCCTGTCATCGAGGACCGCGATTGCGGTACATTGCCCGGCCTACGACCACGACCATGCCTGCCAGGAGATGCCCTGTGGAGCCCCTAATCGCCCCTTCGATCCTGTCGGCCGATTTTGCACGGCTCGGTGACGACGTACGCGCCGTCCTCGATGCCGGCGCCGACATCGTGCATTTCGACGTGATGGACAATCACTACGTCCCGAATCTGACGATCGGTCCCCTGGTCTGCGAGGCACTCCGGAATTACGGCATCGAGGCACCGATCGACGTTCACCTGATGATCGAGCCGGTGGACGCGATCGTGCCGGATTTCGCCAAGGCGGGTGCGTCCTACATTACTTTCCACCCGGAGGCGAGCCGGCACGTTGATCGCACCCTGGGACTGATTCACGAGCACGACGTCAAGGCCGGGCTCGTCTTCAACCCTGCGACGCCGCTCAGCTGGCTGGAGTACGTCCTCGACAAGGTGGACATGGTGCTGATCATGTCCGTCAACCCGGGCTTCGGGGGGCAGGCGTTCATACCGTCTTCGCTCGACAAGCTGCGGCAGGCGCGGGAAATGATCGACGCGAGTGGCCGGGAGATTCGCCTCGAGATCGATGGGGGAGTGAAGGTCGGCAACATCGGCGCCATTGCAGCCGCCGGGGCCGACACCTTCGTTGCCGGCTCGGCGATCTTCGGCAGCGAGGATTACGAGGAGACGATCGCCGCGATGCGCCGCGAGATCGCGGCCGCACGGCCTGCCGCCTGAGGCGGCGCGCCGCCGCTTCCCCTGGCGTATAGAGAGAAGGGCCGCGTGCGGCCCTTCAGGAATATCAGAGCTTGCGGTTGGGCCTCGCGCCGTAGACGACGATCGTCTTGCCGCTCGCCGAGACCAGCCCCTGTTCCTCGAGTACCTTGAGTACGCGGCCTGCCATTTCGCGCGAACAGCCGACGAGCCGGCTCAGTTCC
>JAZBNZ010000052.1:0-2454 GCA_036350895.1 Woeseiaceae bacterium
AGGTCCAGATGATCCTGCGCGGCGTCCGGAGCCCGCACATCGTCGGCGGCGACGTCGTCGAGGTCGCACCGCAGTACGACCCGACGACGAACACCGCGCACGTCGCCGCGCAGCTGCTGTTCGAGCTGTTTACCCTGCTTGCGGTGAAGTAGCCCCGGTCGCAGCAGCCCCGGCCGAGCGATAGCGCCGGTTGAGGACGTTGATGGCGACGGTGCCGATCACCGGCGCGACGATCCACGCCAGCGCCTGCCACTGACCCGGCAGCAGGCCGCCGAGGAAGCGTGCGCCGCCGAAGGCGAAGAAGGCAGTGTAGGCGCCGATCCCCGAACCGATCAGGCCGCCGAGATGGGCGATCGTGCGTTCGCTTCGCGTGAGTCGCTCGGGCAGTGTCTCGCGGAACATACCGGTCGCCGCGACGAGCCCGACGCCGCCGAAGATCATGAGCAGGATCAGGCCTTCCGCGACGCCGAGGCCGCCGACGCCCAGGCCTAGCATCCCCAGGGTGACGATCATGCCGCGGTGCAGCGGCGTGCGCAGGATGCCGGCCTCACGCTTCTCCCGCAGCGCGAGCAGCCCGTGCCGGACACTCGTGAACACGAGTACCGACAGCATCAGGAGGAAAAGCGCCCCCATGCGGAACTGCCGGGCGAGTTCGGCGGCTTTCGCGCCGGCGACGTCGAGATCGGGTTCGCGCATGCCTATCGGGTCGGCCAGCACGAGCAGGCAGGCAACGAACGCCGATACGGCGACGATATACATCGCGGTCGCGTAGTATCGACCGGCGCGCCGGTGCAGGGGGCTGCCTTTCTTCGCAACGACCGGCACCCAGAACAGCACGAGTGCGGCGGCACCAAACAGGATGTGTGTGTAGACGAGCAGGCTGTGAATCGTTGTCATGTCGGTCTCCTTCAGCTGTGCCTGCAGCGTACGGCGACACGGGGCGGGCGCGGCAGTGCCGCCGGTCACGACGTCGAACCATGACTTTCGGCCTATGGAATGCCGCGGCTGCCGGGGCGACAATGACAGCATGGGTGACCGGCAGAGAATGACGTTTCTCCAGGGCGGGGCGGCGGTACTCACCTGGACCATCGTGACCGTCTTCGCGCTTTACCTCGCCAATCGGGGCGGCGCTGCGGGCGCGCGCATGGCCTGGTTCCTCGGCCTTGCGGTCGTCAACCTGGCCGCCACGCTGTATGTCTTTCGTGATGAGCGCGCTCCGCTAATGGCAAGGCAGGCTGTTCATGGCGCAGGCCTCGTCGCAGCGCTCGGTGCGGGCTGGTTTGCGCCCGTCAGTTTCGCGCCGATTTACACGATTATCTGGATGGCCGTGGCGAGCCGGCTGTACCCCGAACGTGCCCTCTGGGCCCTGCTTGCCGGCATTGTCGCCGCCTGGTACGTGATCATGAGCGTCGGCTGGGGCGAAAACGCTGCGGTGATCACTGCTGTCCTCTACGGCACGTTCCACCTGTTCGCGTTGTTGACGGCGAGGAACGCCAGGGAAGCGGCCGAAGCGCGCGACCGCGCCGAGTTCCTGAACCGTGAACTCATCGCCAGCCAGCACCTGCTGTCGGAGGCATCACGCCAGAGCGAGCGAACGCGGATCGCCCGCGATCTTCACGACCTGCTCGGGCACCACCTGACGGCGCTGTCGATCAACCTGCAGATCGCAGAGCGTCTCGCCGACGGCGAGGCCGCCGCGAAGATCGCCGAGTCTCGGGCCCTCGCGCGGCTCTTGCTCTCGGATGTGCGCGATGCCGTCAGCACGCTGCGCGATGAGCGTGCGGTCGATTTCGAGCGTGCGGTGCGCCTGCTCGTCGACAAGGTGCCGCAGCTCGAGATCGAACTGGACATCGAGCCCGGACTGACCATCGACGAATTCGAGGTGGCCGAAGGCCTGTTGCGCTGCGTCCAGGAGGCGCTGACCAACACGCTCCGGCACTCCGGCGCGAGCCGCAGCTGGATACGCGTCTGGCAAGGCGAAGACGGCGTGCACCTCGACATCCGGGACGACGGTTCGAGGGGCAAACGCGTCGTCGAGGGCAATGGCCTCCGGGGCATGCGCGAACGCCTCGAACGTCTGCGGGGCTCGCTCGATCTCGACACGGTCGACGACGCACTGCGGCTGCGCGTGATGATCCCGCATCCCGGGGGTAGCCAGTGACGATTCGTATCGCACTCATCGACGACCAGACGCTCGTGCGGCAGGGGATCCGCGGGCTGCTCGAATTGTCTGATGTCGTCGAGGTGGTTGCGGAGGCCGACGACGGCGACCAGGCCGTCGAGCTCGTTGCCGCGGAGAAGCCCGACGTCGTGCTGATGGACATGCGCATGCCGCGGATGAACGGTGCCGAGGCGACCGCGGCGCTGGCGGCAGCCGGTTACAGAACGCCGGTCATCATCCTGACGACCTTCGACGATCACGAGCAGGTGCTCGAGGGAATACGCGCGGGCGCC
>JAZBNZ010000053.1:0-5509 GCA_036350895.1 Woeseiaceae bacterium
CCTGCTCGCGGTCGTCTCACGCTACATCGGCGATAACCTCAAGGTCGGCGTGGGCTACAACTTCGCCGACTTCTCGGACGATCTCACCGACCTCAACTACGACCACCAGGGCGTGTTCCTCAACCTCACAGGCTCGCTCTAGTTCGAAGCCGCGATACGCGTGTCGTCCAGGTGGCATTGCGGGACCGTGTCGTTCCGCCGCTCTGAGGTCGGAAACGCGGCGCCGGCCGTGATAAACGCAACGGCGGCGGCGTTGAAATCATCGAGCCAGTACATGTCCTCGCCGGGGTGGTCGTAGCGTGAGAACATCGAGTGCGGGACGCCCTCGGGATAGAAGCAGGCCGTCATTGCGCCCGTCTCCTCGTGTTCGGCGACCAGTTCCAGCACGCGGTCGTTGCTGACCGAGTTGTCGCCCTCGACACCGATGACCTGCATCCGTACCGACAGCGGGTCACGCGCGAGCGTCGCGGCGATGTCCTCGCCCAGGGCCTTCATGCCGGCAACGTGGCGGACCTGCCACTTGCAGTACGAGGCCTTGCCCTGGCGGCGTTTGTCCAGGCAAAAATCGGCCGTGCCGAAGGGCGTAGCGCTGATCAGGTTGATGACCGGAATCGTGCCGATCGCCGCAACGCCGCCGTTGATGACGTCGCCGCCGGCGATCGCGATGAACGGTGACATGACGAGGTTCCGGTCGTAAAGGCTGCGCGCCCGGTCGTTGAGATACAGCGCGGCGGCGGCGCCGCCCGACAGGCCGCCGATCACGCGCTCGCCGTCGGCATACGTCATGATGCCGTTGATTTGTTCGGCGAAGGCGTCGTACGTGTTTCGCCATGCCCAGGCGCCGGGCAACGCGCCGGAGTCGTCACGGTCGAAGGCCGGCCATGGACGGCCGTGACCGGGCAGGAGCGGTACGACCGTGCGATAGCCTTCGTGAGCGAGCAGGTCCGCGAGATCGTAATACTGTTGCGGGCAGGCCGAAAAACCGTGCAGGAGAACGACCGTGCCGCGATAGGTCGAACCTGTGGCAGGTTCCTCGATAAATGGCGCGCAGTGTTCCTGGAACGGCAGCTCGCTCTCCCATTCGACGTAGGCCTGCCAGCGTTCGTAGAAGACTGACGTGCCGCTCGCGTCGGCGGGAACCGGCTCGGGCGGGTCGATGATGCGCACGGTCTCGGTAAAGCCGAACGCCAGTGCACCTGTGAGCAACAGGACGACGATCGCGGCGCGGGATTTACGGGCACCGAGCTTCATTCGCGAAGTTTAACTCCGGGCGAGGCCAGCAGCTACTCGACTTCCCATCGTGGGTCCAGGCACGTCCCGTTTGCCGTGTCGACGATCAGGTAGTCGTACTTGCCGTCCGGAACCGTCTCGGGAATCGTAATCGAGATCTTGTCTGGGTCATCACTGTTCGTGCCGAGCAGCCAGATGCTGTTGAGGGGGTTCTTCGCGACAACGACGATCGTGCCCGGCGCGGAACTTCCGACCGGCTTGATTTCGATCTCGACCTCGGCACCGGCCTGCGTGCAGACATTGTTGGGCGTCATCACGAGCCCGTTCTTGTTGAACTTGAGCGCCGGGTTCGCCGGTGAGTTGGAGACGCTGCAATTGCGATCCGGTCTTTCGATTTCGCAGCCGTAGAATGCCAGCGTGTTGGGCCCGGCGCAGCCCGCCAGCAGATAAACCATTACCGGCAGAATCGTCATCTTATTCATTGTCATTCTCCTCGTATCGCGTGCGCGGCTTCTTCAAGAATAGACTCTCGCGAGTCATTTGCCACCACGGGTCAGTTGCGCCCAGCGCCGATCATCCTTAAGGTCTTCGAGATTCGGGTCGCTCTCCAGTAGTGCCGTCGAGTACCCGAGTTCCACCGCACGTTCGAGCGCGGCGAACGCCCTGTCTGTCGCGCCGAGCCGGTTGTCGATCAACGCACTCGTGTAATGCGTGAAGGGGTCGTCAGGAACCGCGACCAGGGCCGCGTCAATGAGCGCTGTTGCGCGTTCGAAATCACCCAGTGCCGCAGAGATCCAGGCGAGATCCATCTGCGTAAACGCATCATTGGGATTCACATCGAGGGCAGCTTCGGCCAGGCTTCGAGCCTCGGCGTACGCTTCGGCCGCCGCCTCGTGCCGCCCGTCGGCCGCCATCGCGTCGGCGAGATGTGAATGCAGGAGATGATGACCCGGACGCAGGCCGATTGCCTGTCCGAACATCTCGGCGGCTTCGGCAAACTTGCCCCGGCTGTAGAGCAGAAGTCCCAGCTGGTCATAGGCGCGTGAATTCGGCTCGAGTTCGAGCGCCCGGCGAAAGGCGGTTTCGGCGGCTTCCAGGCTGCCGACCAGGGACAGTGCAGTCCCGAGATTGCGGTACCCACGCGAGTTCGTGGCGTCGAGGCTCACGACCTTGCGATACTGCTCCGCCGCTTCGGCGTAGCGGCCCGATCGAAACAGGTAACTACCGAGCGCGTTATAGGGCGCCCAGTCGCCCGGGTGCAGACCGGTTGCCTGCCGGAGGCTCGCCTCTGCTTTGTCCGGACGGTTTGTCTGCCGGTAGATTGCTCCCAGGCCCATGAGCGCAATTGAACTGTTGCCGTCGATGTCGAGCGCCGACTGGTACGCCGATTCGGCCTTGTCGAATTGCCCGGTAGCGGCATAGAGTTCGCCCAGCGACGTGTAGACGACATCCAGGTTCGGATTGAGGGTGAGGGCCTTCGAGCACGACGCTTCCGCCCGTTCGATCTGCACCGGGTCCTTGCTCCAGATATACGCCTGAACGTGCACGTTGCATTTGCCTGCATGTGCCGGGGCGTATCCGGCGTCCACGTCGAGGGCGTTCTCGAACCAGCCGAGCGCCTCGTCAATACGGCTTTCCGAATCGCCGTCTCTCGATGCCTCCATTCCCTTGCGATACATGAAATAAACATCGAACGCCGGGTCCGACGATGCCATCACCGGGTTTTCCCGTGTCGTGGGCGGCAGTGCCGGTCGCAGGTTACTGACCACCAGGGCCGTGATCTCGTCCCGAACGTCGAAGTAGTTCTCGAGCGGCCGGTCGAACTTCCTCGAGAGCCTGTGGAAGCCCGTGTCGGAGTCGATCAGCTGGACGACGACCCGGAGCAGTTCATTGTCATACTGGATACTGCCTTCGACATACATGGCGACCCGGAGACGGCCGCGAACCTGTTTCGACTCGGAGTTGGGTTGCAGCGAAAACGAATCGCCCCGGGATGCAACCAGCAAGCCCGGAACGGTTGACAGCATCGAGATGACATCTTCCGCAATGCCCCTCGACAGGATGCGGCTTTCCTCGGTGTCGTCGAGCGCCATGAGCGGCAGCACCGCGATCGAGTTGGCGGCGACGGGCAGAAGTTCCTCTACCGCGGCCGCCGGCCCTGTTACTGATTCCTGCGGCAGCCCGATGCTGCGGTCGTAAATGAACACGGCGACCGCGGCGATCGACAGCCCGCCCAGCACGGAGAGATACGTATTACTGAAGCGCCTGCGGCGCCGGTCGCGCGGCGATAGCTGGTCGAGCACGGCATTGCCGCCGCGGATTTCGATGAACCAGCTCAGCACGAGAGCAATCGGGAACCCGGCAATGACGAGCACGGTGACGAAAGTACCGGCCCAGCGCGGCAGCAGGAGCTGCGCGAAGACGATGTCCGCGATCTGGATCAGGAGCCAGCCGAGGATCAGGTAAGCGAGCGCCGTCTCGAAGACACCGCGCTGGCGAAGATTCTCGAAAAGTCCGATGTCCTCGAGGCGCGCCCCGCTGTCGGTACCGATGACCACCGATCCGGTGCCGACGTCGGCAGGCTGCGGCGTTACCAGCAGCCGATAGCCGCGCCGCGGCAGCGTCTGTATGTAGGTCGGGTGGTCATGGTGATCATCGAGCGCCCGGCGGATTTCGCCGATGGCATGATTGAGTGCCTCTGCGCTGCCGTGTCCCTGGCCCCAGACGGACTCGAGCAATTCCTGGCGCTCTACCACTTCACCGGCGCGTTTCGCGAGGCACAGCAGCACCTCCATTGCCTTGGGGGCAAGATGCAGCGCACCCGATCCGAGCGTCACGCGCCCGTGCGCCGGCTCGACCAGCACATCGTTCAGGTAAAAGCCCTGCAGCAGCTCCGTCGTCACGCCGTCTCCCGGTGCGTGTCCAGGAATCGCTAGGATAGCATTCGCGTGTCCGCTTTCCGGGAATCCGGCAACTCAGTCGCCTTGAGCAGGCCGGCGCGGCCGGAACGCATCGGTGACGTAGACGGCAACGACGGCGTAGATAGCCGTACCGAGGAACATGATCAGCCGATCGACGAACTTTGCGCCCGCTGGTGCACCGCCGATGCTGTCCATCACGGCCGGTGCCAGGATAACGATCATCGTCAGGTAGGCGTAGGACCAGGTTTCGGCGTCGGCATGCATGCCCTGTCCCTTGAATATCCGCGGGCCGGCCAGGAGCCCGCCGAGTGCGATCACGAGCGTGTATAGCGTCAGCGTCGGGGCGATGCCCAGCACCTGCCAGCCGATGATCGCCCCGATGCCACCGACCACTGTGGAGATCACGAGTGACCGCGCCGCCCGGCGCGCATCTTCCGTAGCGGCCTGCTGGCCCATCGCGGCGACCTTGAGCATGACGGGCACATAGGCCGTGCTGGCTGGCGACAGCAGGAACAAGAGGGCGATCGGGAATACGATGACGAGTGAGCGGACGGCGCTCCAGCGAGCCCTGAGCAGGTCGGGCGGCGGAGCGCCCGCCTGTGGCACTGCACCGGGTGCCGGTGCATCAATGGCTCGGGAATCGGGCATCACGAGGTGGGCCAGCCAAACGAAAATAATGCCGACCAGTGCCGCGAACCCCAGCCCTTTCGCCAGTATCAGTACAGCATCGATGCTTACCGAGCCGACCGCTGTCGTCAGCGCAATCCCGATCGTTGCGAACGTACCGAGGAGGGGAGAGCCACCCTTCGCGGTGAAATAAAAGGTCCAGAACAGAGAGAGCAGGAGCAGCAGCAAACCGACCGCTGGCTGGTAGGTAAGCGCCGGCAGGAGCAGCAGTGCGCTGGCGTACATCGAGCCTGTCAGGACGACGCTGAGTTTTATGCCGCTCTTGATCGTAGGCGCTGGCATCGGCAACGCGAGCAGGAACATCGTGATGACGGGGGCAATGAACGAGAGCGGCCAGCCGATAGCCTGCGAGAACCAGAGTGACGCGGAGGTGCCGAGCGCAAGGCGCAGCGTACGCAGGCTGGCGATGCTAATTCCGCCCGCCATCACTGCCGCCTGGCCGTTCTCAGTAGGCATACGAGAGCAAGCTGACAATCCACATATTGATGCGGCCGACCGTGTTGAATAGCCCGTTCTTGCCCGTGTAGACGCGCACGCTGGCCTGCCCACCGATACGGATCCCGAGCCGGTCCTCGGCGCTCGGCAGCTCGAAGTCGACGAGTACCGAGAAGCGCTGGGCGTCGCGCAGCCAGGCGCGATCGTTTTCGATTGTGGGCAGGCTGCCGAGCGGA
>JAZBNZ010000054.1:0-26432 GCA_036350895.1 Woeseiaceae bacterium
TCGAGATCATCGACGACATGGAGACCTCGACGGCAGACGGCGGGTTCACGCTGACGCTCGACGCGCTCGACTGGCCCACGGTCTCGCAGACCATCGAGGGGGCGGAGCTCGTCTTCGGTGCGGCCGGCGACACGATCACACTCATGGATTTTCGTCACTTCCTGCAAGTGGACGGCAGCATGACGCCTGAAGCCGTGCTGGTCACGGTCGAGGGGCGGGTGGACAGCTCCGGTCTCGGCGGCGCCGTCGACTACGCAACGCCGGTCCCGGTCCGGGTGTCGGGTGACGCCGACCCCGATACCGGCGAGATCCTGATCACCGGCAACGACGGCAGCAACGTCCGCATCGTCTTCAATGACCCGACGAGCATCACGCTCGAGGTCGATGAAAACGGCGACGGCGTGATCGACGAATACATCGACACTACCTGGGCCGAACTGCAGGGCAACGCATCGACAATCAACAGCTCGACGGCGACGCTCGTCGCGCATGAGGCCGTCAACGTCGTTACCGGCTTCGGTTCGGTGACCGTGGCTGCCGGGGCGCAGTTCGAGGACGTAGGCGCCTTCGGCCAGGTCATGCTGATGGATGTATCGGGCACGTTCGATCCGATCGAGGTGGCGTGTCCGTACGGTGGGAACGCGATGGTCAGCGGAACGATTGCGTCCGCCGGTACGTACAGCGCCGGCGACGCAATGGTCGCGGCGTTCACGAACTGCAGGTTCCTCGGGGAATTACTGGACGGACCGATCGAATTCACCGTTGCAAGCTACGAGCAGGGCTCAGACGAGACCTATCTCGTATCCGGGAGTGGCACCGAACCGTGCCTTAGGCGCACGACCGGCGACCTCAGTTACACCGGCTGTGGTGACTTCGAGACGAACTACGACGGCCGCTTCACCTCACCGTCGTTCGTGTATTTCTCCGCGACATCGGCCGACTTCACGATTGCCTTTGACGACATGGACCGGTACCTCAGCAACGCCTCGGTCAGCGGTGAGATCGAGTTTGGCCCGGACGCTATCGTCGTTATCAGGCGGACGTCGTCCGGCAGCTTCCGTGCCCCCGGGCTCGGCGGGCAGTATGCCTACGAGAGCCTGATCCCGGATTCTTTGCTGTTTCCCGGCAACACAACGATCGGCCCTTTCAATGGTGAACTGAAGGTCACCGCGGGCGATGGCAGCACGCTGACGATCGTCGCGCTGGACAACCAGAACGTTCGGCTCGACGTCGATCACGACGGCGACGGCAGCCCCGACACATCGATCACGACAACCTGGGCCGAGCTCTACTAAGCAGGGCTCAGCCCCTTGGAGGAACTTGCCATGAAGATGAGGAAACGACTCCGGAGAATTGCGAGGTCCCGGCTCGCCCGCGGATTTGCCCTGTCGAGCCTGGTAGCTGCGCTGGTAATGAGCTTGCTGGCAGCCTGAAGTCTGACGGCAGCCGGCCGATCCGCCGATCTTCCGGGAGGGGACGTTCGGGCAGTGAGTACGTGAGGGGCTGTGCCGCCCCTCACGGGTTCGCTCACAGCCCGAACGGGTAGGTGTCCGGGAAGTCCTCGAGTTCCGTCGTGTCGAACGGCGTGACCGCCGAAGTCCGGTCGATCCAGATGTATTCGTCGAACTGCTGCGGCAGCGACGCACCGAAATAGTGGCTGGTGCGCTCGGTCTCCGGCCGATAGATGACACCGATCGCGCGTTGGAGCCGACGCTGCGCGAGGTTCCACCTGAGTACGTCGGACTTGAGGTCCTTGAGGCCCAGCAGGAAGCCGGGCAATCCGACGTTATGGAACAGCCCTTCGTAGCTGTCCGTGCGCCCCGGCAGCACGGTCTTGACCTGCATTGGGCCGTCCCAGTCCGAGGCGGCGGCGACCGTGCCGCTGTCGGTGCCGAAGCCGATGATGTACACGTCATCCCCCCACTCGGCACGCGCCAGCTTGCCGAGGTTGGTCTCGCCGCGCGCCGACATCTCGGTCGCAGTGGCGTCGCCGACGTGCGAGTTGTGCGCCCAGACGATAGCCTTCGCGTCCGCGCCGGCTTCAGCGTAGTAGTGCCTCAGCGTGTTCAGCGTCTCGAACATGTACGTGTCGCGGAGATTCCAGGATTCGTGCGAGCCCTGGTACATCCGGCGGTAGTAGCGTTCGGCGTTGGCGACCAGCCGGGCGTTCTGCACGGCATCGAGGAAGCGTTCGCCGTCCTTTTCGGCGTACTCGGTATGCTTCCGATGCAGTTCGAGCAGGATCTGCAGCACCTCGGACTCGCAGTCCGACAGGGTCCCCGACGTCGCCATCCGCCCGTAGGTCGCAGGATCCGGCTGCCACGGCGTCAGGCAGGCGTAGCGTTCGCGCGCCAGCGCCGCCGTCTCGGGATCGACGTCGTCGAGATAGCGCAGCACGGCCCGGATCGAGCTGTACATGCTGTAGAGATCCAGACCGTGGAACGCGACGCGCCGGTCGTCCGGAAGATGCGTATTGTGTTCGCGCAGCCAGTCGACGAAGGTGCGGACCTCCTGGTTGCGCCACATCCACGTCGGGAAGCGGGCGAACGCAGTCCACTCCGTCGGCGGATATTCGAAGTGCCGCACGTAGTGGTCGATGCGCGCGGCATCCGGCCAGTCGCCTTCGATGGCGACGAAACGGAAGCCCTTTTGTTCGATCAGCGCACGGGTGATCCGGTCACGCATCCGGTAGAACTCCGACGTGCCGTGGCTCGCTTCGCCGATGAGCACGACACCGGCATCGCCGATGCGCTCGAGCAGCGGCTCGAGATCGGCGGTATCGATCGACTGGAACGGCTCGGACGCGTCCGCGATGCGCGGCAGGAGGTCCTCGTCGCTGATCCGGGCGGGCCTGGCCGCCGGACGCCTTTCCATGCTGTCCTCGTCCGGCCACCCGTGTTCGCTGACCAGCGGGACGAAACGTACTGGTACCAGGTCCTCCTGGCGGTAGTCGTCTTCGGATACGCGCGTGATCCGGATGAGTTCCTGGTAGGTCGTCGTACCGCCCACCGGGATCACCAGGTGGCCGCCGATCGCGAGCTGTGCCTTGAGTGCCTCGGGAACGTCGGGCGCTCCGGCTGCGACGACGATCGCGTCGAACGGCCCTTCCTCAGGCAAGCCCTTCGCGCCGTCGCCGTGTCGAACGGTCACGTTGTCGTAGCCGAGGGCGGCGAGTGTTTTCCGGGCGCGGTCGGCGAGCCCGGCGATGCGTTCGATCGTGAATACGCTGCCCGCAATCTCGGCGAGTACCGCGGCCGCGTAGCCTGATCCTCCACCGATCTCGAGTACTTTTTCACCGCCCTCGAGACCGAGTGCGTCGATCATGTAGGCGACGATGAAGGGCTGCGAAATCGTCTGGCCTTCGCCGATGGGTAGCGGGAAGTCCTCGTAAGCGAGTTCCTCCTCGCCGCGCGGTACGAAGCGCTCGCGGGGCACCTTGCGCATCGCGTCCAAAACTTTCGATGAGTGGATGCCGCGAATCGCGATGTCGTTCGCGACCATCCGTTCCCTGCTTCTGGCGTAGTCGATCATCATGACATTAGCTCCGGGCTGTTCGCCCTTCAGGCTAGCCGCTTGTCGGCAGGCTGGCGATACGGAGTTCCGCGTACAGAGAGGCCTCAGCGAAGCCCGGTAATTGCTGTGATCGACGCGGCGAGCGCATCGATGCCGGCGCCCCCGTCGTTTACGAACGTGACGACGGGCCCGTCCGTCTCTTCGTCCAGTGGTACGGCGTGCCGGTGCTGGTAGTCGAGCACGGCCTGGTCGGCCTCCGACGCATCCGCCGCGCGGGCGTCGATGCGCCGGCGTACGGTCTCCTCAGGGGCGGTCACGTCGACGATGACGAAGCGCGCATCCAGACCGGCCGCCAGCGCCCGGGCCTGTCGCCTCCGGTCGGCGTCGAGAAAAGCGGCGTCGAGAATCACGCGATGCCCGGCATCCAGCAGTTCGCCGGTGAGCGTGAACAGGCGCTCGTAGGTTCGCGCGCTCGTGTCGGCATCGTAGAGTCCCTCGCCCGGTGCCGAGCCGGTCGACGCGTCCTCGGCGATGCCGTGCATCCGCTTGCGCTCGATGTCGGAACGCAGGCGCACTGCGCCGAGCCGCTCGAGCAGACGCGACGATACCCAGGTCTTGCCGCTGCCCGAGTAGCCGTGCATGAGGACGAGCGCCGGCGCGCTTGCATCTATCCAGTGCCGGGCGACGTCGCAATAGTGGCGCATGCCGGCGAGGTCGTCTTCCCGATCGGCATCGTGCCGGCGTTCGCTCGCGCGGATCGCGTCGACCTTGGCGCGGATCAGGCAGTGATATACGAAATAGAGGCCGTAGAGCCGCGTGCCGGCGTAGTCGCCGGAGACCTCGAGGTAGCGGTTGAGGAGCGTCCACGCGAGATCGCCGCGGCCGGCGGCGACCAGGTCCATCGCCAGAAAGCTGAGGTCACTGATCACGTCCAGCATGCGCAATTCGTCGCTGAACTCGATGCAGTCGAACGCGACGATGCGGCCGTCGAGCTCGACCAGGTTGCGCAGGTGCAGGTCACCGTGACACTCCCGCACGAAACCGTCCTGCCGGCGGCCCTCGATGACGCTCGCGTTGCGATCGAGCTCGGCACGAGTCCAGGCGTCGAGCTGGGCCAGTTCGGCCTTCTCGAGCCACGGTTCTAGATAGAGCAGGTTCTCGATCATCGGTTTCCGCACGGCCGCCAGTCCGCCGAACCGCGCTTCACGATTCACGGGCGCCTCGGCGTGCCGGTCTGCGATCATCTCCGCCAGCTCGAGCATGTCGGCGGTTTCGAGTTCGCCGTCGCGAAGCTTATTGGAGAGCAGTGCCGACTGCGGGAACCGGCGCATCCGGACGGCGTATTCGATCGGCGCGCCGCTGCCGCCCGGAACGGGCCGGTCGGGCGTGCCGGTGATCGGTATTACGTCCAGGTACAGGTCAGGCGCCCAGCGGCGGTTGAGCCTCAGTTCCTCTTCGCACCAGTGGCGCCGGAGCTCGAGTGTCGAGAAGTCGAGGAACTCGAGCTTCAGCGGTTTCTTGATCTTGTAGGCGTACTCGCCGGTCAGGATTACCCACGAAATGTGAGTTTCCAGGAGCGTTGGTTCGCCGTCGGCCTGCCGCCATATCTTCGGGCTGAGCAGGCCGTGTATGAGTGTGTCACCGCTGCTCATGACTCAGTGTTCTTCTTCACGGCTGGCAATCACACGGTCCCCGGAGGAGCCCGAGTGTACATCGCCCGGGATGAATTGCGACGCATCGGCTCGGTCTTGACGTGAATCGCATTACCGGGGGGCTTCGGCCATACTCTTGCCAGGGTCTTTGGGGAGGCTGAGAAGATGCAAGGGAACTATCGTGCATGGCGCCGGCGGCTGTCGGTTTCGCTTATCGTGTCGGCGCTGGCGGGGATCGTCGCCTGCAGTGAATCGAATCCGCCGACAATGTCAGTCGACGCGCCGGCGGCATCACCGGCAGCGGACGTCCGGGCTGGCGGCACCGCCGTCGACGATGCCGTGCTGGCCGACGAGACGACGCTCGTGACGTCCTGGCCGGCGTACGGCGGCACGCACTACGAACGCCGCTTCAGCCCGCTCACCGACATCGACACCGGGAATGTCGGCGAGCTCGGCGTCGACTGGTACATCGACCTGCCGCGTGACGTCGGCCTGGTCTCGACGCCGCTGGTCGTCGACGGCGTGCTGTATTTCACCGGCACGCTCAACGTCGTGCGCGCGGTCGATGCCGTAAGCGGCGACATGCTCTGGGAGTTCGACCCGAAGGTCGGGGACGTGCTCAAGGATAAGCGGCAGGCCGGCTTCGTGCACAACCGCGGCATCACCTTTTATGACGGCAGGGTCTTCACGGCGACCTTCGACGGCCGGCTGATCGCGATCGACGCGGCGACCGGCGAGGAGGCCTGGTCAGTCAGGACCTTCCCGAAGGACGCGTCGCTGTTCATCACCGGCGCGCCCAAGGCCTTCAAGGGCAAGGTGCTGATCGGCAACGGTGGCAGCGAGACGGGCCCCAATCGCGGCTTCGTCACGGCCTACGATGCCGAGACCGGCGAGGAGGCCTGGAAGTTTTACATCGTGCCCGGGAACCCGGCCGACGGCTTCGAGAACGAGGCCATGGCGATGGCGGCCGAGACCTGGACCGGTGAGTGGTGGAAGCACGGTGGCGGTGGCAATGCCTGGCACGGTCTCACCTATGATCCGGAGTTCGACACCGTCTACATCGGGACCGGCAACGGTTCACCCTGGAACCGCAACGTGCGCAGTCCCGGCGGTGGTGACAACCTGTTCCTGTGCTCGATCGTGGCGCTGGATGCCGATACCGGCGAGTACCGCTGGCACTACCAGACCACCCCCGGTGAGACCTGGGACTACAACTCGAACATGGACATGGTGCTCGCCGACCTGACGATCGACGGCGAGGAGATCAAGGCGCTGCTGCACGCGCCCAAGAACGGCTTCTTCTACGTGATCGACCGGGAGACCGGCAAGCTCGTCTCCGCGGAGCCGTTCGCCGACGTCACCTGGGCGACCCACGTCGACGCCGAGACCGGCCGCCCGGTCGAGGCCGAGGGCGCGCGCTACGAGGGGAACCGGGCCTCGATCGCGCCGGGGCCGTGGGGCGCACACAGCTGGCACGCGATGTCCTACAACCCCGGGACCGGGCTCGCCTACATCCCGACGCTGCACATGGCCTTCGCGTTCGACGACGAGGGGGTGGATCGCGAGAACTACCAGGCGGAGAGCTTCCTCGGCGGTATCGCGGCGAACCTTTCGCTGACCGAGCAGCCGCGGAGCTACCCGGCGTCATTGCAGGCCTGGGACCCGGTCACCCGGAAGGCCGCCTGGGAGATTCCACAGGATCATTTCTGGGGTGCGGGAACGCTGACGACCGCCGGCAACCTCGTGTTCCAGGGACGCCCGGACGGCAAGTTCCTGGCCTACGATGCGAAGACCGGCGAGACGCTGTGGTCCTTCGATGCCGGTCTCGGCATCTCGGCGCCGCCGATCACCTACAAGCTCGGCGGCAGGCAGTACATCTCGCTGCTCGTCGGCTTCGGCGGCGGTTACAGCGGGCTCGGCGGTCCCGACGCGGCCGCGCTCGGCTGGTCCTACCGGCGCCATACGCGGCGCCTGATCACGTTCTCGCTGGACGGTGACGCCGACATGCCGGCACAGCCGCCACCGCACGTGCCACAGCCGGTCGATGCCGACTTCGAAGTCGACGCGGTCCTCGCCGAGACCGGTGCGAACCTGTTCGAGCGACGGACGATCGAAGGCATCTGCTGGTACTGCCACGGCATCGGTGCGGTATCCGGCGGCGCCGCACCCGATCTCCGGGCATCGGCGGCGGTACTCGACGCCGAGCTGTTCGCCAGCATTGTTCGCGGCGGTGCGTTGACGACCTCCGGCATGCCGGCCTTCGCCGAACTGTCGGACACGGAGCTGGAGTCGCTTCGGCACTACATCCGCCAGCAGGCGGAGCTGGGACTTTCCGGCGCGGTTACGGACTGACGGGCCAGCCGTTCAGTCCACCGCCCACGCGCGCCACCAGAGCCCCAGCTGGCTGCTGTAGCCGATGTCGCGGCGCGCCACCCGGCCGTCGCTGTCGACGACGTAGTAGGAGGGGAAGGCATAGACCTGCCAGCGCCGGGCGACCGCCGGGTCACCGAGCACGACCGGCATGTTGAGTTGGTGCTTCGCGGCGTAGGTCTCGACCTCGGCCTCGTCGGACCAGGCAAGCGCCACGGCGACGATGTCCAGGTCGTCGGCATCGCGCCAGCGGCGCAGTCGAACGAGGTTTCCCGAGCTCAGGGCGCAGACCTTGCACCACGGCGCGAAGAAATAGACCACGGCCGGCCGGGCTGGCGGCGCTCCGAGCTGGTAGAAGCCGCCGTCGAGCGTCGGACCCAGTAAAGGCGGCGCGGGCTCGCCATCGGAATCCAGCATGTTGCGCGACTGGAACGTCGTCACGCCGTAGACGATCGCGACGAACAAGACGGCGTTGGCCAGCATCGAGACGAGCTTGTGCAGGCGGCTCCGCCGGGCCGGTTCCGATGCGTTCTCCATGCCGGCGAGTTTACCCGGCCGCACGGTTCGGCGCCGCCCGGCACGAGCGAGGCGCCGGCGCCGCCGCCGCGGTACCATGCGGCCGAACGACGACCGATCCGTCGCCGGGGAGACGACATCGAATGAAGCTGCCGCGCCTGCGCACCCTCCTCTTGGTGCCCGTCCTGTTCTTCGTGTTGCTGTACCTAGGCATCGCCATCATCGTGGCGCTCGACGCGCGCACTATCGAGGCGCTGGACACGCCGGCAGCCAATGCCGACACGATCGTGATTTTCGGCGCCAGCGGCACCGCCGGCGACGGGATTCTCGCGGCGGCGCTGGACGACCCGGGGGTCGACACGATCCACGTGATTACGCGTCGGTCCACGCCGCGCATCGCCGCCGGTGCCGAAGCGGGCAAGGTGCAGGTGTCAATGCACACGGACTATCTCGACTACTCGTCCCTGCGCCCGCTGCTTGCCGACGCGGATGCCGTCTTCTGGGCAATCGGCACGAGCTCCATCGGCGTCGACGAGGAGACCTACGCGAGAATCCATGTCGATTTTCCGGCGACGTTCGTTGCAGCATGGCTCGCGCTCGGTGACCGGCCCGGCACCAGCTTCCACTACATCAGCTCGAGCGATATTTCCGCGGAGTCCACGGCGATGTGGGCGCGCGAGAAGTTTCGCGCGGAGCAGACGCTTACCGCACTGGCGGCCGATACGGGCCTGGACGTAATCGCCTATCGGCCGGACTACATCGGGCCGACGCCCGAAACGACTCATCTCGGCCAGGAACTGCTGTACGGATTCTTCGCGCCGGTCGGCGCCGCGGTCCGCGCCCGGCAGATCGGCGAGGCAATGCTGGAGGTGACCGCGCGCGGTGAGCAGTTCGACAACGGCGATACCGTCGGCACCTACAGTATCCGTCGGCTGAGCGATGCGTACCGGCGCCGCGTCGCCGCCCGCGCGCAGCCCTGAAGACCGCGCCGCGAGGCCTAGAGGTCGAGCGTGATAATGACGACCTGCGGATCCTCGGGGGAGGACCGCGCCTTGAAACCGAGTTCCTCTGCCAGCGCGAGCATGCCCTTGTTCTCGCGCAGGACGACGCCCGTCATCCGGTCGAGGCGCCGGTCCCTGGCCACGTCGATCAGCCGGCGCAGCAGCTCGGTCGCGATGCCCTTGCCGTGCCAGTTGTCGGCGACGACGATGGCGAACTCGCAGCTGCGGCCGTCGAGGTTGGTCACGTAGCGGGCGACGGCGATCTGCTTCTCGGTGTCGTCTACATCGATCAGTGCGATCAGGGCCATCTCCCGGTCGTAATCGATCTGCGTGAAGCGCGACACCATCTGCGGCGTGATCTGCTTCATCGCGTACATGAAGCGCAGGTAGCGCGAGCGTTCCGAAAGGCCGTTGACGAACTCGCGCTCGAGCTCGGCATCTTCCGGTCGTATCGGCCGTATCGTGAGCGGCGTCCCGTCGAGGAGGTGATGCTCGATGGCCAGGTTGCTCGGGTACGGATGGATCGCCACGTGCGCATACCGGCGCGCCGCGGCGCTCACCGGCCGAACGACCACCCTGGCGTCGACCGCGATGGCACCGTCGGCGTCGACGATCAGCGGGTTGATGTCCATCTCCTCGATCCACGGCAGTTCGCAGACCATCTCCGACACCCGGATGAGGACATCCTCGACCGCGCGGCGGTTCGCCGGCGGCTTGCCGCGAAACTCGCCGAGGAACGTCGCCGCGCGCGAATCGTCCACCATTCGCCGTGCCAGCAGGCGGTTGAGCGGCGGCATGCCGATGGACCGGTCGCGGATGAGTTCGACCATCGTGCCGCCGAGGCCGACGCTGATCACCGGGCCGAACAGCTCGTCGTTGATCACGCCGACCATGAGCTCCCGGCCGTGCGCGGAAGCCGTCATGGCTTCGATGAGGACGCCCTGGATCCTGGCGTCCGGCTGGTGCTCGGTCGCTGTGGCGATCATGTCGAGGTAGGTCGCCCGCACGTCGCGGCCATTGCCGATGCCGAGGCGGACGCCGTCGACATCCGACTTGTGCGTGATGTCGGGCGAGTGAATCTTCATTGCGACGGGGAAGCCGACGCTCTCGGCGATCGAGACCGCCTCTGCCGCGCTGTGCGCCGGGATGCTGCCGATGATGGGTACCCCGAAGGCCGCTAGCAGGGCTTTCGATTCCACGATGTCGAGGACGCGCCGCCCTTCGGCCAGCGCATTCTCGATGATGAGACCGGCGCCGTCCCGGTCGGGCTCGGTGCCGCGCTCGAAGGGTTCCGGGACCTGCAGCAGGAGCTCCTGGTTCGCGTGATGCACAGCGGCGGCGGCGAAGGCTTCCACGGCGTCTTCCGGCGTTGCGTAGGTCGGGATGCCGTGCTCCCGGAACAGCGTGCGGCTGGCGCGCATCGATGCATCGCCCATCCAGCAGGTGAACACCGGCTTGTCCGAGGATTCGTCGATCTTCACGATCGCCTCGGCGATCGCCGTAGGATCCGTCATCGCCTGCGGGATGACGATCGCCATGACGCTGTCGACGCCTTCGTCCTCGAGGCAGGCCGCTACGGCGCCGGCATACTGCTCCGCCGTCGCGTCACCCAGCACGTCCACCGGGTTGCCGCCCGACCAGGCCGACGGCAGGAGTGCATCCAGCTTCGAGCACGTGGCGGCCGCCAGCGGCGCCAGCGGCAGCCCGCGGTCCATCAGGAAGTCCGCGGCCATGACGCCGGGTCCGCCGCCGTTGGTGACGATGGCGAGCCGCGGTCCCGAAGTCCGCGTGCCCGTATTCAGGGTCTCGGCGATCGCGAAGAAGTCCGCGTAGTCGTGCACGCGGACGGCACCCGCCCGTTTCAGGACCGCGTCGAACACGTCGTCGGAACCGACGAGTGCGCCGGTGTGCGAGACCGCGGCCTTGCGGCCTTCCGCGTAGCGTCCGGCCTTCATGACGATGACAGGCTTGACCCGCGAGGCCGCGCGCAGCGCACTGATGAAACGCCGTGCGTCGTGCAGTCCCTCCACGTACAGCATGATCGCGCGGGTCTCGGGGTCCATGACGAGGTAGTCGAGGATCTCGCCGAAATCGATATCGGCGGCGATGCCGCTCGACACGACGCAGGAGAAGCCGATGTTGCGCGGTGCCGCCCAGTCCAGCATTGCCGTGCACATTGCGCCCGACTGCGAGACCAGCGCTATCTTCCCGGGTTTCGCCATGCTCTGGCTGAACGTGGCGTTCAGGGCGATGTCGGGCCGCATGACACCGAGGCAGTTGGGCCCGATGAAACGGATCGAGTGTTGGCGCGCGACGTCCAGCACCTGTTGCTCGAGTGAGCGGCCCGCGCCGCCGGTCTCCCTGAAGCCTGCCGAGAGAATGACCGCGGCGCGGATGCCGCGGGCGCCGCAGTCCTCCAGCACCGACGGCACGGCGGCCGCCGGCGTGACGATGACTGCGAGGTCGACCGGTTCGGGGATGTCGCGGACCGAGGCCAGGCAGCGCTCATCGTCGTGCGCCGAATACTTCGGGTTGATCGCGTACACGGGGCCTTCGAACCCGGCCTCCTTCAGGTTTCTCAGCACGACGGTACCGAGCGATCCCGGCCGTTCGCTCGCACCGACGAGTGCGACCGAACGCGCTTCGAAGATCGGCGCGATGTCCGGTCCCTGGGCTCTCATGTGTTGCATGGGGTGTGCCTCGTGGTGCAATCTCGACGCATGCAAAACAGGGCGCGCCATCCTTTCCGGGTCTCCGTGCATTGCGGGAACGGGAAACGTTCGGATACAGCGGAGACGCGGTGACGACCGCCCTGATTTCACATCCGCTATTTGAGCGTCATCGCGTCCCGGATGACCATCCGGAATGTCCGCAACGACTCGCCTGGATTCGCGATGCGTTGCTCGAGCAGGGGCTCTGGGATTTCCTCGAACACCTCGAAGCGCCGGCGGCAACCCGCGAGCAGCTGGAGCGGGTGCACACCGCCGACTACCTGGATTCGATCGAGCGGCGCGCGCCGGCCGAGGGCCTCGTGCGCATCGACCCGGACACCTACATGGGACCGGACTCGCTCGCCGCCGCAACGCATGCCGCCGGTGCGGCCGTGCTGGCGACGGATCTCGTCATCGCCGGGCAGGTCGCCAATGCCTTCGCCTCCGTGCGGCCACCGGGACATCACGCGATCCGGGACTCGGCGATGGGCTTTTGCCTTTACAACAACGTCGCCGTCGGGGCGGCACACGCGCTGTCGCACGACGGTATAGAGCGGGTCGCCATTCTCGATTTCGACGTCCACCAGGGGAACGGCACCGAGGATATCTTCCGCGGCCACCCGGATGTCCTGTTCTGCTCGACCTACCAGCATCCGTTCTATCCGTTTACGAACGGCGCCTCCAGCGACGGTGACGTGATCAACGTGCCGCTGCCGTCCGGCAGCGCCGGCGCCGCGTTCCGGGACGCCATCCTGGATCACTGGATCCCGGCCATCGAGGCATACGCGCCGCAGATGATCTTCGTCTCGGCAGGCTTCGACGCCCACGTCGCCGATCCGCTGGGCGGGCTCGCCCTGACCGAGGCCGATTACAGCTGGGTCACGGACCGCATCGTCGAACTGGCCGATCGTTTCGCCGGCGGCCGGGTCGTCTCCTGCCTCGAGGGTGGCTACTCGCCGACCGCGCTCGGGCCCTCGGTCGCTGCACACGTGCGTTCGCTGGCACGCCTGTAACCCCCGGCACGAGCGGCCGCGGCCGCATGCGTGATAGTACGCATTGAGCCCCCGGGGCCGATCGGCTGCAATGGTCTTCCAGAGACCCGGGCTTTCGTCATGACGGCGACGCTGACAGCACGTGACCTGACCAAGATCTACAAGACGGGAGAAGTCGAGGTCCATGCGCTGCGCGGCGCCAACCTCGATCTCTACGACGGGGAACTGATCGTGATGCTCGGGCCGTCCGGTTCCGGCAAGTCGACGCTGCTGAACATCATCGGCGGGCTCGACACGGCGACGTCGGGAACGGTGCGCTTTCGCGATCACGAGCTGACCGCCGCCGACGAGTCCGAGCTCACCCGGTATCGGCGCGATCACGTCGGCTTCGTATTCCAGTTCTACAACCTGATCCCGAGCCTGACCGCGGAGGAAAACGTCGCGCTCGTGACCGAGATCGCGAAGCGTCCGCTGGCACCGGCGGAGGCGCTCGACATCGTGGGTCTCGGCAAGCGCCTCGATCACTTCCCCGCCCAGCTTTCCGGCGGCGAGCAGCAGCGCGTCGCGATCGCGCGGGCGATCGCCAAGCAGCCCGAGATTCTGCTGTGCGACGAGCCGACCGGCGCCCTCGACAGCGACACCGGCATCATCGTGCTCGAGGCGATCGACCAGGTGAACCGGGAACTCGGCACGACGACCGCGGTGATCACGCACAACACCGTGATCGGCTCGATGGCCGACCGGGTCCTGCACGTCGCCGACGGTGTCGTGGCGAGCGTCGAGGAGAACAGCGAACGCCGGTCGGCGAAGGAGCTCGCCTGGTGATGCGGACCATCGACCGTAAAGTCGTTCGCGATCTGTGGCACCTCCGCGGCCAGGTGCTGGCCATCGGCCTGGTCGTCGCGGCCGGGATCGCCGCGCTGATCATGTCCCTGTCGACCCTCGAGGCGCTCGAGGAGACGACGGCCGCCTACTACGAGCGCTACCGCTTCGGCGATGTCTTCGCGTATACGAAGCGGGCACCCGAAAGCCTCGAGCAGCGCCTGGCGGCCATTCCCGGCGTACGCACCGTGCAGACGCGCGTTTCGCGCTACGCGACGCTCGATATCGCCGGTTTCCCGGAGCCCGTCATGGGCAACTTCGTGTCGGTTCCCGAAGGCCGCCAACCGGTTTTGAACCAGCTCGCGATCCAGAGCGGACGCCTGCCGGAGCGCGGCGGCGGTGACGAGGTCGTGCTCAACGAACCTTTCGCCGAGGCGCACGGCCTTCGCGTCGGGGATACCGTCGTCGCGATCATCAACGGTCACCGCCGCAACCTGCGCATTGTCGGTACGGCACTGTCGCCGGAGTTCGTGTATGCGCTGGGCCCGGGTGCACTGATGCCCGACGACAAGCGTTTCGGCATCGTGTGGATGGGGCACGACGCGCTCGCCGCGGCCTACGATCTCGACGGTGCCTTCAGCAGCGTGTCGCTGGCGCTCGAGCGGGGCGCCGACGCTGCGACGGTCATCAGGCAGGTCGACCGGCTCCTCGAGCGCTACGGCGGCATCGGCGCCATCGAGCGCAAGAACCAGCTGTCCAACTGGTTCGTCTCGAACGAGATGGAGCAGCTCAAGTCGATGTCGCTGATCCTGCCGACGATCTTCCTGGTCGTCGCCGCTTTCCTTGCGAATATGGTGCTCGGCCGCCTCGTGTCTACCGAGCGCAGCCAGATCGGCCTGATGAAGGCTTTCGGTTATTCCAGCTTCGAGGTCGCGCTGCACTACGCGAAGCTCGTCGTCGGTATCGTGCTGGTCGGCAGCGTGATCGGGATCGTCGGCGGCACCTACCTCGGGCGAATGAATACCGGGATGTACACGGACGTGTTCCGCTTCCCGCTGCTGCTGTATCGGCCCAGCCTGTCCGCAATGGCGATCGCCGTCAGCGTCAGCCTGTTCGCCGCGCTGCTCGGCTCGACGGGCGCGGTCCGGAGAGCAGCCACGCTGCCGCCCGCGCAGGCCATGCAGCCGCCCGCCCCGGGCACGTTTCGCCGCTTCGGCATGTCGCGAAGCGGTCTCGCGCGCTGGCTCGACCAGCCGTCGAGGATCATCGTCCGCAATATCGTCCGTTCGCCGCTGCGATCGGCGCTGACGATGCTCGGGGTCGCGGCGTCGGTCGCCCTGCTGGTCCTCGCGATGCAGTGGAACGATGCGCTCACCTACCTGGGACAAAGCTACTTCTACCAGGCACAGCACCAGGACGCGACGATCGGGCTCGCCGAGCCGCAGGGCGACGCGATCCTGCGGGACTTCCGGCACCTGCCCGGTGTACTCGCAGTCGAACCGATGCGAATCGTCGGTGCCGACCTGTCCAACGGTCCGCGTACGCACCGTGGTTCGCTGACCGGACTCGAGGAGGGCGCGTGGCTGCAGCCGATCTTCGACGACGCTAGCGGTACGGTCATGCCGGTGCCGCCGTCGGGGCTCGTGCTGGGCACGACGCTCGCGGAAAAGCTCGGCGTCGGTCTCGGTGACGACGTTCACCTTGAGGTGCTCGAGGGAAGGCGGCCCGAGCTCGCCATGCCGGTCGTCGGCCTCGTCGAGACCTACATCGCAATGCCGGCGTTCATCAACATCGATGCGCTGAACCGGATGCTGAAGGAGCCCCCCAGCACCGAGTACGTGAATATCCTGATCGACCGGCGGCAGGAGGCGGCGTTCTATGCCGAGATCAAGGAGCTGCCCCTCGTGTCGGCCGTCATGCTGCGCCAGGCGGCCATCGACTCCTTCTACGGGACGATCGTGGAACACATCATGGTGTTCATCACGCTGTTCTCGGTGCTCGCGTGCGCGCTGGGCTTCGGCGTTGCCTACAACAGTGCCCGGATCTCGCTGTCCGAACGTGGCCGGGAACTCGCCACGTTGCGGGTCCTCGGCTTCAGGCGCGGTGAGATCTCCTACATACTGCTCGGCGAGGTCGGTTTCCTCATCGTTGTCGCGCTGCCGTTCGGCTGCCTGTTCGGTCGCGGCCTGTCGGGGCTGATGGCCGCCGCCTTCAACACCGAGCTGTATCGCGTGCCCCTGACGATCGCACCGTCGACCTACGGGCTGGCGGTAGTTTTCGCGCTGGCGGCGACGCTGGTGTCGGCGCTGATCGTCCGTCACCGACTCGATCACCTCGACCTCATCAAGGTCCTGAAAACGCGGGAGTAATCCATGACGCCGAACACGAAGCGCATCATCATCTGGGCCCTGATCGTGGCGGTAGTTGCGATCGCGGTCGCGCTGAGCTTCGTGCCGCGGGCCGTGCTGGTGGACCTCTACGAGGTCGAGCCATCCCGGCTGGTCGTCACGCTCGACGAGGAGGGCGAAACCCGGGTGCACGACGTATACGCACTGTCGGCGCCGGTTACCGGCCGCGTGCAGCGCATCGAGTGGCACGTCGGGGACCCGGTGACTGCGAACGAGACCGTTCTGGTGAGGATAGAGCCGGGCGACCCGACTTTTCTCGATTCGCGCAGCGCGGCACAGGCTCGTGCCAGCGTGCAGGCGGCCGAGGCCAATCGTGACCTCGCGGCGGCGGCCGTCGCCGACGCCGAGGCGCAGTACGAATTCGCCCGCGCGGAGCTTGCGCGCATGCGGGAGCTGATCGTGGAAGGCAGCGTCTCGAAGCGCGACCTCGACAGCGCCGAGCGCGATTTCAAGGCGCGCCGCGCCGGTCTCGACACGGCGCGCGCGGCGCTGCAGGTACGTAACTTCGAGCTCGAGGTCGCCCGGGCACAGCTCGTTTCGCCGGTCGATACGCGCAACAGTGATGCGGACTGTGAGTGCATCCCGATCAGCGCGCCGGTCAGCGGCCGCATCCTCCAGATCACCGAGCGCAGCGAGCGCGTCGTCCGCGAGGGCGACATGCTGATGCAGATCGGTGATCCGCGCGATCTCGAGATCATCGTCGACTACCTGTCAGCCGATGCGGTCAGGATCGAAGCGGGTCAGCGCGTGATCATCGACAACTGGGGCGGCGACGAGCCGCTCGAAGGTCGTGTCCGTCGCGTCGAGCCGTTCGGTTTCCTGAAGGTCTCGGCTCTCGGCATCGAGGAGCAGCGCGTCAACGTGATCATCGACTTCGTGGACGATGCCGGTCGGGAGCGGCTCGGTCACGGCTACCAGGTGGAAACGCGCGTCGTACTCTGGGAGGCCGACGATGTGCTGACGGTGCCCCTGACCGCGCTGTTCCGTGACGGGGAACGCTGGGCGGTCTTCATCGCCGACGATGGTCGGGCGCGGCTCGGCCACGTGGACGTCGGGCAGCGCAACGGCATCGTCGCCGAGATTCGTGACGGACTCGAGGCGGGCGACGCGGTCATCGCCTACCCGAGCGACCGGATCGCCGACGGCGTGCGGATCGCTCCGCGCGACTGATCGCGGTTCACTGCCGCGGCAGCGCCAGCCGGCGGGGACGGACGCCGGCGCCGCCCCCCTTTGTGCGTCGATCTCAGCGACTACCGCGTAGCGGTGTCCCCGTCGTCGTCCTGCAGGTATTTCGCGAGCCAGGCATGCGCTTCTTCCCAGTAATAGCGCGCTTCCTTCGGCGTCATGATCCAGTGGTTCGCATCGTGGAAGACCAGCAGGCGCGCCGGCACCTGCATGCGCTGGACATAGGTCCACGCGGCAATCGTCTGGTTGATCGGCACGCGGTAGTCCTTCTCGCCGATCGTGAACATGATCGGGGTCCGGAAGTCGCCCGCATAGCTCGACGGACTCTCGTCATGCCATACCGGGCTGTCGTCCCATGCGGGCCCCCCGTTCATGCGCTCGCGGTGCCACACGGTGTCGCTCGACGAGTACTGCCCCTCGAGATCGATGAGCCCGGCGTGCGATATCAGGGTGTCGAAGCGCGTCGTCGTCGCGAGCAGCCAGTTGACGAGATGGCCGCCGTAGCTGGCGCCGGTGGCCGCCTGGCGGTCGGCGTCTATGAAGTCGAAACGCTTGATGGCTTCGTCGGCGGCCCGCAGGACATCGTTGCCCGGCGCGAGCAGCGGGGTGCCTTCGATTGCCTGCGAGAAAGCCTCGCCGTAGCCGACCGAGCCGGTGTAGTCGGTCAGGAGGACGACGTAACCCGGCGCGGCCAGGAGATGCGGGCTCCAGCGCACGTGGTCTGCATCGAGGCTCGATGAGAACGGCCCGCCGTGGATCATCAGGACCAGCGGGTACTTGCGGGTCTCGTCGAAGTCCGGCGGCAGCGCAAGCCAGCTGTGGACCTCGAAGCCGGCGTCGTTCTCGAACCAGAATTCCCGGAACGGGGGGCGGTCCAGCTCGGCCGCCCGCTCGGCATTGAAGCCGCTGATCGCCTCGTGCCGGCCGGTTCGCGGGTCGATGCGGACGATCTCGGCAGGCGTCGCCGAGCTTTCCCAGCGCGCAACGAGATGCCGGCCGGCAACGGCGGGCCCGGCGTAGACACCCCGGCTCTCGGGATCCAGGGCTTTCGCAGGGCCGCCGGCGGCAGGGACGGCGTAAAGCCGCACGCGCCCGGCGTCGTTCGCCGTGACGAACACCGTTCGACCGTTCCGGCCGATGGCCATGTCGCCGACCGAGCGGTCGAACGACCCGGTAATGATGTCGGGCCCGCCGGTGACGGTGCCGTCGGCCCAGTCGAAGCGGCCGATCTCGGTCAGTTCGTAGACGTGTTCGGTGTTGGGCTCGATGAGGCAGTACAGGCTGTCACCGTCCGTCGAAAACTTCGCCGAGTGGCAGCTCCAGTCTTCGCCGGATGTCAGCGCATCGATGCGGCCGGCGTCGGCCGGCACGCGGTAGAGGTGATGAAACACCGGGCCGTGCGCCGCATCGTCGAGATTCGTCGTGGCGCTGATCACGAGCGCATCGCCCCGGGGCGTCCACACCGCTTCGAGGGAGTCCGAGGACAGCGATTCGACGCCGCCGAAGCCGGGCGCGGCGACGAGGTCACTGCCGAGCATCAGGTTGCGGGCGTCGGCCCCGGGCTCGGCGGCCTGGACGAACAGGTGCGTCTGCAGGTCGTCGCGCCAGCGATCCCACTGGCGTATCGGGAACATCTCGTAGGCCGATACGTTGTAGCCGAGTTCTTCGCGGCGTGCTTTTTCCGCCGCGTTGGCCTCGTCATCGGCCGCGCCCCGGTACACGCGGCTCTCGAAAGCGATGCGGCTGCCGTCCGGGCTCCATTTCGGTTTTGCGGCGCCGGTCGACAGATCGGTGAGCCGGATCGCCTCGCCGGGGCCGGCCATGTTGAGCACGTAAATCTGTGCGGGCTCGTCTTCGTCTCTCGCGGCGCTGAAGGCGATCTTCGTTCCGTCCGGGCTCCAGTCGACGTCGCTCTCGCCTGCCGGCGACGACGTCAGGCGGAGGGGCGCTTCTTTGCCGTCGACGTCGATGAGCCAGAGGTCGCTGACGGTCTCGTCGTCCTCGTAGGAGGGCTGGGTCACGCTGACGATGGCCTTGCTGCCATCCGGGCTGACGACCGGCGTGCCCAGCCGTTGCATCAGCCACACGTCCGCGTGGGTGACCGGGCGCCGTTCGTCGGCGTCGGCATCGAGACCCGGCATTACGGTGAACAGGAGAATCAGCAGTAGTTGGAGATTGCGCATGCGGGAATCCATGGTTGGCGGAGTAGGGGGCCTGGCAGGACAGCGACCGGCTAGAGGTCGCTCTCCCAGGCAATGGTGCTCTCGAGGCTACGCCGCAGGAGCGGCTGGTAGCGGGCTTCGAGATTGTCTCGCTTGACCTTGAGCGTCGGTGTCAGCAGGTCGTTGTCCGGAGTCCACTCGTCGTCGACGAGCAGCAGGTTCGACAGCCGTTCATGTGATTCGAGACGCGCGTTCACCTGGGTGAGCATCGTCTCGAGATTCTGCTCGAGGCTGGCCCGGGGCTGGCGCTTGCCCGCCTCCGACAGCACCGCGACGGCGACCGGCGCCGGCATGCCCGCGCCGATGACGCAGACCTGTTCGAGGAGCGGGTTCGCACCGAGGCGCGCCTCGATCGGCACCGGGACGATGTACTTGCCTTTCGCCGATTTGAAGATGTCCTTTACCCGGCCGGTAATGCGAAAACCTTCGACATCCGCATCCCACTCGGCCTTGTCGCCGGTCCGGAAGAAGCCGTCCTCGGTAAAGACGTCGGCCGTGAGTTCGGGCTGCTTGAAATACTCGGTGAACAGTCCCGGGGACCGGATCAGGAGTTCGCCCTCCCCGGAGACCTTGAGCTCGGTGCCCGCGAGCGGCGTGCCGATCGTCCCGATACGGTTCGCCCGGAAGGGATGGTTGATGCAGGACAGGCCGCTCGTCTCGCTCATGCCCCAGCCCTCGCTGATCGGTATGCCGAGCCTGTGATACCAGGTCAGCGTGTGGGGCGAGATCGGCGCGCTGCCCGAGGCGAAGTTGCTGCAGCTTTCGAAACCCATCTCCCGGCGGATCCGCCGCGCGACGAAGCGCCCGACCAGCGGGATGCCGAGGAGCGTCTGCAGTCGCTCGGGCGGAATCTTGGTGTGTACGCCGGCCTGGAACTTGACCCAGAGCCTCGGCACCGAGCCGAACAGTGTCGGTTGCGCCCGCTTCAGGTCGGCCTGGAATGTCTCCAGAGAGTCGACGAAGTAGACCCGGCTGCCGGCGTAAATCGAAGGACCGATCAGCGCCATGCGTTCCGTCACGTGGGCAAGCGGGAGGTAGGAGAGAATCCGATCCTCGTGCCCCAGCGCGACGCTGTCGCGGGCCGCCGTCGAGCCGTAGATATAGGCGCGATAGCTGATCACGACACCCTTCGGCCGGCCGGTGCTGCCGGACGTGTAGAGGATCGTCATGACGTCCTCAGCGGCAGGCTCGTGCACGGTGTCGAGCGGCGTTGAGCGCTCAACCAGGTCCCGCCAGTCGAAGCGGCAGTCCACGGTCGGGTAGGGGAAGGCGATCGAGGGCAGGTCGCCGGGGATCGCGGTGGCGATGCCTGCCGGGTCGTCCAGCTTGCCGACGAACACGGCCTTCGCCTCGCTGTGCTCCAGGATGTAGCCCACGGTGTCGGCATTGGCGGTCGGGTAGATCGGGATGGAGACCATGCCGGCCATGGCGATCGCGATATCGGCCAGCAGCCACTCGGCGCAGTTCTTCGACAGGATGCCGACCTTGTCACCCGGCGCCAGGCCGAGTTCCGTGAGCGCTGTCGCAATGCGGCGGGCCTGGTCGTCCGCCTCTCTAAAGGTCGTTACACGAAGGTCCTGGTCTGCAGGCTGCAGCAGGAATTCCCGGTCGGGCATGCGTTCGGCCCACTGTGCCAGCGCGCGCGGTGCTGTCAAAACCTCGGTCATTTCAGGCTCCACTCCGTCGATGCGGACAAATTACGCGTTCGGCCCCGTGTTGCCAACACGCGGGGGCGGCGGCAACGCCGAACTCACCCAGGCGCGGCCGGCATTGCTAGACTTGGCAACGACAGGATCGAAACGACATGGACAGGCACGAGGCTGCCGACAACCAGCACACCGAGGGTATGCGATGACGCGTTATAAACTGACCTATTTCGATATCGACGGCGGCCGCGGCGAGCCGCTGCGGATCGCCTTCAATGCCGCCGGCCTCGATTTCGAGGACCACCGAATCTCCTTCGGCGATTTCATGAAACTGCGGGACGCAATGCCGTTTCGCTGCGCTCCCGTGCTCGAGGTCGACGGCATCCCGGTGACGCAGTCGAACGCAATGCTGCGGTATGTCGGCAAGCTGGCCGGGCTGTACCCGGAGGACAGCCTGCAGGCGCTGTACTGCGACGAGACGATGGATGCCGTCGAGGACATGCTGCATCACATCGTTCGTACCTTCGGCCTGGAGGGAGAAGTGCTCGAGACCGCACGCAAGGAACTGATGGACGGCTGGCTCAGGACCTTCGTCGAGGGCTTCGGCGAACTCTTGAAGCGCGGCGGCGGCAAGTACTTCGCGGACGGCCGCCTGACGGTCGCCGATCTCAAGGTCTACGTGCAGATCCGTTCGCTCCGCGGCGGTCACCTGGACCACGTGCCGGCCGATTTCGTGGACCGGCTGGCCCCCGGCCTTGCCGAGCACCAGGAACGGATCGCGGCCGAGCCGATCGTCAGGGACTACTACGCGGGTCGTTCCTGAGCGCAGGCTGCTGCATGCGGCGCGGTCTTATCAAGTCGCTGTGCTGATAGTACGGGCAGGCTGCGTCGGCCGCTTCGCCGGCCGCGAGGAGTTGTTGTCGAGAGCGGCCTGGAAGGGCCTACTCTTCCTCGGCCTTCGTCGCGTCGAGGTACTCCTGCTGGTCGCCGTAGTAGTCATCGAGCGCGTGCTCGGAGGACAGCGGGCTCAGGTAGTGTTTTTCGGTGAGTCCCTCGCGATTCATCGCGAGGCCCACCAGGCAGGCCTTGATGATGTGGGCGCTGTTCAGCGTCGTCTTGTAGGTCGGATCGAGGGCCGGGTGCAGTTCGACGAGGTCGAAGCCGACGACGTTCGACTCGGCGCACAGCCGGCGGACGATCGTGATCGCCTCGCGCATGTTCAGCCCGCCCGCGACCGGCGTGCCGGTGGCTACGGTGAACGCCGGGTCGATGACGTCGATGTCGAAGGAGATGTGCAGCTTGCGGCCGTCCTCGCTCGCCTCGGCGAGGACGCGATCGATGACGGCGTCCCAGCCCCGGCGCTCGATCTCGGCCATCGTGTGATAGCGCATGCCGCCCTCGCGCATCCACTTGAACACCGACTTGTCGGTGCCGCTCGAGCGCAGGCCCACCTGGATGTAATCCTCGTGGCGCACGTGGCCCTCGTTGAGCAGGCGGTAGACCGGGTAGCCGTGGCCGATCAGCTCGGCCCGTCCCCACCAGGCGTCGTAGTGCGAGTCGAAGTGGATGACCGAGACCCGCTCCTTGCCGTAGACGTCGGCGAGCCCGGCAACGTTCGGGTACTCCAGCGAGTGGTCGCCGCCGACGATCATCGGGACCGCGCCGGTCGAGGCGATCTCGCGAACGATCTCGCGGACGTGCTGCATCGAGCGTTCGGTCGAGTTGTTGTCCACGGCCACGTCGCCGTAGTCGACGATGTTCAGTACCCGGGACGGATTGATCTGGACGTACTGGTCGTCGCTGCCCATCGGCCGGCCGAGCAGCCTGAGTTCCGCCGTTGCGCGTTCGCCCGAGTCACGCCAGCCGGAACCCATGTTCAGCGGCGCGCCCAGGATCGCGACATCGACTTCGCCGGCGACGAGGTCTTCCTTCGTGAGCGCCAACGGGTGGCCGCCGAAGGTCGGCGGGCCGCCGTAGCCGCTGTAGCGGCCCAGTTCGATCGGCCCGGGTTCGCGCGGCGGGTCCATGGATCGGGGCCGCTGGAGGCGCCAGGCGTTGAAGCGCGGGGAATCCATGTTGAAGCGCACGTTCGGCGCGTCACGACCTTCTTCGTAGGCCATGCCGTTGACGACACGCTGCATGGCGTTGACCCAGTCCTTCACTTCCGCGGGCGTCCGCTCCTCGAGCGCCTCGACGGTGTCGTCCGGTGAGCCGGCAAAGAAGCGTGCCGGGCCGCTCTTCAGGAACGCGAGTTCATCCGGTGTCAGCAGCTCGAGCTTCGGCGCGACGCTGTCCGGCAGCTCGATCGGCGGCGATTCCTCGTCGCGGGGGTCGGTCGTGTCGAAGGGGTAGCGGCCCTCGCCGACGACGTATTCGGGGGTCTCTGGCGCCCCGTCCTCCGCGCCGGCGACAGGCGCGATGAGCAGCAGGGCAAGAAGGAGCCCCCGGTGAATCGCGGCCGGGTCCAGGGTGGATTTCGTCTCGTGCATCGGGCGCTCGCTATCGCTGGCCATGATCGAGTGCCAGCGGGTGGACGTAGTCGGGATCGAGGCCGGAGCGGCGGACCGCAATGCCGACCAGGCAGGCGTTGAGCAGGGCGTTCGCGTTGAGGACCGACAGGCGCGAGAGATCGAGCATTGGCGCCATGTCGGTAATCTCGAAGCCGACGATGTCCTTCGACGCGCACACGTGGCGAATCGCACCGGTCACGGCGTCGATGTCGAGGCCCTCCGGCGTCAGGCGCCCGGCGGCGATCATTTCCGCAGGTGTGATCGCGCTGACATCGATCGAGACGAAAAACGCATCCGGTCCTTTCCTGACTTCCTTCAGCACGCGCTGCAGGACCCGGTCGGCGCCCCGCTGCCGCATCTCGGCCATCGTGTGGTAGCGGACGCCGCGGTCGCGCAGCCACGAGAGCGTATCGGCATCGACGTCCGGACCGCGCAGCCCGACCTCGACGACGTCGCGGCCTGCCACGATGTCCTGGTCGAGCAGCGCAAACAGCGCCTGCCGGTCGGAGATCGTGTGGTCCCCGTAGCGCTCTGCGTCCGGGTGCGCGCTGAAGTGCAGCAGCCCGAACCGGGCCCCCTCGCGGGCTTCGGCCACGCCGCGGACACCCGGGTAGAGCATCGACGTGTCGCCGCCGACGAGCATCGGGATAGCGCCGGTCGCGACGGTCTCGGCTACCATGCCGGCGACGTGTTCGACGGTCCGCTCGGTGCTCTGCCAGTCCTCGTAGAAGTTGCCGTAATCGACGACGGAGAGGGCGTCGAGCGGGTCGACCAGCGACTGTATGTCGGGAGTGCCGATCGTATCGAGCGCGCGCATCTCGTCCGGGCCGTGGCCGGCATCGCGACGGCCGCTGCTGGCATTGCTCGGCACGCCGATGATCGCCACGTCCACGTTGCCTGCAACGAGATCCTCCGGGTAGATGGCGACCTTCGCGCCGGCGAAGGTCGGCACGCCCGAGGTCGGGTACAGGTAGCGATGCACGCTGAATGGTCCGGGTTCCCGGTTCGGCTTCCTGAGCGGTGCCGGCGTCGGCATCGGTGCGTTGAATTGCTTCGACTTCAGGTTCAGCGGAGCGGCGCCCATATCGCGCGTCGGGTCGTAGGCCATCTCGTCCGCAAGCGCCATCAGGTCGCCCAGGAACCGGGCAAGATCCTCGGGGTCGCGCGTTCCGAGTTCGTGCTTCAGCTGTCGTTCGGGAATGATCTCGAGGACATCGCCGGACTCGATGAACGCGCGTTGCGCTTCTGTCAGGGCGTCGACGCTGGCACGCAACTCTGCCGGGACTGACCACTCGGCCGCGGCCGCGGTGTACGCCAGGCATGCAAGGCAGGCGAGTGGCAGCAGGGCCGGCAGCCGAGAGCGACGTGGCCGCGTGCCGTTCGGGTGGTCCGTCGTACCGCGGCTTCGGTGCTCCTGGTGTGGCTGCATAGGCAATGATCCGGACGGTGGGCTGCGGCCGGCATCCATCATTGGCGCTGGCGGTGTTATGGATTCGACGTTCGTCGCCGGTCGCGGCGGTCCGATCGAACTCCCTCTGCGGCATTATCGGCGCAGACCGGCATGGACGCCAGTGAAACCTCGCTCTCGCACGGCAGTCTCCTGCAGGTTGCCGCACCGGGCTGGCGGCCACCTGTTTCTGCGTGTAACAGCATGTTTCGCATGATTTCGCCCGGTAGTTGCGCGATCCGCTTTCTGTTCTAGTCGCCCTCCACCCCGCTGGATGCGGAACCCCGTTCAACAGGAGAAGACACATGGCAAACCACACCAACGACTGGTCCGAACTCGCTATTTCGCTCTACGACAAGCTCACCGGCCGCAACGCCGAGATCACCTACGAAGCCGACAACGTAGAAGTCTGGGTACCGAGCGGTGTCGGTGACAACGCCGAGCATGCGAAGTGGAAGGTCAACGGCTCCCTCAAGATTCGTGCCCGTGACGGCGCCAGCGCCTGAGGCTTACCGACCCATCGACGCAGAAGGTCGACTTCGACTGGAGGCGCCGTCGGGTCGGACGCTCGAGGTCGTCGCTGAAGGCAACGCGCTTCGTCTCGACGTTCCGACCTGGTCGGAGCTTTCGGCCCTGGTGCCGCGAGCACGCGGCACCCGTTCGCGCCTGCTTCGAGTCGTGGGAGAGCTTCTCTCGTCGCACGGACTGACGCTGCGTCTCGAGTCCGGCGGACGGACTTTTTTCGAACTCGGCGCAACCGTCCGGCCGAACTGGCTGGCACGCCTGTTCCGCCTGGCGCCCGCACGCCTGCAACTCTCTGCGATCACGCTGTTTCTGCGCCGCTAGACGGCGGGCATGGACGGCAGTGAAAGTTGCGATTACGCAACCGTTGCTGTAACGTGAGTCCACTGGAGTCACAACGGAGAAATTCCATGAAAACGCTGATGACATGGCTTGCGCTGATCAGTCTCGGAGCCCTTGCCGCCTGTGCCGAAGACAAGGGACCCGCCGAGCGTGCCGGAGAGAAGATCGACGAAACGGTCGAAGCGGCGCAGGAGAAGACCGGGGCGATGGCTGACGACATGCAGGAAGCTGTCGATGAAGCCAGGCAGGAAGCCAGTGACGCCATGGACGCTGCCGGGGACACGATGAACGAGATGCAGGACGAGGCCAGCGACGCGGCCGAGGACATGCAGCAGAGAGCCGAAGACGCCGCTGACGAGGTCGAGGAAGGCGCGAAGGAAGTTGCCGAGGAAATAAAGGGCGACTCCTGATTCCCGTTGCTATAACGCTTCGCCCGTAACGCCGCTCGTTCCAGCGGTTTTCGAAGGCCCCGGGCTCTTCCCGTGGGCCGTGCGGCGGCGACGCCAGGCGGTGCGGTTGAGAGTCATCCGACGAGCCTTGCTTCCGGCATGCGCTTCCCGGGCGCAGTTCCAA
>JAZBNZ010000055.1:0-28931 GCA_036350895.1 Woeseiaceae bacterium
AAGGAATCGCGCGCCGGCTCGGCCGGCAGCCGTTCCGCGGTCGACAGCGCGATGCGCTTCGCGGACCAGAGCACGGCGAAGGCGTCGAGCACGTCGTCCCGGCTGACCTCGGAGCGGGGGAACGCATCGAGCGCGTTCCGCAGCACGGATTCCGGAAAGACGTCGGCCAGGTGTTCGAAGCGTTCGTCGAAGCCCGCCGGGTCGCGCTTGGCGTGGTGCATCGGTTCGCCGCCGCCGAGCGCCGCGAAGCTGACCTCGGGATGCACCTCGTGCAGTTTTTCGCCGAAGGCCGGCCATGCCCGAACCACGGTGTCCACGTCCGCGATCTTGTCCATGATGAAGAACGATTGCTTGCTCATGCGGCGGCCGTCGACTGCCTCGTGCTCGTCGCAGGCGCGCCGGTAGTCGTCTATGCCGAGCACAGGACGAATCGGCGTCGAAAAGACGCTCGACGTCCGGCGCGGACTCAGTACCCGGCGGGCAAGCGCCTCGCACTCGCGCGGGCCGCGATCGGGTATCCCGACCGGCATGTCGATGCCGATCGCGTCGTAGTCGTGAAGCCGCTCCCTGACGCGCTCGAAGCGATCCGCCACGAACCAGCTCCACGGCCCGGGCAGCGGTGTTTCGCACACCACCAGCCAGCCGGCTTTGCAGCCGTCGATTCCGGCAATTCTAGGCACGTCCCGCATACTCCCAGTGTTCCACAGGCCAAAAGCATAGGGAACCGGCGGGGCTGTCTCTGGTTCGTCGGCCGCAGGCACTGGGCTTTGGACCTCAGGTGAACCCGCGTCTGCGGAAATGGTCCGAGGAGCCATGTGGAAATTTGAGGGACAAAGACGGCCCGATTTCGCGATCGAGCCCGGGCCGGGGCAGGAGTCGGTCTGGGACTACCCGCGACCGCCGGCCGTGCTGCGGGACGCTCGACGCGTCGAGGTCTACGCCGGTGATCGGCTGATCGCGGCCACCGACGCTGCGTGGCGGGTGCTGGAGACGGCCAGCCCGCCGACGTTCTATCTGCCGCCGGAGAGCATCGCCGACGGCGCGCTGGAGACGGCGAGCGGTCGGTCCTTCTGCGAATGGAAAGGCGAGGCGACGTACTGGAGCCTGGCCGGGCAGGCCGAACCCGTCGGCTGGTCCTATCCGACCGCGAGCGGAGCGTTCGCCCCGGTCCGCGGCTACCTGGGCTTCTACCCGGGACGCGTGGCCTGCTTCGTTGACGGCGAACGAGTCCGGCCACAGCCCGGCGGCTTCTACGGGGGCTGGATGACCGACGAGATCGTCGGGCCGGTCAAGGGCGAGCCGGGCACCGGTCACTGGTAGCCGGACCGCGAGTCGATGCTCTCGCGGTGAATCTCCCTTCCGATTACGGAAACCGCTCCACCGTGCGCTTCAGCTGCGTTATCGTAAGCGCCCCGGGACAGATGGCGTCCCGCCCGTTCAAGGAGTTGTGATGATCGACAGACGACGTTTCCTGGAGGCTTCCGGGCTGGCCGCCATCGCCGGCGGGATGCTTCCGGGGGCGGCAATCGCCGGGATGCTCCGCGAGCAGTTGCCGACGAGGGAGATCCCGTCCTCCGGCGAGAAGCTGCCGATCATCGGGCTCGGTAATTCCAATGCCTTCCGCGAGGGTGATCTCGCGACGTCGACAGCGGTCATCGCCCGCCTGCTCGATGCCGGGGGCCGCTACGTCGACTGCCGCGGGTCGAGCAGCTTCGTCGTCGTCGAGGCGGCGCAATCGCTCGATGCCGTGGACGACGTATTTCTCGGCACCTACTTCGCGGGCGCGGATGCAGAGAAGTCATCACGGGAAGCGCGGGAATTGCTGGCGCTGACGGGCCGGCAGGCGCTCGACCTGATGCACAACTACCCGGAGGATGCGGTGCCGCACTGGGATACCTTCAGGGAGTGGAAGGCCAAGGGACTGACGCGCCATATCGGAGTCTCCCGCCACGTGCAGGCCGCGTACCCGGATATGATGAAGCTGATGCAGACCGGGACGGTGGATGTCCTCCAGGTCAACTATTCGCTGCTCGAGCCGGAAGCCGAGGAGCGTGTGCTGCCGATGGCCAGGGACCTGGGGGTGGCCGTGGTCGTCAACCGGCCGTTCATCAACGGCCGCTGGTTCGACATCGTGCGCGGCCGCGAATTGCCGGCCTGGGCGGCCGACTTCGACTGCGCGTCGTGGGCACAGTTTTCGCTCAAGTTCATCCTGTCGCATCCGGCGGTCACGTGCGTGCTGACCGAGACCGCCAACCCGAAGCATGCGCTGGACAATCTCTCGGCCGGGCTCGGTCGCCTCCCCGACCCGGCGGAGCGGAAGCGGATGCAAGATTACCTCGAGGGCCTGCTCTGAACATGGTCACCGTCCATCACCTGGAAAACTCACGGTCCCAGCGCATCCTCTGGCTGCTCGAGGAACTCGACGTGCCCTACGACGTCCGGCGCTACGAGCGGGATCCCGAGACGCAGCTGGCGCCGCCCGAACTGACCGCGATCCATCCGCTCGGCAAGGCGCCGATCGTGACCGACGGGGACACGACGGTCGCCGAGTCCGGCGCGATCATCGAGTACCTCGTCGAGCGCTACGGCGACGGCAGGCTGCTGCCGCCCGAGGGGAGCCCTGCGCACGGCCAGTACAGGTATTTCATGCACTACGCGGAGGGGAGCTTCATGCCGCTGATGATCCTGTCGCTGGTCATGAGCCGCATCGAATCCGCGCCGGTGCCGTTTTTCCTGAAGCCGGTAACGCGCGGTATCGCGGACAAGGTCCGCAAGGGCTACCTGGATCATTCCATCGAGCGCAACCTCGACTTCCTCGAGGCGACGCTGGCGGCCTCGACCTGGTTCACGGGCGAGGACTTTACGGCGGCGGACGTGCAGATGAGCTTCGCGGTCGAGGCGGCCGCCGTTCGCAACGACCTGTCCGGCCGGTATCCTCGCCTCGCCGCGTACCTCGAACGCGTCCGCGAGCGGCCGGCCTATCGTGCGGCACTCGAGAAGGGCGGGCCTTACAGCCTGCTGGACAGCTGACGATGAGGGTTTCGATGGAAAGCGCCGGGTGCCGGGTGGAACCCGCAGCTGCAGTGCCCGGAGTGGCTTTGTGAAAATCAACGCCGATTTCAGCCGCCGCGTCGTCATCAGGCCGGCCGACTACCGCTGGGTGCCGTCGCCGATGCCCGGCGTCGAGCGGATGATGCTGGATCGTATCGGTGAGGAAGTGGCCCGGGCGACGAGCCTCGTCCGCTATGCTCCCGACAGCCGGTTCTCACGCCACGTCCACGGCGGCGGCGAGGAGTTTTTCGTGCTCGAGGGTGTCTTCGCCGACGAGCACGCGGAATACCCGCGAGGAACCTACGTCCGCAACCCGATCGGCACGGCGCATACGCCGCGTGTAGGCCCCGAAGGCTGCACGATCTTCGTCAAGCTGCACCAGTTCGAACGGGACGACACCACGCCGGTCGTCGTCGATACGACGGCCGCTGCCCGCGATGCGAGTGGCGACACCGGCGTAGAGACGCTCGAGCTGCACAGCTTCGGCAGCGAGCGGGTCCGGTTGCTGCGACTCGCACCGGGCGCGGAATACCGCGGCCTGGCGGGCGCCGGGATTGCGGAGATGCTGGTACTCGAGGGGACGCTGACGGGGAGGAGCGACGATTGCCCGGCCGGCACCTGGATCCGGGACCCGGGGCATGGCGTCGAGCGCATTGTGGCCGGCACCGAGGGCGCTCTGCTGTTCCTCAAGACCGGTTATCCCGTGCCGCTCGACGCTTAGCGTCGAGCCGAGACTTTGCCCAAAAAAAAACCGCCGCAAATTGCTTGCGGCGGGTCGAGCCAGTGGTAACAGCGAAACTCTTGGGGGAATCAGGGGTTGTTACGCTGTACTGTCGAAACGACGTCGGCTCCAGTATCGGTGTAAACGCACGATGCGGCCCGGCGGGGTTAAACCGGCGGCCGATCATCTGAAATCCTGCCCGGTCGTCTTGTTAACGCGCTGGCGCGCTGCGCGTTGACACAAGCCTCCGGATACCATCGACGCGCGACATAAAGCTAAAAAAATACAGGAACTTATCTTGTATTCCTGTACCAAGCTGTCAAAATGCGAGCATCGGGCAGGGCCGGGTACCTCCCGGAGGGGCCTATCGCTATATGGCAGCTACAGCACGCGGTTAGATGACGTCGACATCTGACACCAGTACGACGATGATCCGTGCGCGACGCCCGCGTGCCGGCACCCGTACCCGCGGCGCCGTGGATGCGCTGCAGACGCGCATCGCCGTCGCGTTGCAAAGCCTCGATGCCCGGAACCTCCATGAGACGCTCGCCCGTCTCGTCGACGAAGTCCCCGAGGCGGCCGGCTGCGATTCGGCCTGCCTCGTGCTGGTCGATGACGACGGCGCGCATTTCGAGACCGTGTTTGCAGCGCGTACCGGTTTCTCCCAGGCCCGCGCCGAGGCGCTCACCGGTGAGGCGCTCGACGCATGGCCCTGGCTGACCGACCGGCTGGCGCACCTGCGCGTGGTCGAGGTCAGTGACACCGTTACCGGGACGAGCAAGGCTGCGGGCGAGCTGGCACGCCTCAACGAACTGCACATCGGCTCGATGCTGCTGACGGGTTTCGCCGTCAACGGCGAAATCGCGGGCTTCCTTGCGGTGATGAACGACGCTCCGACCGAGGACTGGGACGCCAGCCTGAACCTGCTGATCAAGCTCTTTGCGGCGTCGCTCGCCACCGGGCTCGAACGGCTCGCGGACAAGGAGCGGCTGCGTGACCACGAGGAACTGAACGAGCTCATCGCCGCGACCGCCAACGACGGTGTCTGGGATTTCGACGCACCCAACAAGCGCCTCAAGCTCTCGCCACGCTGGCGCCGCATGCTCGGCTACCCGCTCGACGAAGCCGAACTCGACATCGACTGGTACCGCCTCGTCCACCCGGACGACATGGCCCGCGTGCAGTCGCTGATGCGCCGCCACCTGGAAGGCGAGCTGCCGTTTTTCGAGTCCACCCACCGGATGAAACACCAGAACGGCGACTGGCGCTGGATGACGAGCCGCGCCAAGGCGATCGTCGACCCGAAGGGGCGGCTCATCCGGATCGTCGGCGTCGAGGCCGACATCACCGAACGCAAGATCTACGAAGACGCGCTGTTCCGTGAGAAAGAAAGCGCGCAGATCACGCTGCAGTCGATCGGCGACGGCGTCATCACGACCGATGCGGACTGCAACGTCGAGTACATCAACCCTATCGCCGAGGAACTCACGGGCTGGCGGGTGGACGACGCGAGCGGGCGGCCGATCGACGAGATTTTCCGGGCCTTTCACGAGGAAACCTGTGAGCCGCTCGAGAATCCGATGGGCGTCGCGATCAGCCGCGATCGACGCATCAAGTCGGTGCGGCCGACGCTCCTGATCCGTCGCGACGGCAACGAACTCTACATCGAGAGCACGGCGTCCCCGATTCGGGACGGCAAGGGCCGCGTGACGGGGGGGGTGCTCGTTTTCCACGATGTCAGCGAAGCGCGCGAACTCAATCGCCGCCTCAGCTACCACGCGTCGCACGACATCCTGACCGGCCTCGTCAACCGGCGTGAGTTCGAGGCGCGCCTCGAGCGTGCCCTCAAGAGCGCAAGGGCGCGTGAGACCTCGTACGCGCTCCTGTATCTCGATCTCGACCAGTTCAAGATCGTCAACGATTCCTGCGGCCACAGCGCCGGCGACGCGCTGCTCGGCCAGCTGGGCGCGCTGCTCAAGTCGAAGATTCGCTGGCGCGACACGCTGGCGCGGCTGGGGGGCGACGAGTTCGGCGTATTACTCGAGAGCTGCAATCTCGACGAGGCGATGCAGACCGCGGAATCGCTGCGCACCGCGATCTCCGAGTTCACCTTCAAGTGGGACGAGCGACCGTTCACGCTGACCGTCAGCATCGGCGTCGTGCCGATCACGGCCGACAACGAAGACGTGGCCGCGCTGCTGACGGCCGCCGACAGCGCCTGCGCACATGCGAAGGACGCCGGACGCAATCGCATCCACAGCTTCCAGGAAAACGACATCAACCTGATGCGGCGCCGCCGCGAGATGCAGTGGGCGGCTCGAATTACCAACGCGCTGCAGGAGAATCGCTTCGAACTGTACCGGCAGACGATCCTGCCGCTCAGGGAGGCCGAGGACGGCGCCCACTACGAAATTCTCTTGCGGATGCGCGACGAGAACGGCGGCGTGATTTCGCCCGCACTCTTTATCGAGGCGGCCGAGCGCTACGACAAGACGCCGGAGATCGATCGCTGGGTGATCCGCAACACCTTCCGCTGGCTAGTGTCGGAAGCCGATGAGCGGGAGAGACTGGCGCTGTGTTCGATCAATCTTTCGGGCAAGAGCCTCGGGGACGAGAAGTTCCTGCCGTTCGTCGTCAACCAGTTCCAGATGAGCGGGCTGGATGCCACCAAGATCTGTTTCGAGATCACCGAAACCGCCGCCATCGCGAGCTACTCGCAGGCCAATCGCTTCATCAACGCGTTGAAGGAACTGGGCTGCAAGTTTGCCCTCGACGACTTCGGGACCGGGCTGTCCTCATTCGGTTACCTGAAACACTTCCCGGTCGATTTCCTGAAGATCGACGGCAGCTTCGTCAAGGAGATACTGCACGACCCGATCGACCGGGAGATGGTGCGTTCGATCGCCCAGATCGGACGGCTTACCGGCAAGAAGACGATTGCCGAGTTCGCGGAAAACGAAGAAATCATCACGATGCTGCGCGGCATGGATATCGACTATGCCCAGGGTTACGGCGTGTCCGAACCCAAGCGCGTGACGCGCGCCGTGGCGTAAACGCGGTCGCCGTGCAGTCGCTCGGCGACCGCCCGGGTTCGCGTGCCCGGGACCGGCGTCCTGCTAGTCGATGCGGAACAGCATCGAGAGGTCAGAGGCCTCGACATTCTTGGTGATTGCCCCGGTGGAGATGTAGTCCACACCGGTGTCGGCGATCGCCCGGATGGTCTCGATAGTGACGTTGCCTGATGCCTCCAGTTCGGCGGCGACGTAGCCGTAGGCGGCGTTGATCTCGACCGCGCGCCCGAGTTCGTCGAGCGAGAAATTGTCGAGCAGGATCCGGCTGGCGCCCGCATCGAGCGCGGTCCGGAGCTCGTCGAGCGACTCGACCTCGATCTCGACCAGCACCCCGTCACCCGCACGTGCCGCCGCCGCGAGGGCCTCCCGGATGCCGCCGGCGGCCTTGATGTGATTCTCCTTGATCAGGATGGCGTCGTAGAGCCCGGCGCGGTGATTGTGGCCGCCACCCTGGCGCACGGCATATTTCTGCGCCTGCCGCAGTCCCGGCAGCGTCTTGCGCGTATCGAGCAGGCGCGTGCGTGTTCCCGCGATGGCCGCGACGTAGCGGGCCGTCGTCGTTGCCGTGGCGGACAGGGTCTGCAGGAAATTCAGCGCCGTGCGCTCGCCGGACAGGATCGGCCGGGCAGGGCCGACCAGCTTGCAGATGACGTCGTTTGCATCGGCGTCACGGCCGTCGTCGATGTACCAGTCGACGATGATGCGCTCGTCGAGCTGACGGTACACCTCGTCGACCCAGGGCCGGCCGGCGACGATCAGCGCTTCGCGGGCGACGATCTGGGCACCGACGACGGCGTCGGCATCGATCAGGGCGGCGGTCAGGTCGCCGCTGCCGATATCCTCGGCCAGCGCGTCGGTCACGTTCTTCTGGACGGAGTCCGTCGGGATGTCGCTCGGCATGGTGATCGCGTCCCGGAAACGGAGAGGCCCGGCGTCAAGGCCGGGCCCCGTTTCCGTGTACTGGCCGGTCTACATGATGAATCCGTGGTGGGCGCCGACCATGCTCATGACCATCGGGATCGACATGAGCGTGTTCGACCGCGAGGCGAGGAAGGCGATGTTCTTGGCTTTTGCCTTTTCCTCGTCGCTTGCGGCGACCATGCCGAGAACCTTCTTCTGGTTCGGCCAGATCAGCACCCAGACGTTGAACAGCATGATCGTGCCGAGCCAGGCACCGATGCCGATCGTCAGGGCGTAGGTATTGACCGTGTCGCCCATGAGTCCGAGCGTGAAGGCGTCGTCGAACTGGCCGCGGTGGCCCAGGTAGGCGGCGCCGGTCAGCCACGTGAAGGCGGCACCCCAGCGAAACCACCAGAGCGCGCGCGGCGCGACGTACTTCGTGATACCGGCGCCGCCGGGACCGCCTTCGTCGCCGGCCGCTTCCGCGAGCGCCGGAACCTGGACGAAATTGAAGTAGTAAAGGAGCCCGATCCAGGTGATGCCCGCGAGGACGTGCAGCCAGATGATTGCAGCACCTGCCTGGTCGTAGGAGTCCAGCGATGACATCGTCACGCCGATCAGGATGACGGCGAGCACGATACCGCTGATGATCGTGCCCGGGACGCTCTTCAAGGGATTCATTGAATCGTTCTCCGTTGTTTTTATGCGTTTTTGCTTCTCGAACGTATCCGGCGTGTCGCCGGCCGCGAAGGCCCGGTATTATAGAGGCTCTGTCGACCCAAGTCTCGACGGGCTTCGGTATCGCTTACCTGCAGGCAACTGGCTGATTTTTCTTGACTACGTCCCGAACACGAGCTCGCTTGAACGCCATCGCGCGAAGCAATCGCGCGCTGTACCCGGCATCGCCCTGCGTCTCGATCTGTACGCTGGACGACGCCGACGTCTGCCAGGGATGCCATCGCACGCTGGCAGAGATCTCGGGCTGGGCGTCGTTCTCGAAGGAAAAACAGTGGGACATCATCGACGATCTCATGCACCGGACGAAAGCCGAAACGGTAGACTAGCGACATGAAGCGGGGCCCGATTCGCAACCTGCCGCTGTTCGCGGTGCACTTGATACTCGCCGGATGCTCCTCATTGATGATGACGGGCGGAGGCGGAACGTACGGAGGCGATGCCAGCGAGCGGACCGCCGCCGAAGTAGCGCGAGACACGACGATCGTGGCCGAGATCAAGGGACGTTACGTGAACGACCCGGTCGTTGGCGTGTTCGAGGTCGGGGTCGGGTCCGTGAGCGGCCGCGTGACCCTGACCGGCACGGTCGGGAGCTACGAGGCACGTAACCAGGCCTACCGAATCGCGCGAGGCGTGACCGGAGTGACCGCGGTGATCAATCGGATCCGGGTCGAGGACCGGTCACAGTGAAGCGGATGTTCTGGAACCCGCGTATTCAGGAAACACACCACTCAGGAAGCAAACAATGAGCAACGATGTAAACAGCCGAATCGAGCAACAGCTTAAGTCACACGACGTGCTTCTTTACATGAAGGGCAGCCCGGATTTCCCGCAGTGCGGATTCTCGGGGCAGGCCGTGGCCGCACTGAACGCGATCGGTCGGCCGTACGCCTTCGTCAATATCTTCGAGGACCCGGAGATCCGCGAAGGCCTCAAGACGTACTCGAACTGGCCGACGTTCCCGCAGCTGTACGTCAAGGGCGAACTGATCGGCGGTTCGGATATCGTCATCGAGATGTACCAGTCCGGTGAACTCAAGACACTGGTCGAAGAAGCGACCGCGGAGGCGGCCGCCGACTAGTCTGCCTTCGGGTTTCCGAAGGACATCTCGAAGATCGGCGCGAAGCGGTTGACGACCTCACAGAAGATATCGGCGGTAATCTCGGCGTCGTAAGCCGCTGAATGCGCCGCCTCGTCGTCCCACGGGAAGCCGGCGGCCTTGACGGCCCGCGACAGCACCGTCTGCCCGAAGGCGATGCCGCACAGCGTGGCGGTATCGAAGCTCGAGAAGGGATGGAAGGGGTTGCGCTTGATGCCTGCCCGGTCCACGGCCTCGTTCAGGAAGCCGAGGTCGAACGCCGAGTTGTGACCGACCAGGATTGCTCGGCTGCAGCCGCTTTCCCTTACCGCCCGGCGGACCTCGCGAAAAACCCGGCCCAGAGCGTCGCGTTCGTCGATCGCAGGGCGCAGCGGATGGTCCGGGTCGATGCCGTTGACGGCGAGCGAGGCGGCCTCGATATTGGCGCCCTCGAAAGGCTTCACGTGATAACGCACTGTCTCGCGGCGTTCCAGCGAACCGTCGTCGCGGAATCCGACCATCACGGCAGCGATTTCGAGCAGTGCGTCCGTTTTGGAATTGAAGCCACCCGTTTCCACGTCGACGACGACCGGCAGGAAACCGCGGAATCGGTTTGCCATGGATATTTCGCGTTCCATCGTCAGGCTGCCTCGCCGATCTTTTCGTCCAGCAGCAGGGCCAGCGTGAGCCGCACGCCGAATCCCGTCACCTTCGTCGGAATGTGGGCGAGACCGTCCTCGTGCTCGCCGGCGGACAGGTCGACGTGAATCCACGGCGTGTCGTTGTCGACGAACTCGGACAAAAAGCTCGCCGCGTAGATATGGTCGCCGGTGCCCTTCACGGTGCACTGCATCAGGTCGGCAACCGGGCTTTTCAGGTCTTCGAGAAACTCGTCGCCGATCGGGAACGGCCAGACCCGCTCGCCCGCTCGCCGGCCGGTGCGCTTGAGCCGCGGATGCCAGTCGGCGCGGTTGGTGAATACGCCGGCGTAGCGTGTGGTGATGGCATCGATGCACGATCCCGTCAGCGTCGCGTAGTCGATCATGACGCCCGGCGACTCCCGGCTGGCCAGCGTGAGCGTGTCGGCGAGGGCCATGCGGCCCTCTGCGTCGGTATGGATGGTCTGGATCGTCTTGCCGTTGAGCGCGGTGACGAGATCCTGCGACTTGTAGGCCGTTGGTCCGGTCCGGTTCTCGGTGATCGCGAGCCAGCAGTCGACCGTGAAGGGGACATCGAGATCGCTGAGGGCGAGCAGGGTGCCCAGTGCCACAGCGCTGCCCTGCATGTCGCCGTGCATGTCCAGCATCGACTGGAACGGTTTCAGGTTGGTGCCGCCGGTGTCGAAGATGATGCCCTTGCCGACGAGCGCGACGGCCGGCGTGGTCGATGCCTTTTCGGGACGGTAGCGGAGCCGGATGATGCCGGCCGAGTCGTCGGCGTTGCCCTGGGCAACGGCCAGGAAGGCGCCGGCGCCGAGCTGCTCGAGTTCGGCGATACCGTAGCGCCGGAACTCCCAGCCCTCCGACTCAGCAAGCGAGCGGGCAACCTCGGTGTAGGCGTCGGCGTCCAGCTTGTTCGGCGGCAGCGACGTGAGCCAGCGGGCGAGATGGTTGCCGCGCGCTTCGGCGCGGGCCCGCTCGAGCGACGGTTTCGTGGACAGGGCCAGCAGCCGGATGCTGCGAATCCGGGCAGGGCTCGACTTTCGCTTGAATTCGGGCATGGGAGCGCCCGCGGCCAGCGCGGCCGACACCAGTGCCTCGAGCCACGCTGCGGTGTCCTCGGCGTCCATCCCGACGACGGCGATTCCCAGTATCCCGGCGTTCTCGGTCGTGGCCTCGGCAACCAGCTCGCGAGCCAGCGTCAGCCGCTCGAACGCGCTGGACTCCGGTTTGGCAGTGCCGGTGACAATGAGCGTCTGGCGGTCGTTGTTCGCCCGGCTGACCGCTGCCGGCACGCTGTCGGCGCGGCGTTTCCGGGTCAGCGCCCGGAGTTTCTTCCCACCGGGAATCGTGCTCCAGAGTTTCTCGGGCGAGCTTTCGGGAACGAGGAGCACGAGCTGGTCGACCTTCGCCAGTGACGTGGCATCGAGGCGACCGACCTGGGATACGATGCGCAGGCCGTCGAGGCGGGGCAAAAGTGGTTGCATATGTATGTGTTTCCGCTACTTAGCTTGACCGTGTCGGCCCAAACGTCGAAGATGACGCCCCGAAACCGACGGCACCCGGTCGGGTACCGCCGGGCGCTGATCCTAGCAGGCTGACCGGCCGAATTCACGCGGCTTCCCGGCGCCGGCCCTGCCATAAAGAACGGACCTTTTATGACAAGCTTCAATCCTTTCGACGATATCGATCCGGTCGAAACCGGCGAGTGGCTGGAATCCATCGATTCCGTGCTGACGCAGCACGGACCCGAGCGGGCACACTTCCTGTTGAATCGCATGATCGACTTCGCCCGTCGGTCCGGCGCCTACCTGCCGTACAGCCCGAACACGGCGTACCTGAACACGATCTCGACGGGGCGCCAGCCGGAATATCCCGGCGACCGTTCGCTCGAGCGTCGTATCGAGGCCTTCCTGCGCTGGAATGCGATGGCGATGGTCGTAAAGGCAAATCTAAAGAGCACCGAGTACGGCGGACACCTGTCGAGTTACGCTTCGTCCGCGACGATGTACGAGGTCGGGTTCAATCATTTCTGGCGCGGCGCTTCCGAAAATCATCCGGGTGACATGGTGTTCATCCAGGGCCATTCGGCGCCGGGCATCTACGCGCGCGCCTACCTCGAAGGCCGCCTCAACGAATCCCGGCTCGCACGCTTCCGCCAGGAAGCGGGCGGGCACGGACTGTCGTCCTATCCGCACCCCTGGCTAATGCCGAACTTCTGGCAGTTCCCGACGGTCTCCATGGGACTCGGCCCGATGATGGCAATCTACCAGGCGCGCTTCATTCGCTACATGGAGCATCGCGGCATGGTGCCGCCGTCGGATCGCAAGGTCTGGGCGTTCCTCGGCGACGGCGAGATGGACGAGCCCGAATCGATGGGCGCCATCACGATGCCCGTGCGCGAGGGCCTCGACAACCTGGTCTTCGTCGTCAACTGCAACCTGCAGCGGCTCGACGGCCCGGTACGCGGCAACGGCAAGATTATCCAGGAGCTCGAGGCAGCCTTCGGAGGCGCCGGCTGGAACGTGATCAAGGTCGTCTGGGGCTCCCGCTGGGATCCGCTGCTCGCGGAGGATCACAAGGGACTCCTCAGGCGCGTCATGGAAGAGACGGTCGACGGCGAGTACCAGACCTACAAGGCGCGCTCGGGTGCCTACGTGCGCGAGAAGTTCTTCGGCAAACACCCGGAGACCGCGGCGATGGTGGCCAACATGTCGGACGAGGAGGTCTGGCGGCTCAACCGCGGCGGTCACGATCCGCTCAAGATGTACGCGGCCTACGACGCGGCGATGAAGACCGAAGGCAAACCGACCATTATTCTCGCCAAGACCGTCAAGGGTTTCGGCCTCGGTTCGGCCGGCGAAGGCCAGAACACCGCTCACCAGGCGAAGAAGATGGATATCGAGGCGCTCAAGGTCTTCCGCGACCGCTTCAATATTCCCGTCTCCGACAAGGAGCTGGAAGACGTGCCGTTCTACAAGCCGCCGGCCGACAGCGCGGAGCTCGAGTATCTGCACGAACGCCGCAGCGCGCTCGGCGGTTTCCTGCCGAAACGCCGCCGCAAGACGACGGTGAAGCTCAAGGTGCCCGAACTCGAGATCTTCAAGAGCCAGCTCGACGGCACTGGCGAGCGGGAGGCATCGACGACGATGGCCTTCGTGCGCATCCTGACGGCGCTGGCACGGGACAAGCAGATCGGCAAGCACATCGTGCCGATCGTGCCGGACGAGGCGCGGACCTTCGGCATGGAAGGCATGTTCCGGCAGATCGGGATTTACGCCTCCAAGGGCCAGCTCTACGAACCCGAAGATGCGGGCGAGCTGATGTACTACCGCGAGGACAAGAAGGGCCAGATCCTCGAGGAAGGCATCAACGAGGGCGGCGCTTTTTGCTCGTGGCTGGCCGCCGGTACGGCGTACTCGAACCACAACGTGCCGATGGTGCCGTTCTATATCTACTACTCGATGTTCGGTTTCCAGCGCATCGGCGACTTCATCTGGGCGGGCGGTGACCAGCAGGCGCGCGGCTTCCTGATCGGCGGTACGGCCGGCCGCACGACGCTCGCGGGCGAAGGCCTGCAGCACCAGGACGGGCACAGCCTCGTGCACGCGTCTACCGTGCCGAATTGCCGCTCCTACGATCCGACCTATGCCTACGAGCTCGCGGTCATCATCCAGGACGGCTTGCGGCGCATGATCGGCGAGCAGGAAAACGTCTTCTACTACGTCACCTGCATGAACGAGAATTACGTGCATCCGCCGATGCCGTCCGGCGTAGAGGACGGCATCCTGAAGGGCATGTACCTGCTCGACGTCAGCGAGAAGCCCGGCAAGGTACGCGCGCAGCTGATGGGCTCGGGAACGATCCTGCGCGAGGTCATCGCCGCTGGGAAGCTGCTCGAGGACGACTTCGATATCCCGACCGATATCTGGTCGGTGACGAGCTTCAACGAGTTGCGGCGCGAGGCGCTCGAGATCGAGCGCTGGAACCAGCTGCACCCCGCGGAAGAGCCACGCCTCTGCTACATCGAGCAGTGCCTCGCCGATCGGCCGGGGCCCTATATCGCGGCGACCGACTACATGAAGATCGTGCCGGACCAGATCCAGCGCTGGGTGCCCGGCACGTTCGTTTCGCTCGGCACGGACGGCTACGGCCGCAGCGACGACCGCAACGCCCTGCGCCAGCACTTCGAGGTCGACCGCCGTTACATCGCCGTCACGGCGCTCAAGGCGCTGGCCGACGACGGTCGTCTCGATCAGAAGACCGTCGCGGAGGCGATCGTCAAATACGGGATCGATCCGGACAAGCCGGATCCGGTACGGCTGTAGACGGCAGGGCAACGCGATGACAAAGAGCATTGATATCGTCGTACCCGACCTGGGCGATTTTGCGGACGTCGAGGTGATCGAGATCCTCGTCGCGGCGGGTGATGCCGTCGAACGGGAAGACGGCCTGATCACGCTGGAGACCGACAAGGCCGCGATGGACGTCCCGGCCCCCGAGGACGGAAAGATCGACTCCCTGACCGTGGCCACCGGCGACACCGTCAACAGTGGTGACGTGATCGGGACAATGACGATCGAGTCGGCGGACGCCACCGATACCGACGCCGCGCCTGCGCCTGCGTCGGCTGGCGAAGCGCCGGCCGAACCCGCCGTGGCCGCCTCGACGAACGACAAGCGCGAAGCACCGTCCGGCGGTAGCCACGAGACACTCGTCGTCCCCGATCTCGGCGACTTCGAGGACGTCGAGGTCATCGAGGTACATATCGCGACCGGTGACGTGATCGGCGAGGAAGACCCGCTGGTCACACTGGAAACGGACAAGGCCGCGATGGACGTGCCGGCCGTGACCGGCGGCAAGGTGGTCTCCGTCAGCGTAAAGGTCGGCGACAAGGTCTCCGAGGGATCCGAACTCGCGGTGGTAGAGGCTTCCGGCGGGTCTGCCGCCGAGCCCGAAGCTGCGTCCACGACGGCCGCGCCGACGCCGGCCGAACCCTCGTCGCCACCGCCACCGCCGCCACCACCGCCACCGCCGGCAAGTAAGCAGCCCGGCAGCAAGCTGCCGACGATCAACGAGGCCGGTTTCGCCAGGTCGCACGCCAGCCCGTCGGTCAGGAAGCTCGCGCGGGAACTCGGTGTCGACCTCGCGAGCGTCAAGGGCAGCGGTGCCAAGGGCCGCGTGTTGCACGAAGACGTGAAGGCTTTCGTCAAGTCGATACTCGATGGCGACCGGGCGGCCCCCGGCGCCGGCGCGACCGCACTGCCGAAACCGCCGAGTGTCGATTTCGCGAAGTTCGGCGAGATCGAACTCCAGCCGCTGACCCGCATCCAGAAAATTTCGGGGCCGCGCCTGCAGGCGAGCTGGATCAACCTGCCGCACGTCACCCAGCACGATCTTGCGGACATCACGGACCTCGAGGAGCGCCGCAACGAACTGAAAGGCGCCGCGAAAGAGCGCGGTATCCGGCTGACGCCGCTCGCCTTCATCCTCAAGGCCTGCGTGTCGGCGTTGACGGAGTTTCCCAAGGTCAACGCGTCGCTCGCGGAAGACGGCGAGAACCTCGTTCTGAAGCACTACGTTCATCTCGGTTTCGCGGCCGATACCGACCAGGGACTGGTGGTCCCGGTCATCCGCGACGCGGACAAGAAGGACGTCTACGAGATCGCCGCGGAGCTCGGCGAGCTCTCGGCACTCGCGCGCGACGGCAAGCTCAAGGCCGACCAGCTGCAGGGTGCCACCTTCACGATCTCGAGCCTCGGCGGTATCGGTGGCACCGCGTTCACGCCGATCGTCAACGCACCGGAGGTTGCGATCCTGGGCGTATCGCGGTCGTCCATGCAGCCGGTATGGGACGGTGAGAAGTTCGTGCCGCGACTCATGTTGCCGCTGTCGTTTTCCTATGACCACCGGGTTATCGACGGCGCCATGGCGGTTCGTTTCACGACCTTCCTGGGTGCTGCGCTCGCCGACGTCGACAAGCTGCTGCAGGCGATCCCGTAATGGCCGGCAGGACAGAGCTTCGCGTGCCCGATCTCGGCGACTTCACGGACGTGGAAGTCATCGAGGTACTCGTTTCGGCGGGTGACACCGTCGAGGTCGAGGACGCGCTGGTCACACTGGAGACCGACAAGGCCTCGATGGACGTGCCCGCCTCGGCTGCGGGCACGATCGTGTCGGTCGAGGTCGCCGTCGGCGACAAGATCAACTCGGGGGATGTCGTCGCGGTCGTCGACGCATCCGCAGCCGGCGAGACGGGCGAACCGCCCGATGCTCCGGACGCGGACGATCTCGTGTCGACGCGCGTCATGAGCGATGACGAGATCGTGGCGGCGACCGGCAGCGCCGCGGCGCGACGTCCACAATCCACGCAGAACGCTTCCCCGGCGACGCACACGGCCCGGCTGGTCGTCATCGGGGCGGGCCCCGGCGGCTACACGGCGGCGTTTCGCGCCGCGGATCTCGGCATGGACGTCATCCTCATCGAGCGCTACCCGACGCTCGGCGGCGTCTGCCTCAACGTCGGCTGCATTCCGTCCAAGGCGCTGCTGCACGCGGCCAAGGTCATCGACGAAGCGCGCGCGATGTCGGCGCACGGCGTCCAGTTCGGCGAACCCGAGATCGATGCCGGCAAGCTCCGCGACTGGAAGGACAGCGTGGTTCGCCGCCTGACGGGCGGCCTTACGCAGCTTGCGAAGCAGCGCAAGGTCCGCGTGCTGACGGCGAAGGCCACGTTCGAATCGCCGCAGCGCCTGTCGCTCGACAATGGTGAGACGGTCGACTTCGAACAATGCATTATCGCCGCCGGTTCCGAACCCATGCGCCTGCCGGGGCTGCCCGACGACCCGCGCATCGTCGATTCGACCGGTGCGCTGGAGTTGCATCCGCTGCCAGAGCGAATGCTGGTCGTGGGCGGCGGCATCATCGGCCTGGAGATGGCGTGCGTCTACGCCGCCCTCGGCACGGACGTCAGCGTGGTCGAGCTGACGGACTCACTGATGCCGGGTACCGACCCCGACCTCGTGAGGCCGTTCCTCAAGGTCGTGAAGCAACGTTACGAAGCGATCATGACGTCGACAAAGGTTACCGGCATGCGCGCGACCACGCCGGGTATCGAGGTCTCGTTCGAAGGCGAGAATGCGCCTTCGAACGGCGTCTATGATCGCGTGCTCGTGGCGATCGGCCGGCGTGCGAACGGCGACAGGCTGGGTGCGGAAAACGCCGGTGTGGAAGTCGACGAACGTGGCATCATCCGGGTCGACAAGCAGATGCGGACCAACGTACCGCACATATTCGCGATCGGGGACCTCGCCGGCGGACCGATGCTCGCGCACAAGGCCACCCACGAAGCCAAGGTCGCCGCCGAGGCGGCAGCCGGGCACAAGAGCTACTTCGACGCCCGGACCATCCCGTCGGTGGCCTACACGGACCCCGAGGTTGCGTGGGTAGGCCTCACGGAGCTCGAGGCGAAGGCTGAGGGCATCGACTACGAGAAGGCGCAGTTTCCGTGGGCGGCCAGCGGGCGCGCGCTGGCGCTTGGTCGTGACGAAGGCTTCACGAAGCTATTGTTCGACAGGAAAACCGGACGGGTGCTCGGCGGCGCCATGGTCGGACCGATGGCTGGTGACCTGATTGCCGAGGTCGGCCTCGCGGTCGAAATGGGCGCCGATGCGACGGATGTGAGCCTGACGATCCATCCGCATCCGACGCTGTCGGAGACCGTGGCGTTCGCCGCCGAGGCCTTCGAGGGTACGCTGACCGATTTGTATATTCCGAAGCGCGCTAAATAGGGGGCCAGGGTCATGCAGGAATATCCCCACATCTACGTCGTGTCCGCCGCCGGTGCGGCGGAAGGGCACGTCACGGTTGCCAGCGAGGGCGTCAGCGAACTGCCGACGATGCCGCCGGTCGAGTTCGGCGGCCCGGGCGGATTCTGGTCGCCCGAATCGCTGCTGGTCGCAGCCGTTGCCAACTGCCTGATCCTGAGTTTTCGAGGCACTGCGCGGGCCGCGAGACTCGACTGGACGAGCCTCTCCTGCGACGTTCACGGGGAGCTCGACCGTGTCGACCGCGTGACGCGCTTCGTATCGTTCCGTATCAGCGCCGATCTCGTGGTGCCGGCCGGAACCAATGTCGACAAGGCACTGCGGCTCCTGGGGAAAGCGGAGCAGACCTGCCTGATTACCAATTCGCTGCACGCGGACACGCACCTCGAGGCGAGCGTCCGCGTGCAACAGGACTAGCGGCGGTTACTCCTGCTTTTGCTCTCGCGATTGCAGTACGCGCTTTTCGAGTGCGTACAAGCCGATGCCGATAGCGAGCAGGAGCCCCAGGGCAAACCAGTTTTCCCGCGTCGTATGCAGCATCAGCCAGCCGCAGATACCGAGCCCGATGAGCGGGATCGTGTAGCCGCCCCGTAAGCGGAACGCAGCGTCGCGAATCCGGTCCGGCGCCGCACGGCGGATGGCGGGCAGCGCCAGTATGCAGACGATGTACACGATCAGCCGCGCGAGCGAGCTCGCGACGGCGAGCTGCACGAAAGTACCCGACAGTGCCAGGCCGAGCGCGAGCAGTCCGGACGCCGCGATCGCGACGTCCGGCGTGCTGTAGCGGGGGTGAATCCGCCGGAACGGTGCCGGCAGCAAGCGGTTTTCGGCCAGGGAAAACAGGAGTCTCGGTGCCGCGAGTATCGACTGCGAGAGGTTGCCGCCAATGGAGAACACCGCGCAGATCGTGATGCCGATGGCGCCGACCGGCCCCGCAAGTTTGCGGCCTACGTCGACGAGCGTCGCCGTGCCGTAGTCGACCGGGTCTACCACCGACACGAACACGAGTACGATCAGGAAATACAGGAAGCCAACCATCAGGACGGTGCGGACCAGGGCGCCGGGAAGATTCTTCCTCGGGTTTTTCGTTTCGCCCGCCGTCACGGCCATCGTCTCGAAGCCGACGTAGGCATACACGAGCAGGAGCGCCGTCGAGCCGAGTTCTTCGAAAAAGTAGGGCCCGGCCGGTATCAGCGTCGTCGCGGTCACTTCGCCGAGACCGGCAAGCACGAGCAGCAGCAGCGGGGTGAGCTTGAGGATCGAGAACACCGCCATCGTGCGGACGCCATCGCGAACCCCGAGCACGTTGGCCCAGGTGAGGCCGAGGGTGACCAGCGATATCACCACCGCCCGGCCGGCTCCCGTGGCGAACCACGGTTCGAGCGATCCCAGGTACAGCGCCATGACGGTGGCGTTAGCGGCGAAGGCCGACACGCGGCTGACGAACAGGATCCAGCCGGTGGCGAAGCCCGCGACCGGGCCGAACGCGTCGCGGGCGTAGAGCACGGGCCCGCCCGACTGCTCGTAATAGCTCGCGAGCTCCGCAAAGCTGAGGACCACGGCCAGGAAGAACAGGCCGACGACCAGGAAGAGCCACGGACTGAGGAGGCCCGCGTTGGCGGCGACCTTGCCGGGCAGGGCGAAGATGCCGGCACCGATCAGGCCGTTCAGCACCATCAGCGCCGCGCCGACAAAGCCGATGTCGCGTCGTAAGTGTGTCCTGCCGGCGGAATCCATCGTCCCGTCTTTCGCTGCTCGTCCCTGGTCCGACGCATTGTAGCGTCGTTCAGGATTTCACGCCGGGCCGGGCCGCCCGCGCGCAGCGCCCGGCCTGGCCGATCAGCGTCCGAGCAGGCGCCTGGCGAGCACCGTATCGAGGCTGAGCTTGCCGCCGCCCATGAAGACCAGCGGCATCAGCATCGCGATGAACAAGAGCGGGATCCGGTAGTTGCCGAAGCCCTTGTTCGACACGGCATAGCCTTTCCAGAGCTCGGCCAGGCTGTTCCAGTCATCGGGCCAGTGGACACCGAAGATGGCGACAACCGACAGGATGATCAGCGAGAAGGCCCAGAAGCGCGTAAACAGACCCAGCAGAAGTCCCAATGCACCCAGGATCTCGAACCAGGTCGCGATGAACCAGCTGAGCTCCACCGGGATCACGTTGAAGGGGAAGGGGAAGTCGTCCTGGACGTTGCCGAACCAGTTGGTCCCGTTCAGCTTCATCAGGCCTGCCTTCCCGAATTCCCAGGCGAGCAGCGCGCGGATCAGCAGCAGCGCCAGCCACTCGCCGGCGCTGTCGAGTCCGAGGAGCGTGCGATTGCAGGCGACCAGGGCGGAGTTCATGACGGGCGTCCTTGCTCATGGGCCGGGGCTTGCGTTCCCAGCAGGATGTCGAGGCCGCGCATCTCATGCATGGCTGCGGCGCCGTGCTCGACGAGCCTGTCGATATCCGGGTAGCCGATTGATTCGCCCAGCTGGCGCAGCAGTGCTTCGCCAGGGAGGGAGTCGGGATTGTGTTCGATGGCATCGAGGAGGCCCGCGGTCAGCGAATTGAGTTCCATGAACCCGACCTTGTCGTCGCGGTTCCGATAGACGGCAAGGTAAACGGGTTGCCCGGTGGGCTCGGCCGGGAGGAAGCCCGGGCCGATGCGATGCACCGGGTAGTGGTAGGCGAAGGTCCACGCGAGGACGGACTTGACCGGCGTGCCCGCAAGCAGGTCGCCGTCCGGGTCGATAACGCTGCTGTCGTTCTGCTCGGGCGACGTGTTGAGCGCGAGTTCGACGTATTCGTAGTGGGCGAGCTCGAGCAGGAACGGGAAATCGTCGTCGGCCGGCTCGTACTCGTGCTCGAGGAAGCGGAGCAGTTCCTCGGGCAACTCGAGAAAGTAGGGCGTCTCGGCCCGGTGTTTCTGCATGAACTGCCGGATCAGCCGGCGCCACCGCGCGTCGCCCATGATCCGCGTGAGGACGGGAAAGGTCGTCGAGAGCAGGCTCCTCAGGTTGTTGAAGAACAGTTCCCGGTAAATCGCCATGCGCCGGTCTTCGATGCCTTCCGGTGCCGGGACGTTCTCCGGATCGCGGATGTGCGCCGCGAAGGCGAGCTGCTTTTCCTGGAACGCGGGTCGGTCAGCCATGTCGCGCCACCTCGCGCGTGGCCTCGTCCTGGCAGCGGCGAATGTGTCGCACCTCGTCGAGCAGTTCCCCGAGCGGCGGGAAGTTGAAGTCGCGCTCGAGCAGTGTGGGCACGGGACCGAAATGCCGGTACGCGTCGCGAAGCAGCGCCCAGGCCTGCTCATCCACCGCGTCGCCGTGCGTATCCACCCGGAGGTCCTCGGCTTCGACGAAATGGCCGGCGAGGTGAAAATAGCGAATCCGCTCGGCGGGCATCCGGTGCATGAAATCGTGCGCGTCGTAACCGTGATTGATGCTGTTGACGACGATGTTGTTGATGTCGAGCATCAAATCGCAGTCCGCCTCCTCGAGCACGGCAGTCACGAATTCGGCTTCCGTCATCGTGGCGTCCGTGGCGGCGTAGAAGGACACGTTTTCGAGCGCGATGCGCTGTTCGAGGATGTCCTGTACCCGTTTCACGCGATCCGCGACCCAGGTGACGGCTTCCGCGGTGAACGGCAGCGGCATCAGGTCGTAGAGCTGGCCGTCATCGCTGGTATAGCTCAGGTGCTCCGAGTACATGCGAATGCCGTGTTCCCGCATGAACGCCTTGATGTCGTGCACGAGCCGCTCGTTGAGCGGTGCCGGCGACCCGATCGACAGCGAGAGACCGTGGATGACGAAGGGATAGCGCTCGGTGAAGTAACGGAACTTCTTGCCGAGCACGCCACCGACGCCGATCCAGTTCTCGGGAGCCACTTCCATGAAGTCGACGTCCGCCGGCGGATCGGCCATGAGTTCGTTGAGCAGCGCCCGCCGGAGGCCCAGCCCGGCGCCGCTGACGGGGTATTGATCGGTGTCGCTTCGCATGTTCTTCCACCTCCCGGTTAGCGCAGTAGACCGTTCGCCGCGCGGGTTTATTACAGGCGCCGCGGGGCTTCGGCCGTCAGAGTCGCCGCAGGCGCTCCAGGTAGCGCTCCTCGTCCGGCGGCGCGCCGCCGGCCTGCGCTTCCCACAGTGTCTCCGCCAGGCACTCGAGCATGCGATGCTCCGCGTCGTGCTTATCGCCGAGCCGGCGTTCGAGGTCGGCAAAGAGATTGCGAATGCCGGCCGGCCTGTCCGTCGCGACCTGCTCACGGACACCGAGATGCAGTCCCATGTGCAGGTAGGGATTCGAGAGTCCGTCGTCCGGCAGGTAATCGCGGTCGATGTCGTCGCCTCCGAGCGCCGCGTGATACTCCGGGTGCAGCGCGACGACGTCGGCGATCTGGGTTTCCAGCGGTGACAGCGGCAGGCCCTCGCGACGCTTGCGCCAGGCGTCGTGATACATGCGCCGCAGCTCGCCGCGGTCCTGGCTGAAGATCACGGGAATTCCTTTTTCCGGTACTCGCACCAGCTCTCGATGCTGCATTCGCCACACAGCGGCTTCCTGGCTTTACAGACGTAGCGACCGTGCAGGATCAGCCAGTGATGGGCATCCTTCAGGAACTCGTCCGGCGTCAGGCGCAGGAGCCGTTTCTCGACCTCGAGTGGCGTCTTGCCTTTCGCGAGGCCGGTCCGGTTCGACACGCGAAAGATGTGCGTGTCGACGGCAATGGTCGGCTCGCCGAAGGCGGTGTTGAGAATCACGTTGGCGGTCTTGCGCCCGACCCCGGGCAGCTTCTCGAGCGCTTCCCGTGTCCGGGGCACTTCGCTGTCGTGCTCCTCGACGAGGATTCGGCAGGTCTTGATGATGTTCTCGGCCTTGCTGTTGTAGAGGCCGATCGTGCGCACGTAGAGCTTCAGTCCGTCCACGCCGAGTGCAAGGATGGCCTCCGGCGTGTTCGCGACCGGGAAGAGCTTCTGCGTGGCCTTGTTGACGCCGACATCGGTCGCCTGTGCGGAGAGGATGACGGCAACGAGGAGTTCGAACGGCGTGTCGTACTCGAGCTCCGTGGTCGGGTGCGGATTCGCGGCGCGGAGCGTCGAGAATATGGCGATGCGTTTTTCGCGATTCATTGCGACTCCCGCCCACGTTGCGCCGAACCCGCCGCCGCGGACCGGAGACGGGTCATGCCCCCGGTGACCGGGCGCCGCTGCCGGTTGTCGACGGCATTCTTCGCGGCGACGGCAAGGGCCAGGCTGAAGAACGCGCCGGGCGGCAGCACGGCGAGCAGCCAGCCGCCGTCGATGATTGCGAAACCTCCCTGTGCCTCCTGGCCGCCGAGCATGCCGATGCCTGTGAGCACGCTGCCAGCGCCGATGAGCTCCCTGAACGCGCCGATGGCTGCGAGCAGGCAGGCGAAGCCTGTGCCCATGCCGATGCCGTCGAAGATGCTCGGCAGTACCGGGTTCCGGGAGGCGAACACCTCGGCACGGGCGACGATGGCGCAGTTGGTGACGATCAGCGGAATGAAAATTCCCAGCGAACGGTCGAGCGCCGGCAAGTACGCTTCGATCAGGAGCTCGACGGAGGTGACGAGCGACGCGATGATCAGCACGTAAACCGGCACCCGGATCTCTCGCGAGAGGAAGCGTCTCGACAGCGAGACGAGCAGGTTACTCGCCGTCAATACGGCGAGCGTCGCGAGACCGAGCCCCAGCCCGTTCGCGAGGCTCGTCGTGACCGCCAGCAGCGGGCACAGGCCGAGAAGCTGGACGAGTCCGGGGTTGTCCTGCCAAAGGCCGCGCCGGAACGTCGCCGTGAGGGTCGGGCTGTCTGTCGTCATTCGCTGCTTCCGGGCCTCGAGAAAACCGTGTCCTTGTTGGCCTCGAAGTATACCAACGTGTCCCGGATCGCCCCGACCACGGCGCGCGGCGTGATCGTGGCGCCTGTCAGCTGGTCGAAGCGGCCGCCGTCGGCACGCACGGACCACGACTCGACCGGCGGGTCGCCGAGCGAGCGTCCGGGAAACTGCTCGACCCAGTCGCCGCGGGAGGCCTCGATGCCGTCGCCGAGCCCGGGTGTCTCCTCGTGTTCGAGTATCCGCACGCCGGTGATGGCACCGGCGGCATCGATGCCGACAAGCACCCGGATTGGCCCGGCATAGCCGTTCCTCGCGCTCACGGCGAACAGCGCGGCCGCCGGTTGCCGGTCCCTGTAGACCCGGTAGATCGTTGCCGGCTCGTTGCCGGGCAGCCCGTGCGGGGGCATGAGCGTGATGGCGTCGGCGGCGGGCCGCGTGTCGTAGTCGACGGTCCCCAGCGCGGGGGCGAGTCGCGATTCGAGGAAGGCCAGCCGGTTCTCCGCGATCCGCCCCGCGGTCAGGTGATGCGTGGCCGCCACCACGGTGACGCAGACGGCGGCGATCGCGGCCAGCGTCAGGCCCGTCGTCAGCCAGCGCTTCATCCGGCCCGGTCTCCTGCCGCGCTGCCGTGTCCGACGATACGCGGTTGCGTATATCGGTCGATCAGCGGCACCAGCATGTTCATGAACAGTACGGCGAACGCAACGCCATCGGCGTAGGCACCCCAGCGTCGCACCGCGTAGATGATGAGGCCGATGCCGACGCCGTAGACCAGCCGGCCTGCAGGGCTCGTCGCCGCAGACACCGGGTCCGTCGCGATAAAGAAGGCGCACAGGAGCGTCGCGCCGCTGAAAAGATGAAACCCCGGGCTCGGGTGACTGCCGGCGTCAACGAGGTACATCAGCGTCGCCGGGACCAGCAGGCCGAGGATGACGCCGAGCGGAATCTGCCAGCGTATGACCTTGCGGAGCAGGAGCCAGCCGCCGCCGATCGCGATGAAATTACCGATCCATTCCCAGCCGCGGCCGCCGAAGTCGCCCATCAGCGGCAGGGCCCGCACTTCCGCGACGGTGCGCATGTCGGCAAGCCCGCTCTGCATGAGGTCGAGCGGTGTCGCCCGGGCGAGCGCGTCATAGGCCAGGCCCGCGGGGAGGCTGCCGGTCAGCGTGTAGCCGGCCGTCTGCAGCAGCGTCGGATGCGTGTAGTCGATGTCGCCCATCCCGGGCGCCAGCCAGAACGCCATCTCGCCGGGAAACGAGACCAGGATGACCACGTAACCCGCCATCGCCGGGTTGAAGAGGTTGTGGCCCAGTCCACCGTACAGGTGCTTGGCGACGACGATGGCGAACAGCGAGCCGCTGGCGGTGACCCACCAGGGCGTCAGCGGGGGCAGGGCGAACGCGAGCAGCACGGCGGTGACGACGGCGGTGTAATCGGACAGCCCCGCCGCGACCGGCTTGCCGCGCAGGCTCAGCAGCAGCGCTTCGCCACCCGTGCAGAACAGGGTTGCGACGAGCATGTTGAGTATCAGCCCCGGTCCGAAAAACCAGGTGTACGCCGCGGTCGCCGGCACGAGCGCGAGCAGAACCTCGAGCATGACGCGATCGACGCTCGTCGAGGGCCTGCCGTAGGGGGCTTCGAGGCGCTCGAACTCCATCTCAGTCGTCATCCTGCCGGCGTTTGCGCCGCATGATCTCGGCGATGGCGTCAGCGCCCGCGGACTTCGCAACGCGCTTCTGGCGATCGAGGTCCGCGCTGAGCGTTTCTTCTTCCCGGGCAAGACGTTCGCGGCGGGCCTCGAAGCGCCGCCGCGCCCGGCGGGCACGCGCCTTCTCGTCCTCGAGTTCGCGAATGCGCGCCTTGGCGCTTCGGAACGTCGTCGTCAGGGGCAGGTGGCTCGGGCAGACGAGGTCGCAGCAGCCGCATTCGATGCAATCGAGGAGCCCGTGCTCGCGCAGGGCGGACTCGTCATCGGCCGCGGCAAACCAGTGCAGCTGCTGCGGCAGCAGCCGGATCGGGCAGACGGCGGCGCATTCGCCGCAGCGTATGCACGCGCGGACGGCGCCTGAGCTTCGCGCCTCGGTGAGTACCAGTATGCAGTTGGTCCCCTTGACGACCGGCACGCGATCGGTGGACATCGACTTGCCCGTCATGGAGCCGCCGATGACGAGGTGGCGTGCCGCGTCGGTGTAGCCGCCGGCAAACGCGATGACGTCCGCAACCGGCGTCCCGAGACGGACCAGGACGTTCATCGGGTTCGCGACGCCGGGTCCGGTCACCGTGGTGATCCGCGATATCAGCGGCTCGCCGCGTTCGATCCAGTCGTAGACGGCCGCCGCCGTGCCGACGTTCTGGACGAGGCAGCCGGCGTCGGTGGGCAACCCTCCGCTCGGCACCTCCCGATTCGCGACGAGCTGCACGAGCTGATCTTCCGCACCGCTCGGATAAATCGTCGGTACCTGCTTCAGCCTGAAGCGCTCGTCCCCGCTGCGGCCCAGTGCATCCGCGAGCGCATCGAGCGCTTCCGGCTTGTCGCTTTCGACGGCGAGGTACGCGGTATCGATGCCCAGCACCTCGAGCAGCAGCCGGCCGCCCGCGACGATCGCGTCGGCCCGTTCGCGCATCAGTGTGTCGTCGCAGCTGATCCAGGGTTCGCACTCGACGCCGTTGAGGATCAGCGTATCGAGCCCCGCGCTCCGTGCGTCCGCGAGTTTCGCCGCCGTCGGAAACACGGCGCCGCCCAGCCCGACGATGCCGCCGTCCAGGATGCGGGCGGCGAGCTGCTCCGGGCGGGTCTCGCCGGGAGAGCCCGGCGTCTTTGCGGGCTCGACGGCCCGATCTTCGCCATCGCTCTCGAGGACGATGCAGGGCGCCGGATCACCGTGGCGACGCGCGACCGGCCTGGGCTCGATGGCGACCACGGTGCCGGAGGTCGATGCATGCACGGCCGCGCCGATGGCGCCGGACTGGCGGGCGATCAGCTGCCCGCGGAGCACACGATCACCGGCCGCGACGACCGGGGTAGCGGCCTCGCCGACGTGCTGGTCCAGCGGCAGCACCAGCCGTTCCGGGATCGGCATCGTCTGCATCGGCATCCGGGTCGAGGCGCCCTTGTGGGCATCGAGTCGCAGGCCGCCGTGCAGGGTGCCGAGATCGTAAGTTGGCGCGCTCATGCGGTCCTTCTCAGTTCGATGCAGTCGACCGGGCAGGGCTCGATGCAGAGTTCGCAGCCGGTACATTCGGACTCGATGATCGTGTGCATCAGGGACTGTGCGCCCACGATCGCGTCGACGGGACAGGCGTTGCGACAATGCAGGCAGCCGATGCAGCGCGACTCGTCGATCACTGCGACCTGGCCGACCGGCGGGGGTGACTCGAGCGGTAGCGGCTCCCGGCCGAGCAGTTCGGCCAGGCGCCGGACGGTCGTCTCGCCGCCCGGCGGGCAAAGATTGATCGGCGCGTCGCCGTCGGCGATCGCGCGGGCGTAGGGCCGGCAGCCCGGATAGCCGCACTGCGCGCACTGCGTCTGCGGCAGCAACTCGTCGATGCGCTCGACGATATCGTCATCCGGGGCCGGCAGCCGGTCCGTCGTGTACGCAAGCACGACGCCGGCTATGAGCGCGATCGCGGCGAACAGGACGACGGCGGTCAGCATCGGTCAGGGCCGGGCCATGCCGGCAAAGCCCATGAAGGCGAGTGACATTATCCCGGCCGTGACGAGCGCAATGGCCGTGCCGCGAAAGGCGAGCGGTACGTCCGCAGCATCGAGACGCTCCCGGGCCGCGGCGAACGCAACGAGCACGAGCGCGAAACCCGCGGCCGCGCCGAAGCCGAAAAACAGCGACTCGACGAAGCTGTTGCCGGCCTGGACGTTGAGCAGGGCGACGCCGAGCACGGCGCAGTTCGTGGCGATCAGCGGTATGTAGACGCCGAGGACCCGGTTGAGCGCGGGACTGATCCGCTGGACCATGATCTCGGTGAACTGCACGCTGGCTGCGATGACGAGGATGAAACCGAGCGTCCTGAGGTAGAGGAGGCCGAGCGGCTCGAGCAGCAGGTGCTCGAGCAGCCAGGCGGCAGCCGATGACAGCGTCAGCACGAAAGCCGTCGCGAGCGACATGCCGATCGCGGCCTCGAGACTCCGGGAGACGCCCAGGAACGGACACAGCCCCAGGAACCGGGTCAATACGAAATTGTTGACCAGCACGGTGCCGGTCAGGATGAGAACGATCTCGGTCATGGCGCTAAACCCGGCATGCGGGCATTGTAGCCGTAAGGTTTCGGCCTCGCGCGGCGAATCGGACCGGCAGGGCGGCTATTTGACGCGCATGCCCGGCTCGGCGCCCGCGTCGGGGGACAAGAGGAAGATGTCTTCGCCGCCGGGTCCGGCGGCCAGCACCATGCCCTCCGAGACGCCGAAGCGCATCTTGCGCGGCGCGAGGTTGGCGACGACAACGACGTGCCGGCCGACGAGATCGTCCGGGGCGTAGGCCGCCTTGATGCCGGCGAACACCTGGCGCGTGTCGCCGCCGACGTCGAGCGTCAGGGCCAGCAGCTTGTCCGCGCCCTCGACGGCATCGGCCGCGGCAATGCGGGCAATGCGGAGATCGACCTTCATGAAATCGTCGATCGTGATCGTGTCTGCGTCGCTCGACTGCCGGCCGGCGTCGGTGGCTTCGAGCGATTTCCGTGATTGGTCGACCATGGCGTTTACCTTGTCGGCGTCGATGCGCGTCAGGAGGGGATTGAAGGGGTTGATGCGCCTGCCGAGCGCCGGGCTGGCGGCGTCGTCCCAGCGCCAGGCCTCGTCGCCGAGGAACCCGCGGGCCTTTTCGGCGAGTTCGGGCAGGACCGGCGCAAGGTAGATCATCAGGCTGCGAAACAGGTTGAGGCCCTGCGTGCAGATCGACTGCACGTCGTCGAGGCGCGAGTCGTCCTTGATCAGCACCCAGGGCTTGTGTTCGTCGATGTAGCGGTTCGCATCGTCGGCCAGCGCCATGATCAGCCGCATGGCCTTCGAAAATTCGCGGTTCTCGTAATGCGCCGCTATCGT
>JAZBNZ010000056.1:0-5925 GCA_036350895.1 Woeseiaceae bacterium
ACCATCGGCTCGTGCCGGCGAAGCTCGGCGATGGCCTGCTCGCGATCCTCGGCCGTGAATACCTCGTAATCCTCGAAGCACCACTTGAGCTGGTTCAAAAGGCCGGGATCGTCCTCGACGATCAGGAGTTTGCGCGCGTCGTCGCTCATGCTGTCTCGTTTGCCCACGAAGTCAGGCCCAATGGTGCCACGAAGCCCGCACCGATTGGAGTAGCCAGGTCACAACACGGCCTGTGTCGTACGCCCGTAAGCCCATGTGATCAGGCAATTTTTTTGTCGGGTGGTCAAGATTTGCAGGATAGGTAGATACCGCAATTGAGAATCATTATCATTTGCATTAACTTCGGTTTCCACGCTATCGCCAACCCCGAAACACAACAGAGGGAGCACCATGACCCGCCAGATTCCAGTCCGCACCGCTCTCGCGGCCGCCATCTTTGCAGCGCTGCCCGTAACCGCGCTTGCGGAACCCGCAGAAGACAAGCAACCCATTGATACCGTTACGATTATCGGCAGAGCCATCGACGTCAACGACGTCCCGGGCTCCGCGCACGTCGTCGACTCCGAGGCACTCGCCGAGTTCGCACAGTCGGACATCCTCCGGGTCTTGAGGACCGTACCCGGCGTCTACATCCAGGAAGAGGAAGGCTGGGGCCTGCGCCCGAACATCGGCATCCGCGGTTCGGGCCTCGACCGTAGCGCGCGCATCGCTCTGCTCGAGGACGGCGTGCTGATAGCGCCGGCGCCCTACGCCTCGCCGTCCGCCTACTACTTCCCGACGATGCGCCGCATGAACGCCATCGAGGTGCTCAAGGGCCCCTCCTCGATCAACGTCGGGCCGCGCACGACCGGCGGTGCGATCAACATGATCTCGACGCCGATTCCGACCGGCCAGTTCGGCGCCAACGCCGATCTCCGTTTCGGGGACTTCAACACGATGGACGCGCACGTCAACGCCGGCGGCAGCAGCGAAAACTTCGGCTGGATGCTCGAGACCGTGCAGGCGACGAGCGACGGCTTCAAGAACATCCAGGGCCCGGTCGGTGGCGATACCGGCTACGACATCGAGGACTACGTTGCGAAGTTCGAAGTAAAAACGGACGCCTCGGCCGAGATCTACCAGTCACTTCGTGTGAAAGCGGGATATACCGACCAGACATCGAACGAGACTTACCTGGGACTCACAGACGCGGACTTCGCCGCGACGCCGTACGACCGCTACGCGGCATCGGCCAACGATATCTTCAACAGCGAGCACGAGCAGCTGCAGGCGACCTACGTCATCGACCCGGGCAACAGCTGGCGCGGCGAAGTCACGGCCTATCGCAATAACTTCAACCGCAACTGGTACAAGCTGCAGTCGGCCGGCGGCGAGTCGCTGGGGGACATCCTCGACGACCCGACCACCTACGCGACCGAACTCGGCTATCTACGGGGCGAAACCAGCCCGGACGATGCGTTGCAGGTCCGCGCCAACAACCGCGAATACTACTCGCAGGGCATCCAGGGCAAGGTCGAGTGGGATCTGGGTTTCCGTGACACCGAGGTGAATCTCGACCTCGGCTTCCGCGTGCACGAGGACGAGGAAGACCGCTTCCAGTGGCAGGACGGCTACCGCATGGAAGACGGCCGCCTGGTCCTGACCTCGAACGGCGCACCGGGATCGCAGACCAACCGCGTCTCGACTGCCGACGTCAACGCCTTCTTCATCGCGACCGACATCCGCGCCGGGCGCTGGATCTTTACGCCGGGCGTGCGTTACGAGGACATTACGCTCACTCGCCTCGACTACTCCACCAGCGACCCGAACCGTGCCGACGGCCCGACGCGTGTTCGTGAGAACAGCGTCTCGGCCTTCATCCCGGGCGCGGGCGCGCTCTACAAGCTCAGCGACGAGTGGCGTCTCCTGGCCGGCGTCCACCGCGGCTTCAACCCGCCGGGACCGGGCAGCGACGCGGACATCGAGGAAAGCACCAACTGGGAAGCCGGCGTGCGCTACGACACCACGGCGTTCGGCTTCGAGGCCATCGCGTTCTTCAATGACTACGACAACCTCGTCGGCACCGTCACGGAATCAACCGGCGGTGGCGGCGCGATCGGCGACCAGTTCGACGGCGGCGCCGTAGAGGTCAGCGGCCTGGAACTGATGGCATCGACGGCACCGCGCATCGGCGGCATCGACGTGCCGCTCTCGATCCGTTATACGTGGACCAGCGAGGCCGAGTTCAAGGAAGGCTTCGAGTCGGATTACGACCCGTGGGGCGACGTCGTCGCCGGCGACGAGCTGCCGTACATCCCGGAGCACCAGTTCCGCGCGCAGGCCGGCCTCGAGGCGACGAAGTGGCACGTCAACATCGCCGCCAATTACATCGGCGAGATGCGCACGCTTGCCGGCCAGGGCGCGTTCATTCCCGAGGAATCGCTGGACGACTACTTCGTCTGGGACCTGATGGGTGCCTGGCGCTTCACCGACCAGCTTTCGGCCTACGTCAAGGTCGACAACCTGCTCGACGAAACCTACGCGACGGCTCGCCGTCCCGCAGGTGTGCGTCCGGGCCTCCCGAGAACGGCCTACCTCGGCCTGACGTTCCGGCTGTGATCATGGCACGAGGTCGAACCGCGGACTGTAGGAGCGGCTCTTCAAGCCGCGACCACGCCGTTATCCGAACGGAGCACGTTCAGCGCCCAAGACCGACCCATTAGACATTCGTGGTAACGCCCTCTCCCCAGGGCGATCGATGAAAGGCCCGGCACTCTCCCCAGCCGGGCCTTTCTTTTTTGCCATGCTTGAAGCCCGTCCCGACGTGCAATAGAAACCCAAACCACTCACCACTTGCGCGTGAGCGCGCGCTCGAGGGGGGGGGCCTCGGCGAGGTCTCGGACCGTTGCAAGTCGTGCCTCCTACAGGACACGATCCATTATCGCCAAACGCTTCCGCTGTAGGAGCGGCTCTTCATGCCGCGACCACGGCAATATCCGCAGGATCCGCGATTTCGCAGAAGCCAAGAGATGCCACGCCAAATATCGCAGGTCCAAACGGACGTATCCCGCCTGGTTTCCGGCTAAAAAATTAGACAGAAAGCCTCAGTCGCGGCTTGAAGAGCCGCTCCTACAGTCCCTGTAGTTGACATACAAAGTAATCCCGGACAAAAAAAGACCCCGCCGAAGCGGGGTCTCGAGTACTTCCATCGAAAGGAAAAACGGGTTATTTCCTCGGACCACCAATCTTGCTGGGACCCTTGCCGTTCTTCGATTCGACAATATAGGCATTCATGATGTACTGCCCGGTGCGCCATTCGAAAACGTCCGGGAAGAAGTCCGACAACGTCAGGATGATCGGATCGCCGTTGATGTCGAATCCCAGGAAGAACTCGTCCGGAGCAGACATCTGCAGGACGTAAGTACCGGAAAACGGCAGCACGACATCCAGCAGGAACGCATCGAGGCTCTCGAATTCGGCATCGTTGCGATCGACCAGGGTCAGCGAACCGTCCGCTTCCTGGAAGTACAGTTCGAGGTTACCGAGGATACGATCCCACTCCGGGAAGAAGGCGCCTTCGACATCCGAAATTAATTCGGCATTGAATACCTGTCCGGCATTAGCATCAAACGTCAGGGTATCTATCTCGTCGAGTTCATCAAGACGACCTTCGACAACGATGTTGCGGACATCGATCCGGCCGTCAGCGTTGTCGCCTACCAGAATGGGGTTTACGACCTGCAGCTTCTTCAAACCTGCCTTGCCGGCGTTTGCCTGCTCGTCGGTGATGAAGCGACCACGCTCGTTGATAGCAAGCTTGATTGCCGAACGTTCCGACAAGAACCGGTCGGCGTTGGCTGCTTGCGAGAGGGGGAGTCCGGAACTCGCGCCGGACGACATGAGATGAAGGATTGTTTCATCCGCATCCTGAGGTCCCTGGTAAAGAGGCGCGAAGGACGGCGGTTCCGGCGTGCCCGTCGAAGGAAGACCACCGCCAATCGGGCCCCAGGCGTCGTAATGCCGAAGTCCGAGACCGTGGCCGAGTTCGTGTGCACCCGTATTCGATGTCTGGTTGAGAACAGCGATTCTCGCGGCTTCAGCCGGCGAGACTGCATCAGGTCCGTCAGCCAGCACACCGGCAACATCGATGCCAGTATTCAGCTCGAGCAGGAAGCCTTCGGGCCTTCCGATGAAGGGATCGAGCGCATTCAGAAACGGCCAGAGATTGGCGTCGTTGATTGCGACGATGGAACGATTGTCGTTGCCAAAATCGATCTCACCCGCTGAGCCGAAGAGGATACCGCCACTCGGGCAGACGCCAGCAGTGCCTGCGCACGGCGCATCGTTCGAATTAAACTGCAGCTCGACGAAATCACCTTCCGCCGGAGGCTCGAGAACGAATTCGAAATTGTACGGAGCGTAGTCAGCTTCAAGTCGCGACTTGACGGTCTGCTTGTCCGCGTCGGTATAGACGTAATCGTCCAACGTTAGCGTCACGCCGAACAGAGAGTACGTGTAGGTCGGTTCGCCAGGCTGAAAATTCAAGTAAACGATCTGTGGACCATTCAACCCGAGCCCGAGACCAAGACCAATTCCGCTCGGTCCACCTGCACCCTCCGGCGAGCCGCCGGCGCCCGTCGGCGCACCGCCCTGACCATCGTTTGCGAAGTAAGCACGGAGATACTCAGCAGCTTCTTCAGCGTCAGCGAACGTTGGGAAGCCGCATTCTACGGTGCAGTCGTTGATGACCGGTACGAGGTAAGAACTGAGATCTTCTTGTTCCTCGGCATTGGCTGTCGATCCAATCGACGCAACACCGATTGCGGCAAGTGCAAGCGCACTCCCCGCCTTGCGATAGTGTTTCGCTAGCATGTCATTCCCCTATGCTGTTGTTCGCTGCCGCTCTTTTTTACATAACTGCGTCGCGTGGCAGAAGCGAGATTGTTGTTGTGACGCTAGCGTTCGAGACTAGGCAAAAATCTGTCTGATGACAATGTTTTTGATGAAACGGATTGGATACGGCGAGCTGATTTGCATCTCGCGAGTAATGCGGGTCTGGGAATCGACTATCACTGGCGCGCTGCCCTGGAAGGTGACGTATATGTTTTGTGCGGCAGTCGGCGCTTGAAGAGCGCCTCCTGCAGCGCCGCCGGCAATGACAAGTTAGTCATAACGTCCCCGCCGCCCCGGTAAGCCCGCCGTCCACCGGGATAATCACCCCGGTCACATAACTCGACGCCTTCGACGCAAGATATATCGCAACCCCGGCCATATCTCCCGGCTCCCCGATCCGCCCCAGCGGCACGCCTTTCCGAATGTGCTCCCCAAACCGATCCAGCGTCGCCGCCATCATCTTGCTCGGGAACGGCCCGGGCGCGATAGCATTTGACGTAATGTGGCGCGGTGCGAGGTGCTTCGCGAACGTCCGCGTCAAATGATGCACGGCCGCCTTCGACGGCCCATACGCGAAATTCGGCAGCTGGTTCACGTTGATGCCGTCAACAGAGCCCACGTTGATGATCCGTGCCGGGTCGTCCGCGCTCGCCGCTTTCTCCAGCATCGGCAACAGCGCCTTCGTTAGAAAGAACACCGACTTGACGTTGATGTCCATGACCTTGTCCCAGCCCTCTTCCGGGTACTCCTCGAGCGGCTGCCCCCAGGAGGCGCCGGCGTTATTGACGAGGATGTCGAGCTTCTCTTCCCGCTCAGAAAGATCGTCCACGAGCGCCTGTATGCCCTCGAGTGTCGACATATCGCCCGGGATGGAAATGCACTCGCCGAGCTTCGAGAGCCGCTCAGCGGTCGCGTCACAGGCCTCGGCCTTCCTGGCCGTGATGTAGGTCTTCACGCCGTTGGCGACGAAGCCCTCCGCGATCATCTCGCCGATCCCGCGAGAGCCGCCGGTGACCAGCGCCACCTTGCCCCGAATGTCGAATAAATCCTGCA
>JAZBNZ010000057.1:0-25972 GCA_036350895.1 Woeseiaceae bacterium
AGACGTTCAGCGAAGACGGTTCCGATACGGCATACGGTGTCGGCGTAAGCTTCGGACTCGGCTCGCTCCAGATTCGCGGCGAGTATGAAGTTTTCGACGTCAGCGACATCGACGACCTGACGATGTGGTCCGTTGGCCTCGCCTGGATATTCTGACGAAGCCTCGCTGACCGCCCCCGGCTAATTCGATCGGCGCACGGGGTCAGAGTAAAAACCCGGCTCGAAGTGCGCCAGGCTTTACTCTGACCCCTTTTTGTTTCTGACCGCGAAGCCGTCATTCCCCGCGCACGGGCCAGAGATCCAGGTGGTCGAAATCGAAGGAAAAGTCGGTCGCCGGCGAGACTGCCTGCATGCCGATCGACTCCATCGAGCCGTCAGGTGCCAGCCGGAGCGGAGACGCAGGCGTCTGCATCCGGACGGCAGTCGATACCGGTGTAACGGACCGGCTCAGCCCCAGAGATCCGGTGTCGGGACTGACACGACGCCGTGCTCCCAGGTCATGCCGTACTCGCAGTCGTGCTCGAGGAACAGCGCACCGTCGAGATCGACGAACCGGCAATGCTGGGCGACGACGAAGCCGGGCGCCATCGCCAGCGAAGTGCCCACCATGTTGCCGACCATCAACCCGATGCCACGAGCCCGGGCAAGCTTGACGAGCTCGAGTGCCTCGGTCAGACCGCCGGTCTTGTCCAGCTTGATGTTGATCATCTGGTAGCGCCGGGCTGCCTGATCGAATTCGGCCACGCCGAGACAGGACTCGTCCGCGCAGAGCGGCAGCGGTGGATTGTAGTATTCGAGCTCTGCGTCGCCGCCGCGCGGCAGCGGCTGCTCGATCATTGCGATGCCTGCCTTCTCGAAGTCGGGCGCGAGCCCGACGAGCTGGTCGAAGGTCCATCCCTGGTTGACGTCGACGATGATCTCGGCGTCCGGTCTCGCTTTTCTTATGGCCGATATGCGTGCGAGAGGCTGCTCGCCGTCCAGCTTCACCTTGATCCGGTCCGTATCCAGGTGTCGGGCTGCCTCGGCCATCCGCTCCGGCGTGTCGATGCCGACCGTCATCACGCTCGTGACCTCGCGCGGGACGATGCCCGTGAGATCCCAGACGCTGGTGCCCTTCTGCTTGGCCTCGAGGTCCCACAGCGCGCAGTCGATCGCGTTGCGCGCGCCGCCGGCCGGCATCAGCTCGAGGAGCTCGTCACGGCCGACGCCGGATTCGACCGCCGTCCTGGCACGCTCGACGTCGTCGAGCATGCTCTGGCCGGTCTCGTCGAGATAGTAGACGCCGGTCGCTTCGCCGCGGCCCCGGCTGTCGCCCTCCGAGACCGACACCGTGAGCAATTCGACGGTCGTGAACGTGTGCCCGGCGATCACGAACGGAGCTTTCAGCGTCCAGGGTTCGACCTGTACATCGATTCGGCGTCCGGCGCTCATCACGCGACCCAGATGTCGCCCAGCGCGCGCCGGAAGTTGCCACCCAGGATCGCCCCGATATCGGCGTCATCGTAGCCGCGGCGGACCAGTGCGGCCGTCAGATCATAGATCTTCTGCGGGTGATCGAGACCCTCGATGTCGATCCTGTCGCGGAAGGCATAGCCGGACTTGTAGCCGGATTTGAGTTGTTCGTAGATCGCAGCCGGCAGCGAGTCGTAACCGGCGAGATCGGCGTCGGTGCCTATGCCGACGTGTTCGACGCCCACGAGCTTCGCGACATGGTCGATGTGGTCGACGAAATGCTCGATCGTCGTCGGCTCCCTGTCGCGAACGAAGTTGCGCACCGCGGTGATGCCCATGACGCCACCGCCGGCGGCCATGGCCCGGATCGCCTCGTCCGTCTTGCAGCGCGGGTGCCCCGGCACCAGGGCCCGGCAATTCGAATGGGTGATCAGAACAGGGCGGCTCGACAGTTCGAAGGCGTCGAGGGTCGTCCTGTCGCCGCAGTGCGATACGTCGACGGCCATACCGACGGCATTCATGGCTTCGACGACCGAGGCTCCGAAATCGCTGATACCGCCGTCGGCGCGGTCGGTCGAACCCGATGCAATCCGGTTCTGCGAGTTGTAGGTGAGCTGCGAGACGCGTTGTCCGGCGCGGTAGAAGCGGGTGACGTCGTCGGTATTCCGGAAGTGATCCGAATTCTGCACCCCGAGGACGATGCCTATCTTGCCGTTCCCGCGTATCGCATCGAGATCGGCGACCGAGTCGACGCGCATCAACAGGTCCGGATATTCGGCGGCGAGGCCCGTATAGGATGCGATGTGCGTCATGACGTCGAGCTGGACGCCGGGCCCACCCATGCCGGTAGCCGGGTGGAAAACGTCGATACCGGATGCCTTGATGGCCTCGATGTCCTCGCGCGAATAGCCGTAAGGGTCTTCGCCGGCCGCCTCCGCCGTAAAAAGGCGCGTCATGTCGAACAGCGACAGCATGTCGATGACGAGGGACTCGTTGACAAGGCGTATGACGCGATCGCCGTACTCGCGGTTGCTCGCCGCGAAGACCTCGTAGCGGCCGATATTGATGAAGGGCGCCGCAACTGCGGTCGTTGCCAGCGTCCTGAGCACGCTGCGCCGGGTGACTCGTGTGGTCGTCACGATCAGACTCCAATCAGGTCATGTACTGCCAGCCGAGCAGGTTCCAGTAGTAGTAGAACCAGGTCATGAACAGCGCGCACAGCGTTACGACAGTCAGCCTGATTCGGGTCCACATGCCGCCGAGGCTGCCGTGCTGCCAGGCCAGGACGTTCCGGTATACGAGGTAGAGCGTGGCGAGTACCGCGATGACAGGCGTGACCAGCCATAGCTTGAACGTCAGCGGGATACCCGAGAACAGGCTGTCACCGACGATCGAGAGCACGATTGCACCTGAAACAAGCACGAGGATGTTCGCGAGGGCTGCGTAAAACGCAGCGTTGGTCGCCGACCTGTCCGCTGCCGGCATCTCTCTGACGAGCTTGCGCCGGTACCAGCGACCCATTACGACGCCGATAAAGACGAGAACGGACAAGCCGATGAGCGTGAAATTGAAGTTGGGCGTGGCGACGAGCGGCAGCCGGCGCAGCGACATGAATGGCAGGCCGTCCATCACGAAGCCGGTGATCTCGCCATTCTCATTCTCCTGGAAGGCAATCAGTGCCGGGCTGATGCCGGAGACCATCGATACCGCAGGATTCAGTTCACGGAACAGGTTGTCATCGACTTCGACGTACTGCTTGGCACCGCCGCCGAACGCGACCAACAGGGTGTCGTCTTCGGTGGGTGCGACCTGTACGCCGCCGGCCAATCCAAGCGCCTTTTCGAGCGTCGAGAAATTGCTGCGCCAGAAGCCATAGCTGCCGGCATAGCTGCCGGCTCGATCGGCGAAATCAGATGGCGGTTCCGGTCGCGGCTTGGTCACCGGGAAGTATTCGTCGTAGAACGACGGTGTGAACACGCTCCGGACGTCGCTGCCACCAGAACCGCTGAAGCTCACGAAGAACGTCAGCTCGTTGGCACGGTCGATACCGAGGTAGGAGTGGAAATACATCGTGTCGCCGCCGTGGCCGACCAACAGGTTGTCGTTGATCTCCCGCTGGTAGAAACCGAGCGCCATGCCGGTCAGCCGGTCGTCGTGCGTGAAGGTGCGGCTGAGCATCTGCGCTACCGTGTCCTCCCGGAGAATGCGCGTGCCGTCGAGTTCGCCGCCATTCAGTATGGCCTGCCCGAAGCGCACCATGTCGGTCACTGTTGCCGATTGAGCCCCGGCCGGCCCGAAGCTCTTGATGATCTCGAACGGCTGCTCGACAAACCGGCCGTTCTCCAGCGTGTAGCTTGTCGCCATGTTGGCAGCGAGCGGTTCGGGCAACGGCTCCTCGAAGCTGGAGTTCGTCATCCGGAGCGGCTCGAAGATGCGCTCCCGGACATAGTCATTGAATGGCAGTCCCGATACGTTCTCGACGATCAGGCCGGCCAGCGCCGTGGCGTAATTGGAGTACGCGGTCTGCTTGCCCGGCGGGTTGACCCGTTCCGGCTGGTAGCGCGGCATCGACTCCCTGAGCGGGTAGGCTTTCTCCGGGTCGTCGATGATCAGGTAGCCGACCGCGCCGTCCTCGAAGCCGGCCGTGTGCGTCATGATGTGCCGCAAGGTTATCGGCTCGTCGAAGGTGTCCTTGATCCTGAACGTCTCGAGGTACTCGTTGACGTCGGTATCGAGATCGAGCTTGCCCTGCTCGACGAGCTGCATGACCGCGACCCAGGTCGAGAGCTTGGAAACGGAGCCCGGGCGGAAAAGCGTCGTTGCCGGATCGACCGGGATGCGTTCCTCGACGTCCTGGTAGCCGTAGCCCTTGCTGAAGATCAGCTCGCCGCGGTGCACGATAGCAACGGCGCCCGACGGGCTGTTGTGCCTGCGCATGAGCGACGTTGCGAGTCCGTCGACGAAAGTCTCGAGTGCGGCCTTGTCTTCCAGGCTGGCAGCCTGAGCCGAGCCGGCGGCGAGCAAAAGAGCGAGAACGCCGACGTGCAGCCGGCCGAGTATCGGTCGCATGGAGTTGCTTCCCCTTGATCCTGTTGTCGACGCATCATAGCCCTCGGCTTCGTTTGCAGGGTAGGCCTATACGCCAGCATAATGTGCCGAACCGGCAGCCATCTGCGGCTCGCGGGGAGACAGCGGCTGGCCGGGGGCCTATGCGCTATGCATTACGGTGATGAGTTTATCGTTGACGCGATACCGGGTTCCGGACCGGACGGACTGTCGCGGGCCGAACTGTCGGACTTGTTCCGAGAAGGCCGCAGGGTAACGGCATTCGAGTCGACGCCCGATCATCACTTCATCCAGGATCGTAACGGCGCCGCCATCGAGGGGCTGCTGTGCTACCGGATCAATGCCGATTCCATGATCGAGATCAATGACGCGTTCATGGCGAATCCGGTCGCCATCAGGAACGAAGTGTCCGACCTGATCAGTTTCCAGTTCGTGTCGGCCGTGAAACGCTCGGAGTTTCTCGGTAAACGCAAGAATGTCCATGACCTGGGACCCGCCTTGCTGGTCTCGGCAGTGCCGCGCCGGGAGACGACCTATCGGGTGCCGCGTGCGGGAGTGCAGATTCAGCACGTCGTCGTGCACACGAGCCTGTCCACATTGATGGATCGTTGCGGGGAATCCGCGCAGGATTACCCGGAATGGCTGGCTGAAATACTCGCCGGGAGGCACAGGAAACCGCGCCAGCGAGTTTTTTTCCTCGAGGACGTGCACCGCTACTCGATCTGGTCCTGCTTCCATCGCCCGGTGTCCGGGGAGCTCCTGGGCCGCTGGATGTCGGCGAAGTTCGATGAGCTGCTGTGCATCGGCCTGCAGATTCTCAAGAACAGCCGTGATCTAAGCGGTACGGAACCCGTCGATCTCGACCAGCCCTGCGGCGAGAAGATTCGCCGCGCGCGGGCCATTCTCGAGACGGAATACGCGAACCCGCCCACGCTCGCGGAGCTCGCGCGACGGCTGGGCATATCCGAGACGCGCCTGAAAAGCGGCTTCAAGCTCATGAACGGCTCGACCGTCATGCAATATTGCAACGATAAACGCATCGAGGCGGCACGCTTCCTGCTGAAGGAGAACCGCCACTCGATCTCCGAGATCGGCAACATCGTCGGCTACGAGGACCCGTCGGCCTTCGCACGGGCGTTCCGCCGGCACTGCGGCAGCAGCCCGCGCGACTGGCAGCGCAGTCATCTCGGTTGAGGCGGTTCGGCACGGTCTGCGCCACCGTTTCTGCACAGATTATCGCCGTATCGGACTAATGCTGTTTCCCGCGCCCCCGTTACCATCGATGTGCACATAAAGACCGTCGCGGCGCCAGGCGTCCGGAGCGGCCTATCGTCTAACGGGGGACACCATGCGCACAAAGAAATCTACAACCAGTGTTAACGTCCGGGTAGTCCTGCTGGTTCTGGCGGGCGCCGGCATCTCGGGACCGGTCCATGCTCAGAGCAACGGCCCTGCTCTCGAGGAGATCGTCGTCACCGCCCAGAAGCGGACGCAGTCGCTCATCGACGTGCCGCTGTCGATCACGGTCATCTCCGGCCAGCAACTCGAGCAGCTCCAGGCCGACAATTTCCAGGACATGATTGCGCTGATCCCCGGGTTCAGTATCAACACCCAGCGCCGCGGCGTCAGCCGGATCACGCTCCGTGGCGTCAACACGGGAGGCGTTGCAACGACGGTCGGTGTCTACGTCAACGATGTACCTTTCGGATCGAGCAGCGGACTTGCGAACGGTGCCATTCTCTCGGGTGACTTCGATACCTTCGATCTCCAGCAGCTGGAGGTGCTGCGCGGCCCGCAGGGCACGCTGTACGGCGCCAGCGCGCTGGGCGGCGTCATGCGCTACGTGACGAATGCCCCGAGCACGGAGGCCTTCGAGGCGCGGATCAAGGCGTCGGTGGAATCCGTCGACAACGGCGACGTCGGCTACGCGCTCAACGGGCTCATCAATATTCCAGTGAGCGACACCTTTGCGCTGCGCGGTACCGGCTTTTATCGCAATGAGCCCGGATTCATCGACTCGATCGGCAACAATCCGCTCCCGAGCCTGACCGATCCGACCGTCAATGTCGTCGACGGCACGCGGGTCGAAGACGGGATCAACGAAGTCGACAGCTATGGCGCCCGGGTATCGGCGCTGTTTACGCCGTCGGAGAGGTTCTCGGTCGACCTGACGGCGCACCTGCAGAACATCGATAGCGGTTCGTCCGACCTCGTGGATGCGGACCCGACGACGCTCGAGCCGCTGACCAGCGACCCGGTGCGGTCCCGCTATCACGACGACTTCGCGGATATTTCCTACCGCGTCTACAGCGCGACGCTCGACTGGGACTTTGGCGGTGTGAGCCTGCAGTCCGTCACGAGCTACAGCGAGTTCGAACAGGAGTTTCGCACCGACCTGGCCGCGAACACCGCGATTGCCGGAGCGCCGCTGGCGCCGCTGATCACGCTATTGTTCGGCGATGCCGCGACCCGGCCGCTCAGCGTCGTCACTGACCAGGTTACGGCGACCGACAAGCTGACGCAGGAATTCCGCCTGGTCTCTGCGGATAGCGATCGGTTCGAGTGGCTGGTCGGCCTCTACTATACGGACGAGGACTCGGGCATCGATCCGCAGCTCATCCGGGCCGTGGAGGCGGGTACCGAGACGATCGCGTCGGACATCCCGGACCTCGCCCGGGCGTCGCTGGTCTCGAACTTCGAGGAAATCGCATTGTTCGCCAACGCGACCTGGTACCTGACGCCGCAGTTCGAGCTGTCCTTCGGGGCCCGCCAGGCCGAGAACGATCAAACGGCGTCTCAGCGTCTCGAAGGCGTTCTCGTCGGCGGGTCGGTGGATTTCGATGACGCGAGTTCCTCCGAGAGCCCGTTCACCTACTCGTTCTCTCCGCGCTATTCTTTCAACGACAACATGTCGGTGTTCGCGCGCGTGGCGACCGGCTACCGGCCGGGCGGACCGAATGTCATCCCGACGGGGGCCCCGCCGGGCACGCCGGGTTCCTACGATTCAGACGAGCTGACGAGCTACGAAGTCGGCTTCAAGTCGACGAGCCCGAACGGCAAATTCGCGTTCGACGTGACCGCCTACTTCCTCGACTGGGAGGACGTCCAGCTGCTGGCCGTCGTCAACGGCGTCGGCATCAACGCGAACGGCGGCACTGCCGAGAGCAAGGGCTTCGAGTTCGCGACCAGCTTCATGCCTGTCGACGGGCTGACGATCTCGGCCAACGGGGCGTACACGGACGCCTACCTCACCGAGGATACGAGTCCCGTCGTCGGCGGTGTCGACGGCGATCCCCTGTCCTTCGTGCCCGAGTGGAGTTTTGGCCTCGACGCCGATTACAGCTGGAACGTCATGGGTGGCCAGCTGGCCTACCTGGGCGGTAACCTGGCCTACGTCGACGACCGGCCGGCCAACTTCGGCGACCGGGATGCCGACGGCAATATCATCCGGATCGACGGCTACACGACGCTCAATCTTCGTGCGGGCATCGATTTCGAGACCTGGAGCATCGAGCTCTACGGACGCAACGTCACCAACGAGGAAGGCCTAAACGACTTCGAGAATGTCGGTATCCTGCCGAACGGCGCCGTCGGCCTGAGCCTGATCAGGCCGGCGACTTACGGCGTTTCCCTCGGCCTGCGCTTCTGACGGGCGCCGTTTATCGGTAATGCCGACCGCGGTGATCCTGTTTATCGCCGCGGCCGGCCCGTCGGTGCGAACCGGATTCCGGCGCGACGCATGCGTGGCCCTCTGCTAACGTACGCGGCGTCCGCTCGAAAGACCGATATAGCCGATGAGCAAGCTCTCGAAGATCAGCATCCGCAAACCCTACCTGGTACTCGTCGGCGACGAGCCGGACCGCGGCTACGCGAAGACCGGCTGCGGCATCGTCGACTGGTGCCGTGACGACGTCATCGGCCAGCTACGTTTCTCGGCAGACGCCGTCGATCTCGGCGTGCCGGATCTCGATGTCGAGGCGGCAGCCGGAAAGGGCGCAGGCAGCCTGATTGTCGGCGTCGCGCCCGTCGGCGGTGCCGTGCCCGCCGCGTGGTGGGACGTCATGCGCGAGGCGGCTGCGGCGGGGATCGACGTGGTAGCCGGCCTCCACACGCGGCTTGCCGACAATCCCGAACTCGTCGAAACGGCCGCCGCTTCCGGTGCGAAGCTCGTCGACGTCCGGGTGCCGCCACCCAACCTGCCGGTCGGCAATGGCAAGAAGCGCAGCGGCCGGCGCATCCTGACCGTCGGCACCGACTGCGCGATTGGCAAGAAATACTCCGCGCTGGCGCTCGCGGCTGCGTTGCGGGACGCCGGCATGAAAGCGACTTATCGCGCCACCGGCCAGACCGGGATCATGATTGCCGGGGAAGGCATCCCGATCGATTCGGTCGTCGCGGACTTCATCGCCGGTGCCGCCGAGGTGCTGTCCCCGGACAACCAGCCGGATCACTGGGACGTGATCGAGGGCCAGGGTTCGCTGTTTCATCCCGCCTACTCGGGTGTCAGCATGGGCTTGCTGCACGGCTCCCAGCCCGACGGCATCGTCCTGTGCCACGAGGCAACCCGGGAGACCGTCATCGGCTGGGATCACTTCCGCCTGCCGGATCTCTCGGAAGCGATCGCCCTGCACGAACGCGTGGCGCGGAGAACCAATCCGGTGGCTCGCTGCATCGGCATTTGCGTCAATACGTCGGGCCTGCCGGAGGGCGAGCGAGAGGGCTATCTCGACGCCTTGCAGCGAGAGCACGGAATTCCGGCGGTCGACCCGATGATCGGCGGCTGTGGACCGATCGTGGAGCACATTCGGGCGACGTTCCCCCGTGATTCGCACTGATGGTGGTTGCCGGTAACTCAACGCGTTGGCGACTGTCCGAAGAATTGCGACGGCTCGCATCATTCCTGACGATGTCGACGACTGATCGTGTGCTCGGGGCTCTCCTGCTTGCCTGCGTTTTCTCAGCGGGGCCAGCGCTGGCGGAGTACCCGCCGGAGTTCGAGCCGGTCGTGCGAATCTTCTCGGGAATTTCCTATGCAGATCACGAAATGATCAGGAGCGCTGTTACCCCGGACTTCGTGCTGCTCGAGGTGGGCGAGGTTTGGGATACGGAGATCCTGCTGAGCCTGGTCAAGCCATCCGAACGCGAGCGAAGCAACTATTTCAGCGTGATATCTGTTGAACGGTTTGCCGGGGTTGCGTTGATCAACTACTGGAACAAGGCGGTAATCGTCGATGATGGCGAAGAATCCAGTCGCGCCTGGCTGGAAAGCGTGTTGGCAGTGGAGACTGCGGCGGGCTGGAAGCTCAAACAGATGCATTCGACACGGATCGAGCCGGCGATGATCCCGGATCACGTCGAGCTTGAGCAGCTGATGCTGGCCCGGCCCTAGCCCGCTCATCGGGGTTGCGATCCCGCGTCCTGTCCTGCTCCGGGTCGTGACTTTTCGAGGAGCGTCTCCTGTCCGCCGATACCAGTAGTCCAGGCAATTTGAGACAAACGGGCAGCGTGATGATCCGAATACCCCCTGAAGGGCGATCGGCTGACCGTCTAAAGGCCAATGTCTGCTCCTCGCCGCGCTGAGCCTGTCGCGCTGGCTCAATTCAACCGACTCCCGAGTGGCCGGAATCCGCCGGCCAGTTGTTTCGCGATATACTTTTCGTCACTGAACCGAAGTTGCCGGTCAGTAAGAGCTATTGACGTCAAAACCGCCAGTTGTGCCTTTGGCTCGAACAAGGGCCGGGACCTCGAGGGTGCAGGCATGTCTCCCAGGAAAACACATCACGACACCAGCGCCGGGGATCGGATTATCGAGATGGCTCGACGCCAGAGCGCGGAGCGCGAGAAGGGCTACCGGGCGCAGGCTTTGAAGCTGTACCCGAAGATATGCGCACGTTGCGGCCGCGAATTCGGCGGCGAAAATCTGCGGGAGCTCACGGTTCATCATAAGGACCATAATCATGACAATAATCCAGCGGACGGCAGTAACTGGGAGCTGCTCTGTCTTTATTGCCATGACAATGAGCACGCTCGATATCAGGTTGCTGAGGGACGCAATGCAGTCGTGCCAGGCGAAGTATCGGAGCCACTGTCTACCCATACGCCATTCGCTGGCCTTCGGACATTGCTGAAACGGGAGCCGTGACCATCGGCCTCGAACGAAACGACCGTTTCCGGCCATTCCGCTCTGGTGGCGTTGAGCTGACAAAAGGGGCTGCATTGCCCCTGGAAGCCGCCGGTTGCCTGATTTGCGGTAGAGTTTCCGCTACTGACCCCGAATCGGAAATTGACCGACGAAAGGTCCTTGCTTGCATAGTCTTGCGCTACGTCTTGGGTAACAGAGATCGGGTATGGAGAGGATATTCATCTATGGATCGCTTCAACCAGGCGGTCCTAACGAGCATGTACTGGCTGCCGTTGGTGGCCGTTGGGAGGCTGCTGTCGTGAAGGGAAGGCTTGTAAATGCCGGCTGGGGTGCGAGTTTGGGGTACCCGGGCCTGGTATTGGACGACTGCGGACAAGATGTGCATGGACAGGTTCTTACCTCGACTGAATTAGGTGCGAAGTGGGCGGAATTAGATCAACTCGAGGGCGACGAGTACGTGCGCACGGAGCTGTCAGCATTCCTTCGGAACGGAAAGAAGGTCTTCGCTTATGCCTATGTACTGAGAGAGGACGGATCGTAGGCAGCCGCTGCTGGCCGTTTCCGGCAGGCTGCCCCCCCCCGAAGAAGGACCCCCGAGCGACCGCTATCCGAACGAACGACCACTCGCTCGCCAACGCTTTTCCTGGAAATAATCACCGCCAGGACGGCGCCGATTCCACGTGCTGGAAGTGCTCTTCTGAGATCTCCAGTTGCCACAGGGTGACTGCCCCTGGCCGGCGCGGGCGAGCATCGTCGTCTCGCCAGTGACCGGCTCCCGCAGCCACTTACCTATTTGCCGCCCTTGCCACCGATCCCGGTGGCCAGCATGCGGCGCCTGAGGAACGCGATCTGGCCAGCGAGCGGCAGTTCCTTCGGACAGACGTCGGCGCAGCCGAGCAGCGTCAGGCAGCCGAACACGCCGTTCTCGTCGCCGACTACGTCGTAGTAGGCCTCGTCGTCGCGCGTGTCCCGCGGGTCCAGCCTGAAGCGTGCGAGTTTGTTCATGCCGACGGCGCCGACGAAGTCCTTGCGCATGTGCGCGGTACCGCAGCCGGCGACGCAGCAGCCGCACTCGATACAGCGCTCTAGCTCGTAGATCTCCTGCGCGAGTTCCGGCTCCATGCGCTCTTCGAGTTCGCCGACGTCGTAGTCGTCGGCGACGCCGTGTACCCAGGTTTCTAAGCGTTCGGCCATGTCGCGCATCCACTTGCCGGTGTTGACCGAGAGATCCGAGATCAGTTCGAACACGGGCAGGGGCAGCAGCGTGATGTCTTCGCCGAGGTCCTTAGTCAGCGTCCGGCAGGCGAGCCCCGGCTTGCCGTCGATCATCATGCCGCAGCTGCCGCAGATGCCGGCGCGACAGACAAAGTCGAAGTTGAGCGACGGGTCCTGCCGCTCACGAATCTCGGAGAGAGCGACGAACAGCGTCATTCCCGCGGCCTCCTCGATCTCGAACGTCTGCATGCGGGGCTCGCTCGCTGTTTCCTGCGGGTTGTAGCGCAGGACGTGCAGCCGAATCGTCCGTTCACTGCCGGTTTCCGTGCTCATGAGTCTTCCTCGCCGAGGCGCTGGTTCGGGCCCCGGTATCGCTCCGGCAACAAGTGCTCGTACGGCATCAGCGCTCGCTGTACGGCGAAACGATCCTCGCTGCCCAGCTCGTTCTCGATGCGTTCGACTTCCTCGGTTCGCGCCGGGGTGTCGGGGTGGTCTACGTGATTCTTCTCGCCATAGCCGCGCCAGCCGGGCGGCAGTTCCATCGAGCCGACGTCGAGCGCTTCGTAACGAAGTTCGGGCAACTCGTCGGCGTCGGGTGACCAGCGAGCCAGCGTGCGGCACAGCCAGTCGCGATCGTTCCGCTCCGGGTAGTCCCTGCGATAGTGCGCGCCGCGGCTTTCGGTCCGTGCCAGTGCCCCTGTCGCTACGCAGAGCGCGAGCTTGGTCATCATCTGCGCGCGGTAGGCCGCGTCCAGCTCGGGGTTGGCGCCGCGCGCCTGGCTGGTCAGGCGAACCTGCAGGCTGCGGCGGTGAATCTCCCGGAGCCGTTCAACGGCGTCGGCAAGTTCACCGCCATCGCGGAAGATGGCGACCTTGTCGGTCATGACGTTCTGCATGTCGGCAATGACAGCGAACGGATTCTCGTCGCCGGGGTTGTCGGCGATGGCCGCGAGCCTCGACGCCGTCTCCGTAATCGCGTCGTCGGCAAGTGCTGTCGATACATCGATCCGGTTCTCGGGCTGGTCGCAGAAGTCGGCGATGAACTCACCGACGAGCATGCCGGCAACCACGGTTTCCGCGACCGAGTTACCGCCGAGACGATTGAAACCGTGCATGTCCCAGCAGGCGGCCTCGCCGGCGGCGAACAGGCCCTTCAGCGTCCGGCTCTCGCCGCGGTGGTCGGTACGGATGCCACCCATCGAATAGTGCTGCGCAGGCCGCACCGGTACCAGTTCCTCGGCAGGATCGACGCCCAGGAAGAAGTGACAGATCTCCTTCACCTCCCGGAGTTTCGTCTCGATGTGCTTGCGGCCCAGGAGGCGGATGTCCAGCCAGAGATGATCGCCGAAGCGGCTGCTGGCACCGTAGCCGGCGGCAATGTGCTGTTCCATGCGCCGCGAAACGACGTCGCGCGAGGCGAGTTCCTTTTTCTCGGGCTCGTAGTCGGGCATGAAGCGGTGCTCGTTCTTGTCGAGCAGCAGGCCGCCGTCGCCACGGCAGCCCTCCGTCACCAGGATCCCGGCGGGGAAGATGCCGGTCGGGTGAAACTGGACGGCTTCCATGTTGCCGAGTTCGGCAACGCCGGTTTCGAGCGCAATGGCCGTGCCGATCCCCTGGTTGATGACGGCGTTCGTCGTGACCCGGTAGAGCCGGCCGAAGCCGCCGGTCGCGATACACGTCGCCCGCGCGACATAGGCGCGCAGGCGTCCCGTCACCAGGTCGCGGACGACGGCCCCGTAGCAGCGCCCGTCGGCATGGAGCAGCCTGATGGCCTCGACGCGATCGTGCACCGGGATGTCGCGCGAGAGAGCCTGGTCGCTCATCGTGTACAGCATCGAGTGCCCGGTCCCGTCGGATACGTAGCTCGTGCGCCACTTTTTCGTGCCGCCGAAGTCACGCGCGTCGATCAGCCCGTGCGCGTCTTCTTTTTCCTCGAGGACGACCCGCTCGCCGTTGATGATGACCTCGCGCGGGCCACTCTGAACGCGATTCCACGGCACGCCCCACGCGGCCAGCTCGCGAACGGCCTTGGGCGCCGTGTTGACGAACATCCGGACGACGTCCTGGTCCGCGCCCCAGTCGCTGCCCCGCACCGTATCCCGGAAGTGCACGTCTTCGTTGTCGCCTTCGCCCTTCACGGCGTTCGCGAGCGATGCCTGCATGCCGCCTTGTGCAGCCGCGGAGTGGGAGCGCTTCTCGGGGACCAGGCTCAGGATCAGGGCATCGTGACCACGGCGCTTCGCGCCGATGCCCACCCTGAGTCCCGCGAGTCCGCCGCCGATGATCAGCACATCCGTGTAGACAATATCCATGATCAGGCGGTAGTCCGGACGGTGTCGACAGTCATTGCTGCGGCCGGCTGGTAGCGTTCGCCGGCGTCGTCGCGGTGCTCGTAGCCGAGCTTCATGTAGGCGGCGAGCGTGAGGATGCCGAGCGCCAGGAAAAAGGCAGTCAACGCCCATTTCACGCGAGCGAGCGTGGCGCGGCGCACGTTCCCGTGCCGGTCCGCGAACCAGCCCCACTTGAGCGCCAGTCGGTAGATGCCGATGCCCGCGTGCAATTCCACGGCAAACAGCAGGACGAGATACAGCGGCCACCAGTGCCCGGTCCAGACGCGGTCCGACGAGGCATACGGCCCGATGTCGGCCGGATGCATCATCATCTGGTACAGGTGGGCGGCCGCCAGGAACATCAGCACGAAGCCGGTGACGACCTGCACGATCCAGAGCATCGTATCCGGGTGCCGGAACGCGCTGACGTGACGGCGCATCGCCGCGTACTGCGCGTAGCTCGACGGCGCCTTCCGGATGGCGGCGACGGCGTGTGCGACGAACAGGACCAGGACGCCGCCGGCGATGAGCGAGACGATGATCGGAACGCGGCGGCCGAAGATCGGTTCGCCCTCGAACAGTCGCGTCACGAAAAACATGGCATCCGCACCGAGCAGGATGCTCGAGACCATGATCATGTGGACCCACATGAACAGGACCAGGACCAGCCCCGTTGCGCCCTGGACGAAATCCAGCCAGGCCGGGCTTGCATCACGCCGGGGGCGCTTACGCTCCATCGCGAGCGATTTCAGAACAGTTTCCTCTAGGCCCGGGGGCCTGACGCCTTACTACGCCAAATTCTAGGTAAGGACAGGGCGCGTTGCAAAACGGAAGTGCGGCGGGCGGACCCGCGCCGGTGCCAGGCCCGTGGCGCCGGGTTCACTGGACGGATACCAGCGTGAAGCCGATCACGAACTGAATCCAGCGGTACAGGAAGTGCGCGGCGAGGAGCAGGCCGACGAACAGCGGCGTCGACAGTATCGCGCGCCACCACGACACGTCGAGCGCCCGCTTCAGCATCGGCGGCACGTACAGGAACTGCAGGAAGATGACGGCCAGCGTCAGGCCCGCCAGCGACTCCAACCACTGATCGGGCAACGACCAGTACGCGAGCCCGAGCAGGGCGGCCGCGGAAATCAGGTAGAGCATCAGGAAGGCGAAGTAGTGCAGGCCCATCACGATGTGATCGGCGTAATAAAGCCGCCTGTCGGCAAACAGCAGCATCGTCCCGAGTGCGAGCAGCGGGACGTGCAGGATGACCATGAGCTTCGCGAGTTCCACGATGCGGAGCTGGTATAGGTTCGCGACCTCGGCGAAGCTTTGGCCTGACGCCGCGACGTGGCTGTCCACCCATCCCGCGACCCACGGACTGTACGGCTGGAGTTCGTATTGCTCGGCCAGCGACAGCTGCAGATCCGAGAGCGGCGGCGCAATGAAATAGAGCAGGTTGCCGAGCAGGAACAGCCCGATCGGTGTCAGGTAGCGGCGTCTTCTGCCTTCGCGGTACTCCTTTGACAGGAAGCCAGGCCTGAAGAGCAGGCACCGCAGGGAGCGCCACAGGCGACTGTCGATGGACGCGAGCTCGGCAACGCCCGTGCGGAAGAGGTGGCGCAGGCTGCGATCGACGCCGTCGGCCACAGCTTGCCCGCAGGCCGGGCAATAGCGATCCGACGGGCGCAGCTCGAGGCCGCAGTTTCGGCAGTGCACTGTCGTCAGGTTGTCCGTTTTCGCATCGGGCCGACACTAGCACGATTGCCGGCGCGTACGGATAGCGTGCGCCGCGCCCCGTCGAGTGCCGCCTCTGACGCAAATCACCGCGAAAAGCCCTGTTTGATGACAAATATGTGCTATTTTTAGCACATACAATCAACTCTCGTTATTCGTAAAGGGAGTTACGTCATGAAAAACTGTCTACTGGCGCTGGTTCTGGGCGCTATCGGCTTCGAACCGGCGGCGGCTGCAGACCCCGGCGCCGTCAGGGAAGCCTACGCCGGCAGCCGCGATCTGCCGGATGCGATTGCCTACGTCGAGTTCACGCGCATGCTGGCCGACACCCGGTCAGAGCCCCATGCCTATGCGCACCTGCTCGCCGAGGCCTTCGGCATCGACGATGCAGACTCGCTGGACGCCGATGCCCTGGGTGAGCTCAGGGCAATGGGGGCCGTGTTCGTCAGCCATGCCGAGGCGATGGAACTCGAGGAGATCGAGGCAAGAATCCGGATCGTGTGCACGCCCGGGCGCGGACACTCGAGATCCGACAATGCCACCTACGCCGCGCTGAACGCCGCCGACGACGTCGGCAATTCGATCCGTCAGAAATACCTCGTGATTGCTCTCGGCGGCATGACCCAGGAGCAAAGCGCGGCGTTCAAGCGGTTTCTCGAGGGCTTCAAGACCTCGATAAGCTACGTGAAGACGGACAACCGCCCGTCGGGGCCGGCGTCGTCCGTGCAGGGTGGCGCTGCCGCAATGACGGCGCGCGTCTGCGAGGGCTTGCAGGCACGCCACGCGGAAATTCTCGGCCACGGGGGGCAATGACATGAAGACACGGAATATGCGTTTCCCGGCAGCCTTCGTCCTGCTTGCGATGTCGGCGGTGAGCGGTGCCGCCGAGATTCGCCACACGGCGTATCTCTGGTTCTGCGAAAACGAGCGCCAGGCGCACGGGCTCTGTCGCACCTCGCATTCCAGCTGCGGCTGGGACTGCCGATCCCTCGATTTCGAATGCGCCGTGGATCGGCAATCGGTCACCCTGAAGTCGGTTACGAGGCACGTTGCTTCGCTCGAGGACGTGGGTAACTACAGCGCGGTACTCGATGTCCCGCTGTACGGCAGCGCCACGATCACTTATTGCGCCTCGAATACGAGCAAGTATCGAAACCTCCTGGGAACGGTGCTGCTCGGCCAGTCGAGCAAGGAATATTGCCGGTTCTACACCGCTTACCGCCCGAGCGGCGGCGAGGAACCCTGAGCGATCAGGCTACCGCGTGTTTGCCGAAGCAGGCCATCGCCCCGGCGATGGCCTTTTTTTGGCCGCCGCCTGCGGCTCACACGTGCACAGAGTCCGTGAAAAAAGGCCGTGCCGGCGAAGCTGCCGGCAGGCGTCCCGCCCGTCTGCGCCGGCTTCGCGTCAGTTGCCGCTTTTTTCCAGTGCATCGACGAAGCGCCGTCGCCATGTCGTAATGTCGTTCTTCCGGAGCATCCTGATCATGGCGCTGTGCCGGGAGCGGCGCTCCTCGAGCGACATCGTCAGCGCATTCGCCATGCCGTCCGCGACATCGTCCCGGTCATGGGGGTTTACGATCACCGCATCCTCGAGTTCGCAGGCGGCGCCGGCGAGGCTCGACAGGACCAGCATCCCCGGGTCTTCCGGGTCCTGCGCGGCGACGTATTCCTTGGCAACGAGGTTCATGCCGTCGCGCACCGGCGTCACGAGGCCGACCTTTGCGTGGCGGAAGAATCCCATCAGCGGCTTGCGGGCTATACCCTTGTTCAGGTAGCGGATCGGTACCCAGTTGCTCTCCGAGAAACGGCCGTTGATGCGGCCTGATACCTGCTCCAGTTCATGGCGGATCTCGTCGTAGGTACGGACGCCCGTGCGAGTCGGCGGCGCGATCTGCATCAGCGTCACGAACTGCTGCGTGTTCGGGTACTTTTCCAGCAAGCGCTCGTAGGCGAGAAAGCGCTGCATGAGACCCTTGCTGTAGTCGAGCCGGTCTACGCCGATGATCAGGTCGCGCCCGCCAAGGCTGCGGATCATGTTCCGGACCTGCTTGAGCTCCGTAGCTGCCGTGGCCATGTCCCGGATTTCATCGACATCGACACCGATCGGGTATACGTCCGCGATCAGTTCGCCGCCTGGGAGGCGGATACGATGGTCGTCGAGTATCTCGCCACCGATAACCGGTTCGCGTACGCAGGAGTGAAACGCAGCGAGGTCGCCGGGCGTGTGAAAACCGATCACATCGTAGGCGCAGAGCGAACGCAGCAGGTATTCGTAGCCCGGCGCCGCACGCAGTGCCTCGAAAGCCGGAAACGGTACGTGCAGGAAAAACCCGATTCGATTTTCGACGCCGGCCTGGCGCAGCTCGGCCGCGAGCGGGATCAGGTGATAGTCGTGCACCCAGACGACGTCGTCCGGTTCAAGTATCGAGGCGAGCTTGCGGGCGAACAGCGCGTTGACGCGCTTGTAGCCGTCGAAGTCCGCCGCATCGTAGCGGATGAAGTCCAGGAGATAGTGGCAAACGGGCCAGAGGACCCGGTTGCTGTAGCCGTTGTAGTACTGCTCGTAGTCGGTCTCGTTCAGCGAGATCGTCGCGTAGTCGATGTTGCCACGTGTCTCGATCTGCGGGTCACCGCTGCTGCCGCTCGTCAGCTCGCCGTTCCAGCCGAACCAGACGCCGCCGTGCTCCCTGAGCGCGGCAAGCACACCGACGGCGAGGCCGCCGGAGGCGGGCGAGTTGCGCTTGGGCACGGCGACCCGGTTGGAGACGATGACGAGCCGGCCGGACTGTATGTCGGACATACCTACAAAGCCTCCCGCCATGGCCGGCTCAGCCGCACCGCGGAGTTGATGATGCCGGCCATACTGTAGGTCTGGGGGAAATTACCCCACAGTGCACCGGTCTCCGGCTCGATGTCCTCGGAGAGCAGCCCGAGCGGATTCCGAAGCGACAGCATGTTCTCGAAGATTTCACGCGCCTCCTCGACCCGGCCGATGCAGGCCAGTGCCTCGATGTACCAGAACGTGCAGATATTGAAGGCGTTCTCCGGGGCACCGAAATCGTCCGGCGCGTCATAGCGGAACATGTGCTTGCCACGCAGCAGCTGCTTGCCGACGGCCTCGACCGTCGACACGAACACGGGGTCGTCCGCTGCGAGGAAACCGAGATCGTGCGTGGTCAGAAGGCTCGCGTCCAGCTCGGGGCGACCGAAACTCTCGGTAAGTGCTTTCTGATCCGGGTCCCAGGCCTTGTCGAGAATCTCGCTCTGAATCTCGTTTGCAGACTGGCGCCAGTAGGCCGTTCGGTCCGCCTTGCCCAGCATCGCGGCGATGCGCGCCAGGCGGTCGCAGGCCGCCCAGCACATCACGCTCGAGAACGTGTGCACCCGCTGGCGGCCCCGGTACTCCCATAAGCCGGCATCGGGCTGGTTGTAGGATCGACGTGCCATTTCACCGAGACCCTCGAGGCGCTCGAACTCGGCCTCACTACCGACGTGCACGAGACGCTTGTCGAAAAAGAGCTGGGTTCCGGAAAGGACGACGGCACCGTAGACGTCGTGCTGCACCTGCTCGTAGGCCTGGTTGCCGCGACGGACGGGTCCCATGCCGCAAAAGCCGGACAGCGTGTCGACCACGGCCTCGTTCGTCAGCGAACGACCGCTGATCCCGTACAGCGGTTTCAGCGCGCCGCCCTCGGCATCCGCCGCGATGTTCATGATGTAACCGATATAACGTTCCATCGTCTTGGTCGCGCCGAGGCGATTCAATGCCTGGACGACGAAGTAACTGTCTCGCAGCCAGCAGAAGCGGTAGTCCCAGTTGCGGCCGCTGTCCGCCGCCTCCGGGATCGACGTCGTCAGCGCGGCGACAACGGCACCCGTGTCTTCGAAGGTACAGAGCTTCAGGGTGATGGCCGCGCGGATGACCGCTTCCTGCCACTCGAAGGGGATGGACAGGCCGCGGGTGAATCCCTGCCAGTACTGCCGCGTCGAGCGAAAGTGGGCGTAGAAAAGGTCATCGCAGCTCTCGCGAATCGATTCGTCGGGGCCGAAGATCAGGTGCAGCTCCCGGTCGAGCAGGAACGCGTTTTCGTCGATGATGTGGGTCAGCGACGCGTTGGTCGTCAGGCGGACCGCGACGTCGGCACCCTGGTAGGTGATGTGGTTGCTGCCGCGGGTAAAGCGACATGCTTCCGCGCCGTAGTTCCGCGCGGGACGCAGCGCGATACGGATCCGCGGGCTGCCCGCGACCGGTTCGAGCCGCCGAAGCAGCATGACCGGCGTGTAGCGTCGGCCGAGATACTCGAATCGTGGCGCGAGGTCGGTGATCCTGACGGCGCCACCATGCCGATCGTAGAGGGTCGTCGAGAGTATCGCGGTATTGGTCAGGTACTTTTGCTCGCTGTGCGAATAGTCGACCAGTTCGATGCCGAACGAGCCGGGCAGGTGTTGTTCCCCGCCGGCACGCAGCAGGTTGCAGAAAATCGGATCGGAATCGAACTGCGGCATGCACGACCAGACGATCGTGCCCCGCTCGTTGACGAGGGCGGCAACCTGGCAGTTTCCGATGAGTCCGAGATTTAGATTCGTCAATGCGTCTTCCTTCCTGTTGTGAGCGATTCAGGCGCTCTGCCTGGCAACGCCGAAATTGTCCAGCCAGCGCCGCACTGCCGCGACATCCGGTACACAATGCCGGGCGGCCGAGCCCTGCAATGAGCCGACCTTGATCGATATCCCGCCCATCGCGTTGACGGCCGCGAAGCCGTCTTCGTCGGTCACGTCGTCGCCGAAGAAAACCGGAAGTCGATCGGCGTAGACGGGATCGCGCATGAAGCGTTCGAGGGCGGCCCCCTTGTGATGCGCGCGCGGTGCAATCTCCAGCACCATCTTGCCGTCGATGAGGCGAAAGTCGGTGCCGGCGGCATCCAGGGCATGATCGATCGCGCTGCGCGCCTCGGTCTCGAGCTGCGGCGCGCGCCGGTAGTGGAGTGCGACGCCGCCGTCCTTGAGTTCGAGAAAGAGCCCGGGATGTCTGTTGGCAACGTCTTTCAGCATTGCGACCACGTCGTCGTCGATCGGGTCGGTCCCGGCATGCTCGATGTGGCCATCGGGAAGGCGTATCTCGGTGCCGTGGGTGCCGGCGGCCGGCAGTGAGGCGGGCGCGAAAATCCGGTCGAGCTCAGCGAGCGTCCTGCCACTTATGAGCGCTATCGCGCCCGCAAGTCGCTCCTCGGCAGCCAGCACGGAGCGAACCAGCTGGTCGTCGGCTACGACGTCGGCCGGATGATCGACAATGTCGAGAAGCGTGCCGTCGACATCGAGAAACAGGGCCGACCGGTATGGATCGATGGCTGGTGCAGACATGAGCCGCGAACTTTACCACATGTCGGGTGGTCCTCTTTGCGCCGCATCATTATGGTGCGACCGAAGGCAGGGCGATCGAATCGTCGGGATAGCAACCAAAAAAACGACCGCACCCGGTGCCGGGTGCGGTCGCCTTCAAGCCGGTTTACGGACCGGTCAGCCGGTGTGAATCGACGTCAGTGCGTCGCTGTCGATCTTGTTGACTGCCTGGGTCAGCGTTTCCGAATAGCACTGCTTGGTGCTGTTGAAACGCGACAGTGACCGATTCTTGGCATAGCTGTCCATGTCGCAGACCTCGGCGGTTGCATCCTTGAGTCTCTGATAGAGAACCCGCGCGCCCGCCTCGTTCTGAATATTCAGATCGGCATAGTTAACCTTTACGGCAACATCGTCGTAAAGACTCGGCGGCGCGGCCACCGCGGATGCCAGAAACCCTGCCCCCAGGACGATTGCCGTAACAGCCTTCAATACATTTGTTTTCATCGTACCCCTCTCCTTCCGTTTTCTTGGTTTAACGCCAGAAATGAAATGCCCAAGCGTGACTCTCGAGAAGTGTTACCTGCCGCTTTTCGTGACGGCTCTTCCTGAATCACTTAATGCTTAGATGCTCGGGGTGCGAATATGGTTGCAGGATTCTTCAAGCAAGAAAGCAATATGCCGGCACGCTTAGACCGGCTGCGCATAACGGGGCTCGTTCTCCGGAACTTCGCGCGCGTGAGTTTGTCCCTCGCGCGCGAGGCCTGAATGCTTCAACCCATCAGCGATGCGGCGAGTGACGAGGCGCCCGCGCCGGCGACCGCCCAGCCGCCGTCGACCGGCAAGACGACGCCACTTATGTATTCCGCCGCATCGGACGAAAGGAACATCGCCGCGTTGCCGATCTCCGTGACCGAACCGAAGCGTTGCATCGGCACCGTGCGGCGACAGGCTTCGCGAGCCGCTTCCGTGGGTGCAAGTCTTGCCATGCCTTCGGTCTCGTCGATGGGGCCCGGGGCAATGCTGTTGACGCGGATACCCATGGCGCCCCACTCGAGCGCGAGCGTGCGCGTCAGCATGTCGACACCGGCCTTGGCCGCACAGACGTGACTTTGCAGCGGCATCGGGATGAATGCCTGCGGTGCCGAGATGTTGATCACCGAAGCGCCGGGCTTTTTCAGGAACGGGAAGCCGGCACGCAGCACATGAAACGTGCCGAGCAGATCGATATCCACGACCGACTTGAACGCGTTCGGCGACATCTTCGCAGCAAGGGCGGGGAAGTTGCCGGCCGCTCCGGAAATCAGCACATCGAGCTCGCCGTGATTCTTCGCGTAGTCGGCCAACGCTGCCTCGACGGCTTCCGGGTCACGCACGTCGAGCGCGAAACCTTCCGCACCCGGACCCAGTTCCCGCAACGCGCTGACGGCTGCCTCGACCTTGTCCTCGGATCGGCTGGCGACGGCAAGGTGTGCGCCTGCCTCGGCAAAGCAACGGGCAATGCCGAGGTTGATTCCGCTGGTGCCGCCGAAAATGAAGACGTGCTTGTCGGTGAAGTCGAAACGTGCGTGCATGTTGATTCCTCGTGACGGTTGGCGGCGCATTGAGCGCCGGCTGCGTAGAGTGATGTGCCCGGTGTTGTGACGTGGGCGGGGTCGTGCGTTCGATCAGGTGCTTTTCCGGCCGACGGTTCGATCGACCCAGTCGAGCCAGTCGCGCGTCACTTCGTCGCGGTTGATCTCGTTCAGCATCTCGTGCCTGCCTTCGGGGTAGAGTTTGAGCGTCAGGCGCGAATGCAGTGTCTGTGCATAGTGCATCATCAGCTTGCCCATGCCGTCCTCGCCGCCGACCGGGTCATCCGAACCGCCGGTGATCAGGATCGGCAGGTCGCCGGGGATGCGGTGGATGCCGCTGTCCGAGCAGACCGTCAGCATGCCGCCGAGGAAGTCGACCCATAGTCCGGACGTGTTGGGTCCGCCGCACAGCGGGTCGGCGATATAACGGTCGACTTCGTGTTCATCCCTGGACAGCCAGTCGAACGGCGTGCGCGCCGGCTCGAAGCGCTGGTTCAGGCGATGGAAGCCGAGCTTGTCGAGCATCGGGCTCGGTTTGGTCCGGCCGATCCGGAGTGCGGTGAACCACGCGAGCGCACGGCCCAGGAAAAGCGGCAGGCGCGCACCCCAGCCGGAGCCGGAGAGTATGAGGCCGCGCAGGCGGCCGCCGTAGTGCATCGCGTAGAACTGTGCGAGGAAGGACCCCATGCTGTGCCCGAGGAGTATCACCGGCTGGTCCGGGAACCGTCGATCGATCTCCTCGCGGACCGTCAGCGCGTCTGCCTCGAGCAGGGCCCACCCGTCCTGGACACCAAACGAACCGGGTCGGGCTGCGTTCGGACCGTGGCCGCGGTGGTTGTGCGCCACGACGGCATAGCCGCGCTCGTTCGCGCTGGCCGCGAACCGTGCGTAGCGATCGGCGTGTTCGCCGAGGCCGTGGAGAATCTGGATCGTCGCTTGCGGTTCAGCGCCGGCCGGTTTCCAGATTCGAACGTCGATGGCCGCGCCGTCGTGGGCAGGGAGGGACAGGCTTTCGGCGTCGGTTGTGGTCTCGTTCATTCCGGGTCCTTGGATCTGCGGCAACGGTCCGGGCACTCGGCGTACCGCCATCGGCTACTTTGCGCCGGGCGTCCTGGCCTGCATGTGAATCGTTCTCCGCTCTGAATCAGCGTGTTCGGTGATTATCTTATACTGACAGCGACATTAGCTGAATGCACCCGGGGTTGCCCTGTGATAGACCTCTACTACTGGCCGACGCCGAACGGTCACAAGATATCGATCATGCTGGAAGAGTGCGGGCTGGATTACCGGACCATACCCGTCGACATCGGCGCCGGGGAGCAGTTCGAACCCGGCTTCCTGAAGATAAGCCCGAACAACCGGATGCCGGCAATCGTGGACGGCGACACGGGCATCTGTGTTTTCGAAGGTGGCGCGATCCTGGTCTACCTGGCGGAAAAAACCGGGCGCTTCCTGCCGGCCGGGACCGCGGAGCGTTTCGACGTGCTCCAGTGGGTCTTCTGGCAGGCCGGCGGGCTCGGGCCGATGGCAGGCCAGCTGAGTCATTTCCGGAGTTATCTCGAGGAGCCGGTGCCCTACGCCGAGGCCCGCTACGGTAACGAGTACGATCGCCTGCTGGCCGTAATGGACGAGCAGCTCGGCGCGCGCGATTACCTGGCGGGCGACTATTCGATTGCCGATATCGCCGCGTTCCCCTGGGTGCGGCCGTATCGTCGGCTCGGTAACGACATCAGCCGGTTTCCGAACCTGCAGCGCTGGTACGAGGCGCTCAAGCAGCGCCCCGCCGTCCGTCGCGGAATCGATCTCGGGCGCGACTGGAAGCGCACCGAGGCAACCGACGAACGTGCGCGAGCGCTCCTGTTCAATCAGAATGCCGAGACCGTCCGGATGAGCCGGCAAAGGAGCAGGACATGAAATTCTATGACTGTGCGACAGCACCCAGTCCGCGCAGGGTCCGCATTTTCGCCGCCGAGAAAGGCCTCGCCCTCGACACCGTCCAGGTGGATCTGCAGGCCGGCGAGCAGTTCAGCGAGCAATTTCGGGCGCTGAATCCCGATTGTGTCGTCCCGGTCCTCGAACTCGACGACGGCACGTGCCTGACCGAGGTCATGGGGATTTGCCGCTACCTCGAAGTCCTGCAGCCGGACCCTCCGCTGTTCGGCAGCGGGGCCGTAGAGGAGGGGCTGGTCATGAGCTGGAACAGCAAGGTCGAGCAGCAGGGGCTGCTTGCGATGGCGGAGGCGTTTCGAAATTCCGTACCCGGCCTCAAGGGGCGCGCATTGACCGGGCCCGTCGAGTACGAACAGATCCCGGAACTGGCGGCACGCGGCAGGCAGCGCGTGCTGGATTTCATGGCTCGGCTCGACGAGCGTTTAGAGAAGTTTGAGTTCGTCGCCGGGGCGACTTATTCCGTCGCTGACATCACGGCGCTCGTGTTCGTCGATTTCGCGCGCCGCGGCAAGGTCACGCCTGCCGCCGGCCTGCCCAATCTCGAGCGCTGGCACACGAGCGTTTCGAGCCGTCCTTCAGCCGCGGCCTGAAGCGCCGTTCCCGGCCGGTGCCAGCGCGGCCAGGCCCAGCCACAGCAGCAGTCCGAGCTTCATGATCTCCAGTGTGCCGTAGATCGCGTGAACCGCGGACTCAGGCGGCGTCTCCCCGGCGACGATCATGTCGGACCGGGCCGCGAGGTCGGGTAACAGCCAGGCCGACTGGATGATGACGATCAGGGCAAGCGCGGCGCCGAACAGGACGTAGCGGCGGGCAAGGCCCGAGGTCCGTATCAGGACGAGCAGGCCGACCAGCAGCGCGAGCTCGACCCGGTTCAGGGCCGTGAAAACCTCGCGGCCGACCGCGATCGCGAGTTCGCGGCTGAGGCCCGGAGTGGCGAAGCGTGCCGGCGTCGAGACGAGGCCGACGCCGAGGTTGACCCCGAGCCACGCGAAGCACAGCCACGCGGGATTCCGGAGCGTCCGGAGTAGCTGTTTTATTTTTTCCATGAAGCCTTCGGGTTCGATTTACGGCTGGCCCTGCCGATGGGTTGATTTTAGGGATGACAGGTCGCAAGCTGCCGCGACATCCGGTCATTCTAGCCGACCATGAACGCACGCGAATCCCAGCTTACATCAACGGTCC
>JAZBNZ010000058.1:0-9295 GCA_036350895.1 Woeseiaceae bacterium
ATTCGGCACCGATCATAGGCGGACCGGCCCCGGGCGGCATCAGGGTATCTACGGATTCGTAACCGGTGTAACGGTCTCGGCCGAAAGGCCCAGCGGCCGGATTCGGCAAATGACCAAAGCCGTCGACTTGTCGCAACACAAATCCGAACCCGTCGAGTCGATGCGGCCAAATTGCCTTGCACCGTCATATGGCCCATGCTGTGGCACCAGCGGGAAGCTTCCACCTTTCTACACGGCGAATTTGCAGCCGCTGATTTCCTGCTGTCAGTGTAAAAGCACCAAAGCGGGCACTCGCCCGGAAAAAATAGAAAATTATCCTGATAAGGGGAACGACTACATGAAGACATTTCAAAAAGCGGCGGCGCTTGCGGCCGCAGCCATACTGACTGCCGCTCCCGCGGTAAACGCCCAGGTCACCGAAGACGGCATGGGGAAAATGGTGCCGGTAGAGCTCTACGCCTGCACGTTCAACGACGGCCAGGACATGAGCGATCTCGACAAGGTGGTCACGCGCTGGAACGAGTTCATGGATGAAAACGATGTCGATACGTATGCCGCCTGGACGCTGACGCCGGTCTTCTACGGAACGGAGCAGGACTTCGACTTCATCTGGATGGGCGCATGGTCCGACGGCAATGCCATGGGCACCGGCTCGGACCTGTGGATGAATGACGGAGGTGACGTTGCGGGCGGGTTCAACAAGGTAGCCGACTGTAACGCGCATATTCTCCTCTCATCGGCCCAGTACAAGGCCCCGGCAGGCGGCGGTACTCCCGGATCTTCGATCCTGAGAATGACCAATTGCGAGATGAAGGTAGGCGTGCGCTACTCGGATGTGATGTCTGCCGAGATCGAGTGGGCGGACTACATGAACGAAAACGGCTCCGGGGCTGGCACCTGGCACTGGTTCCCGCAACTGGGCGGCGGTGAATCCGGCTTCGATTACAAGATCGTCAACTCCTACGCGAACTTTGCGGCACTCGGCAAGGACTGGGAGCACAACGCCAACGGCGGCGGACGCCAGGAATCCCAGGATCTGTTCAGTGATCTCGATGACTGCGATGACGCACGCGTCTATGTCGGGAAGAGCCGACGCTCCGCGCAACTCCGGTAACACACGTCTGTGATTGACGGGGGCAGCCAGTCTGCCCCCGTTCGATCCATTGCCCACTCAGCCGACAGCCCTGTTCGGCCGCGGAACCCCGCCCGGTACGATGCCGGTTGCCGCCACCGGTCCCGCTCAAGCTACGTACAATAACGCTTTCGACAGTAACGGGAGCCGTCATGACATCAATGCAGCCGATACGCTGGGGGTTCATCGGTACGGGCAACATTGCCGGCTGGATGGCGGCGGTCATTGCGACGACCCCGCTCGCCTCGCTGGCAGGGGTCGCCAGCCGCCGGATGGACTCCGCGCGAGCCTTCGCGGCCCGCCACGGCGCCGCTGCAGCGACCGATGACTGGTGCGACCTGCTCGCCCGCGACGATATCGACGCGGTCTATATTGCCACCCCGACCAGTCTCCGCGAAGAGATCGGCGTCGCAGCGGCCAGCGCCGGCAAGCATGTACTCGGCGAGAAACCCTTCTCGAGCCTGTCCTCGCTCGAACGCATCACCGCGGCGTGCCGGGAGCACGGCGTCGCCTTCATGGACGCGACGCATTTCGTTCATCACCCACGATTCGACGCGGTCCTCAGCGGCGTGGCGCAGACTGTCGGCCGGCCACGGACGCTCGAAACCCGTTTCCTCGTCAGCCTGACCGACCGGAGCGACATCCGCTACGACCCGGCACTCGAGCCGCTCGGCGCCCTCGGCGATCTCGGCTGGTACAACATGCGGGCAACGGTGGAGTACCTCAGCGAAGGGGCGAGTCCGCGCGAGGTCGCGGCAAGCATCGTCCGGGACGCCAAAACCGGCGTCATCACGGCCGCCGAAGGGCGGATCGACTACGCTGACGGCGCCATCTCCCGCTGGCAGTGCTCGTTTCTGGCCGACGCGGTCGACATCGGGCTCGATCTCGGCGGCCCCGGCGGGATGGTGTCGATGAACAACTTCATCGGCGAGCACGAAGACGGCTCCGCCGACTACACCATCCACGCGGGCGGCGAACAGCCGCAAGGCGTACGTATCGACTCGGCCCGCTCAGGCCCGGCCAAGATGTTCGAGGACTTCGCCGGAGCGGCTCTGAACCCCGAACGGCGGGGTCGCTGGATCGAGGCCAGCGAACAGACCCAGGCGCTCCTCGACGCCGTGCTGGACGCCGCAGAGCGCTAGCGCACTCACCAGGCGTACGGTACCGGCGCCTCGCCGCCCGGCCCGGGGAAGATGTCGTCGAGCTTGTCGAGGGTCTCGTCGTCCAGCTCGATCGCGGCCGCGCGGACCGCGCTCTCGAGCTGCTCGATCGTGCGCGGCCCTACGATCGGGGCCGTGACGATCGGGTTGTGCAGGAGCCAGGCCAACGCCACCTCGGCCGGCGGGTGTCCCAGTTCGCGGCAAAGCGCCTCGTAGCGTTCGAGCTGCCCGCGCTTTTCCTCGATGCGTTGAGCGAATTCCTCGCCCATCCGGCGCCCGGTCTTCTGCTTCTCGAGGGCGCCGCCCAAAAGCCCGCCGCCCAGCGGGCTCCACGGGATGAGTCCCAGGCCGTAGTGCCGGCAAGCCGGGATGACCTCGAGCTCCACTGCGCGATTGTCGAGGTGATAGTGACTTTGCTCGCTCACGAGACCCATCAGGCCGCGCTTCGAGGCCTCCTGGCACGCGGTCGCGATGTCCCAGCCGGCAAGATTGCTCGAGCCGGCGTAGGTGATCTTGCCCTGCTTCACGAGTACGTCGAAGCCCTGCCAGATCTCGTCCCACGGGCATTCGCGGTCGATGTGATGCAGCTGGTAGAGGTCGATGTGCCCGGTCCGTAGGCGTTCGAGGCTGCCCTCGCAGTGCTTGCGGATCTTGTAGGCACTCAGGCCGGGCTCGTCGCTGTTGATCTCGGGACGGTTTGCCTTGCGGTCCACCGAGCCGTAGACCTTGGTCGCGAGGACGATCGCGTCGCGGCGGCCACCGCCCTGCGCCAGCCAGCGGCCGATGATTTCCTCGGTATGGCCGTGCTCGACCGACCAGCCGTAGACGTCGGCCGTGTCGAAGAAGTTGATGCCCAGCTCGAGGGCCCTGTCCATGATCCGGAAGCTGTCCTCCTCCGAGGTGTGCCAGCCGAAGTTCATCGTGCCGAGACAGATGTTGCTGACGCGGACGCCGTGTTTTCCGAGGCGTTTGTAGGCAATGGACATGAACGGGTTCCTCCCTGGTTCGGTCATTGGGTGGCGCGTGGCCGATGCTCCCCTAAACGAAGCGCGGGCTGCAACAGCCCGCTGCCGCAAGGATCCGGCCGGACGGTGTATATATCTTGTTTTTCGTATATTCGAGGATTAGAATATCTTAGCACCAACCACCCAGCAGGTCATCCCGATGATTCGTCCTACCCTACTCGCAGGCCTCCTGCTCATGGCCGTATCGGCCGGTGCCGAGACGCTCGGCGAGGCGTGGGAAACCGCACTCGCCTCGCACCTGAGGCTTGCCGCCGCCGACGCGAGCCGCAGCGCGGCAGGATCAGAGCTCGAGCAGGCTGAGGCAGAGCGAATGCCCCGCCTCGGCGTCACGAGTTCCTTCATGCAGCTCGACGAAGCGCCGCGCTTCGACTTCGGCGGCGGCCAGACGTCCCAGAAGCTTTTTGCCAGCGACAACTTCGTGACCGCCGGCGTCCAGGTCAGCGTGCCGCTCTACACCGGCGGCGCGATCGGCGCCGGGATCGACGCGGCCGAGTTCGCCGCAAGCGCTTCGGATCAGCAGTTCGACGCCGTCACCCGGGACATCAAGCTCGGCACGGGCGAGCGCTACATCAACGTACTGAGAGCGGAAAGCGCCCTCGCCGTCGCCGAGTCCAACGTGGCGACGTTGAAAGCCTTGGCCGACGACGCCCGGAATCGCTACGAGGTCGGCGACGTGCCGAAGAACGACTATCTTGCCACGAGCGTGTCGCTTGCGAATGCGGAACAGCGACGCCTGCAGGCAGAGAACGCTCTCGACTACGCCCGCGCAGCGTACAACCGCTTCCTCAACCGTCCGCTGGACCATCCTGTCACGCTGGACCCTGACCTCGACATCGACGAGCTCGTGCCCGAGGAAAGCCTCGAGGAATTGATCCGGCTCGCGCGCGAGGAGCGTGACGAACTGGACGTCCTCTCGTCGCAGGCAGCTGCGCTGCGCGAACAGTCCACGGCCGCGCGGGCGGACTCGAAACCGCAGCTCGCCCTGACCGGCGGCTACATGTACCTCGAGAACCAGTTCCTGAACCTGGACCAGTACTGGATGGCAGGCGTGTCCTTCCAGTGGAGCCCGTTTGACGGGGGGCGCAGCCGGCATCGTGCGGCCGCGCTCGAGTATCGCGCCAGGGCCCTGAACCACACGCGCGACGATCTCGCGATGCAGATCGCACTGCAGGTACGCGGCGCCTGGAACGACCGGCAGGAAGCGCTGGGCCGCATGCGCGTCACCGAGACCGCGGTCGAACAGGCGACCGAAAACCTGCGTGTCGTCCGCGACCGCTACAACGCCGGCGCCAGCGCCAACGTCGAAGTACTGGACGGCGAATCGCTCAGGCAGCAGGCGCTGTCCAATCGCGACGACGCGCGCTATGCCTTCGCGCTCGCAAGGCTCCGGCTGGCTCGCGCGGTGGGCGTACTGTGATGCGTGTCGACCCTGACGCAATGCGCGCACAGGCCGGCAAGGCGAGCACGCTCCTCGGCGCAATGTCGAACCAGAAGCGCCTGATGATTCTTTGCCAGCTCATCGACGGCGAGCGCTCGGTCAACCAGCTTGCCGACCTGCTCAATACGCGGCAGTCGACGATCTCCCAGCACCTGGCGCTGCTCCGCAAGGACGGTTTCGTCCAGGCTCGCCGCGAGGGCCAGACCCAGTTTTACTCCCTGACCGGCGATGAAGCCCGCTCGATCCTCGAGACGCTGCATTCGCTCTACTGCATCCCCGAATCCAAGGACTCAAAATGACCCTTCGCCTCCGCAACTTTCCGCGTCTTGCCGCGCTCGTCCTCCTTCCCCTCGCCGGGGTGCAGGCCGCCGCGGTCGAACTGCCGTTCGATACGGCCGTCGTCGAGACCGCGCAGGCACCGCTCGAGCGGGTCTACGACGGCACGGTCGAGGCGGTGAACCAGGCCACGATGTCGGCGCAAACCTCCGGGCGCATTGCCGAGGTTTACTACGACGTCGACGACTACGTCGAACCCGGCGACCCGATCGTGCGCTTTACCGACCGGGAACAGGAAGCCGCCCTGAGCCAGGCCGAGGCAGCGCTCGCCGAAGCCCTGGCGCGGCAGAACCAGACTGCCGAGGAATTTACGCGGGCGAAGGCACTCTTCGACGCCGGCTCGAGCTCCAAGCGCGAATACGACCAGGCCGTCGCGGCGCGCGACGCCGCGGCGGCCCGCGTCAGGGCAGCGCGCTCGGCGGTCGAATCGGCCGAGCAGCAGCTCGAGTACACGCTCGTGCGTGCGCCGTATCCCGGCATCGTCACAGAGCGCCACGTCGAGGTCGGCGAGGCCGTCTCGGTCGGGCAGCCGCTGATGAGCGGCCTGTCGCTCGACTCGCTGCGCGTCGTGACCAGCCTGCCGCAGCAGGTCGCTGCCAGGGTGCGCGAACACATGGCCGCAGCCGTCCTGACCGATGAAGGTCGCGTCGAAGCCACCGGTATCACGATCTTCCCGTTCGCCGATCCCGCGAGCAACACCTTCACCGTTCGCGTGAACCTGCCGGAAGGCCAGTACCAGCTCTACCCCGGCATGTTCGCCAAGATCGCCTTCGTGATCGGCGATGCCGACCGCCTGCTCGTGCCGACCGAGGCACTGCTGCGGCGCAGCGAGGTTACGGGGGTCTACGTGGTCACGGCCGACGACAGCGTTCGCCTGCGCCAGGTCCGGGTCGGCAACACGTTCGGCGACCGCACCGAGGTGCTTGCCGGGCTGACCGAGGGTGAACGCATTGCGCTCGATCCGGTCGCGGCAGGCATCTATGCCAAGTCGAAGGCGGTCGCACATCATGGCGAATAAGCTCGGCCTCTCCGGCAACATTGCCGCCCGCTTCCAGGACAATGCGCTGACGCCACTGCTGGCGCTGGCCGCACTCCTGCTCGGTGTCTTCGCCGTGATCGTCACGCCGCGGGAAGAAGAACCGCAGATCGACGTGACGTTCGCGAACGTCTTCGTCGCCTTTCCCGGCGCGAGCACGGTCCAGGTCGAAAACCTCGTCGCATTGCCGATGGAACAGGTGCTGGCGGAGATCGACGGCGTCAAGCACGTCTACTCGGTGTCGCGCCCCGGGATGAGCGTCCTGACGGTACAGTTCCGGGTCGGCGAACCGCGAACCGAGGCGCTCGTGCGGCTGTATAACGCGATCTTCTCCAACCAGGACTGGCGGCCGCCGAATGCCGGGATCCTGCCGCCGATCGTCAAGCCGAAAGGCATCGACGACGTGCCGATCCTGTCGGTCTCCCTGTGGACGGAAGACCCGGAGCGCGGTACCAGCGACCTGCTCAAGGTGGCACACGCGCTCGAAGCCGAGATCAAGCGCGTGCCGGGCACGCGTGACGTCTACACCATCGGCGGCGCCCAGAACATCGTCCACGTCGAACTGGATCCGCAGCTCGTCGCGGGCTTCGGCATGACGCTCGAGGAACTCCGCTTCGCACTGACGTCGACCAATGCCGTCACGCACGCCGGGTCCATCGTCTCGAACAACGTAGAGATTCCGGTGCAGGCAGGTACGTTCCTCGCGACGCCCGAAGACGTCCGGAGCCTCGTCGTCGGCCTGTTCGACGGCCGGCCCGTGTATCTCGACGACATCGCGACCATCCACTCGGGCATCGACCACCCGGACAAGTACACCTGGTTCGCGACCGGCCCCGCCGCCGGGGACGTAGGCCTCGACCCGGTCGCCTACGCGCCGTCGGTCACGATCGCGGTCGCCAAGAAGCCGGGCACGAACGCCACCAATATTACCGACGCCGTCACCGAGCGTTTCGCACAGCTCGAAGGCACGCTGATCCCGGAAGGCGTGAACGTCACGATCACGCGCGACTACGGCAAGACCGCGGACGACAAGGCCACGAAACTGATCCAGAAGCTGTCTTTCGCGACGCTGTCGGTGATCCTGCTGGCCTGGTACGCGCTCGGCTGGCGCGAGGCGATCGTCGTCGGTGCAGCGGTCATCGTCACGCTCGCCGCGACCCTGTTCGCATCCTGGGCATGGGGCTTCACGATCAACCGGGTGTCGCTGTTCGCGCTGATCTTCGCCATCGGTATCCTCGTGGACGACGCCATCGTCGTCGTCGAAAACATTCACCGTCACCGCGGTTTCCGGAAGGGGTCGATCGGCGAGATCATCCCGCCCGCGGTCGACGAGGTCGGCGGCCCGACGATCCTCGCGACCTTCACGGTGATCGCCGCGCTGTTGCCGATGGCATTCGTGTCGGGGCTGATGGGTCCCTACATGAGCCCAATCCCGATCAACGCCAGCACGGGGATGCTGATCTCGCTGGCCGTAGCCCTCGTGCTAACGCCGTGGCTGAGCCATCGGCTGCTGGCCTCGGCACCGATCCACCACGAAACCGCCGACAAGGACTCGCCGCTGTTCCGGCTGTTCGACCGCATCATGCGGCCGTTCCTGGGCGGCACGGCGGGACGCCGCGCACGTACGACGATGTACTTGGGCCTCACCGGCGTGATCGGCGTGGCCCTGCTCCTGGTCGTGCTGCAGCTCGTCGTCCTGAAGATGCTCCCCTTCGACAACAAGTCCGAGTTCCAGGTCATCGTCGACATGCCGGAGGGCACCAGCGTCGAGCAGACGGCACGCGTGCTCGATGAACTGTCCAGGCAAATCGAAACCGTCCCCGAGGTCACCGACTACCAGGTCTACGCCGGCACGGCAGCGCCGATCAACTTCAACGGACTGGTGCGCCAGTACTACCTGCGCAGCGACAGCTATGCGGGCGACATCCAGGTGAACCTCGTCGACAAGAAACATCGCAAGCGTTCGAGCCACGAGATTGCACGCAGCGTCCGCGAACTGCTCGCCCCGGTTGGCGACGCCTACGGCGCCTCGGTGAAGATCGCCGAGGTTCCGCCGGGACCGCCGGTCATGGCGCCGCTCGTGGCCGAGGTCTACGGACCGGACTACGAAGCCCAGAAGGCGCTCGGCCGCCAGCTCGAGTCGCTGTACCTCGGCACGAAAGATATCGTCGACGTGGACAGCTCGGTCGAGGCCGACGCGAAGCGCTACGTGATCGAGGTCGACCGGCAGCGCGCGGCGCTGCTCGGCGTCCCACAGCAGCGCGTCGCGGGAATCCTGAAGATGGCGCTCGACGGCGAAGACGTCACCTACGTGCGGCAGGGTCACGAACGCTACCCGATCCCGGTGCGCCTCGACGTGCCGGCCGCATCGAAGGCCGACCTCGACAGCCTGCTCGCACTGGAGGTGCGAAGCGTGACCGGCCAGCGGGTCCCGATCTCGGAGATCGCCGACGCGCGGGAAGTCAGCTGGGACGATGCGGTCTATCACAAGGACCTGTTGCCGGTGGTCTTCGTGACCGGGGACATGGCGGGTCGCCTCGACAGCCCGCTGTACGGCATGTTCGATCTCGCCGGCCAGATCGACGAACTGGAAGACCCGGTCGTCGAACAGCGCTACATCAGCCAGCCGGAGAACCCCTACTACTTCTCGCTCAAGTGGGACGGCGAGTGGCAGATCACCTACGAGACCTTCCGTGACATGGGCCTTGCCTACTCGGTCGGCCTGATCCTTATTTACCTGCTGGTCGTAGCGCAGTTCCGGTCCTACCTGCTGCCGCTGGTGATCATGGCGCCCATACCGCTGACGATCATCGGCGTGATGCCCGGGCACGCGCTGTTCGGCGCCAACTTCACGGCCACGTCGATGATCGGCATGATCGCCCTCGCCGGCATCATCGTCCGTAACTCGATCCTGCTCGTCGACTTCATCCTCGAGGAGCGCCGCGCAGGCCGGAATCTCGAGGACGCAGTGATACGCGCTGCCGCCGTGCGCGCGAAGCCGATCGTGCTGACGGCGCTCGCCGCCATGATGGGCGCCTTCTTCATCCTCGACGACCCGATCTTCAACGGCCTCGCGATCTCGCTGATCTTCGGCATCCTGGTGTCGACGGCGCTGACGCTGGTCGTGATCCCGGTGATGTTCTACAGCTTCCGGAAGGTGCTCTCGCC
>JAZBNZ010000059.1:0-24217 GCA_036350895.1 Woeseiaceae bacterium
AACCTATGAAAGGAGATGCGAGGGTTGGAGGAGCCGCCCCCGAGCGATTAGGGACGACTCGCGAGTAATGCTAGGAGCTTCGCTTACTCGCTGGTGTGATCACAGTCACAAATCTCGTTGAGATATACAAAAAGGGCGCCGAAAGGCGCCCTTATTTGTCAATAACTTAGATTAAGTTAAGCCAGTTCTGCTATTCGCTGCTGCGAAGGTTCTCGATGTACGTCTGGAGCTTCTGCTGTTCGACCCGCTGCTTGATGCTGTCGCGGACCGATTCCAGCGGCGGCGGCTCGTTGTCACGAGTATCTTCCCGCAGAATTACGTGCCAGCCGAACTGTGTCTGAACCGGTTCCTTGCTGTAAGCGCCATCCTCGAGTGCAACAACGGCATCCGAAAACGGTTTGACCATCTGTTCCGGTGAGAACCAGCCGAGGTCGCCTCCCGAGGGGCCGCTCGGGCCGGTCGAGCGCTCTTTGGCGAGTTCGACGAAGTCAGCGCCATCGTCGAGAGCGCTGATCGCTTCGATTGCATCGTCCTGCGTCGTCAGGAGGATGTGACGCGCCTTGAACTGCTTCGCCGGCTGCCCTTCGAGCTGCGCCGAATATTCCGCGAAAATCTCGTCATCCGTTGCCGGGTTGCTGGTTATGAAGTCGGATGCAACCACCTGTGCCATCAGGCCCCGGTACTGGAGTTCGGCCTGTGCCTTCACACGGGCATCGTCGGCCAGTTCTTTGGCGCGGTCCTGCGTCGTGATCAGGTATATGTCTGTCAGTTCGTCGAGCATGCCAGCGCGCTCTTCAGGCGTGACCTGGGCCAGTGGCTTCTGGGACCGTGTCTCGATGTAGAGATCGAGTACGGCGCTGTCGATGGCGACGCCATTGATGGTTCGCACGGTTTCTGCGTGTGCCGGCGCGAGGAGCAGGGTGGTTGCTGCCAAGGCAGCCGCTCCGCAAGCGACGGAAACGGTGGAGAGCTTCATCAGGGATTCCTCAGGATTTGAAAATGAATTTCAGTCGGCGGGCGCCGACGTGGATAACATCTTGTTCAGTGTAAACTATTAGGCCTCGCAGAGCAGCGAAGTTCCCGCGGATTGCCTAGATTTCCGACCGCTCGGCCGTCGTATAGGCGCTGATACTGAGTGCATGAATGTCGGTCTGCATCAGTTCGCCGACAGCCTCGTAGACCATGCGGTGCCGGTGAATACGTGACTGTCCCTCGAACGCATCGCTGATGATGATGACGTCGAAATGCCCGCGGCCGTCCCTGGCGCCGGCATGTCCCGCGTGCAGATGGCTCTGGTCCTTGACGAGCAGGGCGCTGGGCTTGAGGGCGGTAGACAGGGCGGCTTCGATCGCGGCGACGCGTGATTCATTCATGGCAGCACCTTCTTGAAGGGCTTCACCTTCACCGAGGCGAATACGCCAGCCTCGACGTACGGGTCGCTTTTCGCCCAGGCCTCGGCGCTGGCCAGATCGGGAAAGTCCAGGATCATGAGGCTGCCGGTGAAGCCGGCAGCGCCCGGGTCCTCACAATCGAGCGCCGGGTAAGGACCCGCCACGAGAACCCGGCCCTCGTCGGTGAGTTCTCGCAGTCTTTCGAGGTGTGCAGGTCGAGCCGCCTGGCGACGCTCGAGGCTGTTTTCGATATCTTCACAAAGGATTGCGTACCACATGCTTAAACGTCCGTATCCGATTTCTCGTGTTCCTCGTCGAGTTGCATTTTCGACATGAGCCAGATGCTTTGTATCACCAGGAACGCCATTGTAATGCCCAGCAGGCCGAACACCTTGAACTTCACCCACGTATCTTCGCTGAACGTGTACGCGACAAACAGGTTAAGCCCGCCCAGGATCGCAAAGAAAACCACCCATACGAGGTTCAGTCCGCGCCACTGCCTGCTGGTGAGTTGCTCGGTCGGCAGATCACCCGCGACTTCGAAAAACTTCTGGACCAGGGGCTTGTGCATCAGCAGCGGGCTCAGGAGAAAACCGAGTCCGGCGGCCCAGTAGAACACCGTCGGCTTCCAGTAAAAGAGAGTCGCGTTTCGAAAATAGAGCGATGTGGCGCCGAACACGAGCAGCAAGACCGTCGACCAGAAGTACATCTTGTCGAGTTTCTTCGTTTGTAAGTACTTGATGGCCAGGCCGATCGGCATCGCGATCATCAGCACGATCATCGCGAGGAAGATGTCCTTGTAGAGATAGGCTGCAAGGAACAGGATCAGCGGCAAGAATTCGAACAGAATTTGCATTCAACGGCGCCTGCGCGGAAAGGAACGGAATTCTAACGGGATTGGCGGCATTTTTCCTGATCCCTGCAGGGGCTTGCACCGAACTCTCGGAAGCCTACAATCCGCGCGTGGCCCGTTATATCGAAATTCATCCTACGCACCCGCAGCCGCGACTGGTGGCAGCGATCGTCCAGATCATTCGTGCCGGAGGCCTGATCGCCTATCCCACCGATTCGAGCTATGCGTTCGGCTGCCATATCGGCAACAAGCAGGCGATGGACAAGATTCGGCGTATCCGTAAAACGGACAAGAACCATAATTTCACGCTGGTTTGCAGCGACCTGTCCGAGATAGGCACCTACGCGCGCGTGGACAACTGGGCCTACAGGATGCTGAAGTCCATGACGCCGGGACCGTACACGTTCATCCTGCCGGCAACCCGCGAAGTGCCCAAGCGTCTGCAGCACCCGAAGCGACGCACGATCGGCATCCGGGTGCCGGATCATCCGCTCGTGCGGGCGATGCTCGATTCCCTCGGCGAGCCGATAATGAGCTCCACGCTCAGCCTGCCCGGCGACGACATGCCGCAGACGGACCCGCATGAGATCGACCGGCTGATCGGGCACCAGGTCGATGCCATCATCGATGCCGGTCCGACCGGCATCGAGCCAACCAGCGTCATCGACCTGTCCTCGGGCACCCCCGAGATACTGCGTGAAGGCAGGGGCGACGTCTCCGCGCTCCGCTAATTGCGGGATGCCTGGCGCACCAAGCCACGGTAGAATGTGGTCTTACTACCCGGATTTCCCATGAAACCTGATCTCAAGGTCCTGACCCCCGAAGACGCGCCCAGGCCGGCGCCGGCAGACCAGCTGAAGCCCGCGCAGAGCGAAATGCCTTTCGCGGTCGTCGACGGCGAGCCGGTGACGACCCTGCCGCAGGACCTGTACATCCCGCCTTACGCCCTGCAGGTTTTCCTGGAGGCTTTCGAAGGGCCGCTGGACCTCCTGCTGTACCTGATCCGACGACAGAATATCGACATTCTCGATATCCCGATCGCCGAGATCACCAAGCAGTACGTCCAGTACATCGAGCTGATGAAAGAGCTCCAGCTGGAGCTGGCCGGCGAGTACCTGCTGATGGCGGCCATGCTCGCCGAGATCAAGTCGAGAATGCTGTTGCCGCGGCCGCAATCGACCGAGGAAGAGGAAGAAGAGGATCCGCGCGCCGAGCTCGTGCGCCGGCTCCAGGAATACGAGCGCTTCAAGAAGGCTGCCAACGACCTCGACGAACTGCCGCGACTCGAGCGCGACGTGTTCGTCGCCAGCGCGGAAGCACCCGAGCGGAAGGTCACCCGGAAGCTGCCCGACGTCACGATGAAGGAGCTGCTGCTGGCTTTCCACGATGTGCTGAAGCGTGCAGAAATGTTCTCGAACCTCCACCTGCAGCGCGAGCCGCTGTCGGTCCGGCAGCGGATGACCGAAATCCTGAGCCGCATCAAGTCCGGCTCCTTTACCAGTTTCGGCAGCCTCTTCGACCCGGAAGAAGGTCGGATGGGCGTCGCCGTGACGTTCATTGCCATCCTGGAACTGCTGCGCGAGTCCGTCATCGAGGTCGTCCAGTCGGATGCCTATGCGCCGCTGCACGTTCGGGCGGCGTCCAAGGTCCGTCTCGTCGAGACCGAGGGTGCGGACGATGCCGAAGAGGCCCAACCCGCGGCCGATGACGTCGGGACCCTTACCGGCACCGACAACGAACAGCCAGAGTAAACTAGCCCGTCATGGATCAGACAGAGATCAAGTATTTCATCGAGGCGGCACTGCTTGCCGCCGGCCGGCCGCTCAGTGCCGATCAGCTGCAAGACCTTTTCGATGGCCGCTCCGCACCGGACAAGGCCGAGATTCGCAACGCGGTCGTCGAGCTCGTCGAAGAATACGAGCCCCGCGGGATCACGATCGGCGAGGTCGCCTCGGGGTACCGGATCCAGGTCAAGGCGACCATGGCCGATCGGCTCCAGAAGCTCTGGGAAGAGCGGCCGCCGAGGTATTCCCGTGCCTTGTTCGAGACCCTGGCGCTGGTCGCGTACCGGCAGCCGATTACACGCGGCGAGATCGAGGACATTCGCGGCGTCTCCGTCAGCAGCAATATCGTCCGTACCCTGATGGAGCGCGACTGGGTACGCGTCGTCGGCCATCGTGACGTACCGGGGCGCCCGGCAATGTTTGGCACGACGCGGACCTTCCTCGACTACTTCGGGCTCAAGAAGCTCGACGATTTGCCGCCGCTGGCGGACCTGGCCGACTGGGAAAGCCTGCGCGTCCAGCTCAACCTCCCCGAAGTCGAGGACCGCGGCGAGGTCGAGGTGGCCGGCGAGTCGTCGGCTGATGCCGGCGAAGTTGCCGACGTCGGAGGCGGGATCGATGCTATCCACGTGGAGTCTGCCGAGAGCGCCGGGGCCGAGCCGGAAGCGGACGAGATCGAAGAGGCCGATGCGGTCGAGGCCGGGGACGGTGCAAGGACCAGCGAAGCCGAAACCGAAGCCGTCGACGATGACGAAGACCTGCCCGTCCTGACGGAGCGTGCGGATTCCGGGTCCGGTGACGATACCGAAGAGCTGGTCGTCTCCGAGTGGCCGGATCCCAATGACGATGCGGAAGTCGCGACGCTCGAGACGCGTGACGGCAAAGATCGCGACGCGTCCGCCGGTGGGGGCTGAACGTATCCAGAAGCTGCTGGCTGCGGCAGGCCACGGCTCGCGGCGCCAAATTGAAACCTGGATTCGCGAAGGGCGACTCAAGGTCAACGGCAAGGTCGCCGAACTCGGCCAGCCTGTTACCGGCGAAGAAACGATCCTGCTGGACGGCCGCCGGCTGCGCCTGCAGCCCGAGCGCCCGGTTCACCGCTACCTGGTCTACAACAAGCCCCAGGGCGAGGTCTCCACTCGGCGGGACCCGGAAGGGCGGCCGCTCGTATTCGAGGCTCTGCCGAAACTGAAGAGCGCCCGCTGGGTCAGCGTCGGCCGTCTCGACATCGCGACCAGCGGATTGTTGATTTTCACGACCGACGGGGCGCTCGCGAACGCCCTGATGCATCCGTCGAATGCCGTGCTACGCACCTATGCGGTCCGGGTACACGGTAACCCTGCGCCCGAAGAGCTTCAGCGGCTTCTCGACGGGGTAATCCTGGATGACGGGCCGGCTCAGTTCCTCAGCGTGACGGAGGCGGGCGGAGAAGGGGCCAATCGCTGGTTCGAAGTGACTCTTAAGGAAGGGCGAAACCGGGAGGTGCGCCGCCTGTGGGAGGCCATCGGTTACGAGGTGTCGCGGCTGATACGGACCGCCTACGGCCCGATCGCCCTGCCGCGGAACCTGCCGCGTGGAAAACATGCATCGCTGGCCCCGGGGCAAGTTCGCCAGCTCTACGAGGCTGCCGGGCTCAAGCCGCCGGCAGAACTCAGGAAAGCCAAGAAAAACTCAAAGAAAACAGGAAGTAAGAAGCGAAAACGGAAGTAATTTATTACTGTGCATCCAGGCTTTCGCCGGTAACGCCTTTGCCGTCCGGTCCAAGCAGGAACAAATAGGGTGCCAGGACCTCATCCGGCGTTTTCAGTAGGTCCCGGTCTTCCGCCGGATAAGCGGCCAGCCGCATCTTTGTGCGGGTTCCGCCCGGATTGACGCAGTTGACGCGCAGCTTTTCCGCCTGGTGTTCGGCGGCCAGGACCTGCGACAGGCCCTCGGTCGCGAACTTCGAGACCGCATAGGCGCCCCAGAAGGCGCGGCCCTGCCGGCCGACCCCGCTCGAGGTAAAGATGATGGACGGGTCCGGCGCCTCAAGCAGGGCGGGCAGCAGGACCTGGGTCAGCGCAAACGCCGCCGTGACGTTGACGTGCATCACCTTCTGCCATTCGACAATGTCGTACTGCTGGATCGAGAAACGCTCGCCGAGAATCCCGGCATTGTGGACCAGACCGTCGAGGCGGCCGAATTCCGTCTCGATGCCCGCTGCCAGCGACTCGTATGCCTCGCTCTGGGCTTCCAGCAGGTCCATGACGGCGATCGACGGCTTGGGAGCATCGTCAATGGCGACGATATCGTCATGGACCTTTTCGAGTTTTGCCGTGTTGCGACCGTGCAGGATCACCTGTGCACCGAGTGCCGCGCAGCGCAGCGCCAGGGCGCGGCCGATGCCGTCGGAGGCCCCGGTGATCAGAATGATCCGGTCGTCGAGCAGGCCCTCGGGGGCGGCATAATTCCTTGGATCCACGGCGATTCCTCTACTGGAGTGTCTTGTCGTCGGTCCCGATCGGCTCGTCGTCGCTGTCGGGCTCGATCATGGTGCGGGGCACCGGCTCGAGCGACTCGAGCTTCTCGATCTCTTTCTTCGCGTGTACACCGAGTTCGGTGAACTTGCGGGCGCCCGGCAGCACGCTGCGCTCGAGCGAGCCGACCGCGCGATTGTAGTTCTCGACGCTGCTCGCCAGCTGCCGGCCGACCTTGTTCATGTGTCCGGTGAATACCGCGAGACGATTGTAGAGATCTTCCGCAAGGCCGCGGATTTCCTTCGCATTTTCCGCGAGCGCCAGCTGCCGCCAGCCATAGGCGACCGCTTTCAGCAGGGCGACGAAGCTCGTCGGCGTCGCCAGGATGATCTGCCGCGACAGCGCGAACTCGATCAGGTCCTGGTCCTCGTTGAGCGCGGCGCTCAGGAACTGGTCACCTGGAATGAACAGGATCACGAACTCGGGGCTCTCCGAGAACTGCGCCCAGTAAGCCTTGGACGCGAGCGCCCGGATATGCTCACGGACCTTCCGGGCATGGCGCTTGAGGGCGAGCTGGCGCTGGGCGTCGTCCGGCGCCTCGACGGCCGCGAGATAGGCGTCCAGGGGCGTCTTGACGTCGACGACCAGTTGCCGGGAGTCCGGCATGTTCACGATCAGGTCGGGCCGGATCACCTGGCCCTCGCCGACGCTGTGTACCTGCTCCTGGAAGTCGCAGTGTTCGACCATGCCGGCAAGCTCGACGAGCCGCCGCAGCGTGATTTCGCCCCAGCGGCCGCGGACCTCGGGTCTCCGCAGCGCGTTCACGAGGTTCTGGGTTTCCTGCGCAAGGTACTTCTGGGCCGCCTGCATCGATTCGAGCTGCGCCGTGATGCCGCCGTAAGCCTCGCTGCGGGCTTTTTCGAGCTGCGAAATCTGTTCCTGGGAGGCCTTGAGCGCTTCGCGGATCGGCCGGACCAGGCTCTCGACCGCTTTTTCCCGGTCGCCGAGCTCCGCCTTGGCGCGCTCGTTCTGGCGCGCGAGGTTCAGCTCAGCCAGTTTCAGAAACTGTTCGCTGTTGGACCTGAGTGACTGCTGGGTCAGGTTGCCGAAGGCCTCGATCAGTTCTGATTTGGCGGCGTCGAACGCCGCCTGCCGCTCGGCCTGCACGGCCTCCTGGCTGCGAATCCGGGCGTCCTGCTCCTCGATCGTCTCTTCGAGCCGTCGCTGCCGGCGTCGTGCAATGAACCAGCCCCCGAGACCGCCGATCAGGACACCGGCAGCCAGCGCCGGCCCGCCGAACTCGAGCCAGAGCGGGTTGATTTCCAGGGAATACATCAGGCGAGTAGGTTAACCGCTTTCAGGATGATTTGCGCCAGTTCGTCGGTATCGGCGGCGATGATGTCCGCGTTCCACCGAGCCGCGTCGTCATCGGCGGTAATGTAGCCGTAGCGGGCCGCGATCGTCGCCATCCCGGCATTCTGCCCGGCCTGGATGTCGCGAAGAGCGTCGCCGACGTAAATCGTGCTTGCCGGATCGAGGCCGGCCAGCGACGTCGCGTGCAGGAGCGGCGCCGGGTCCGGTTTGCGGGCCGTGAGCGTGTCGCCGCAAACGGTTGCCGCGCTGCGGTGACGAAGGTCCAGGGCGTCCAGCAGCTTCTCGGTCAGCACCTGCGGTTTGTTGGTGACGATGCCCCAGGGAATCGCAGCCGACTCGAGCTTTTCGAGCAGTCGATCGAGCCCGGGGAACAGCGCCGACTCCCGCGCCAGGTCCGACTCGTACAGTGCCAGGAATTCGTGGTGGAGCGGGTCGCCGAACTCGATGTCCCGGTCCGGAAATCCCGTGCGCAGCAGGCCGATGGCGCCATTGGATACCTGCGAGCGCCCGGTTTCATAGTCGACGGGGCTGACTCCGTAGCGGACCTGCATCTCCGTCAGTGCGCGCACCATGTCCGGCGCGGTATCGATCAGGGTGCCATCGAGATCGAACAGGACGGCGCGGTAGCGACCGCTCGAAATATCGGCCATCCGGTTATTCCGACTCCGGGCGACGGTAATACTGGATGTAGTTGACGTCGACACCGTCGCCGAGCGAATACACCCGCGTCAACGGGTTGTAGTGCAAACCGATCGTGTCCTTAAGGCCCAGTCCGGACCGGCGCCCCCATTCCTCGAGTTCCGAGGGCCGTATGAACTTCTCGTACTCGTGCGTACCCCGCGGCAGGAGGCGCAGCACGTATTCCGCGCCGACGATCGCGAACAGGAAGGACTTCGGGTTCCGGTTGATCGTCGAGAAAAAGACGTGGCCGCCGGGTTTCACCAGCGTCTTGCAGGCCTCGACCACCAGGGACGGATCCGGCACGTGCTCGAGCATTTCGAGGCAGGTGACGACATCGAACGCACCGGGCTGCTCGGCTGCAAGGTCTTCCGCCCGCATCTGACGGTAGTCGACCCTGGCGCCCGATTCCTGCTGGTGCAGCCTCGCGACTGCGAGCGGCGCCTCGGCCATGTCGATCCCGGTGACGCAGGCGCCCGCGGCGGCCATGCTCTCGGCCAGGATGCCGCCGCCGCAGCCGATGTCGACGACCGCTTTCCCATCGAGAGCCACTCGCTCGCGAATCCAGTCCAGACGCAGCGGGTTGATCTGGTGCAGCGGGCGAAAGTCACCCTCGGTGTCCCACCAGCGCGCCGCCAGCCCGTTGAACTTGGCCATCTCGCCGGCGTCGACGTTGTCGTCGTGCGGTCGTGTATCCGTTGCTGTCATAGCCTTTAGTACCTTCAGTTCGAGCGAATCTGCCGACACCATTCATTGGCTCGTGCCACGATGCTGTCGACATCGATGTCTTTCAGTTGGCCGTTCTCGACGTGCCGGCGCCCGGCAACCCACACGTCCGCGACCTGGTCGGACCGTGCCGTGTAGACGAGTTGCGACACGGGGTCGTACACCGGCTGACTCTGCAGGCCGGAAAGGTCGACGCACGTGAGATCTGCCCATTTGCCGACCGCGATGCTGCCGGTTTCGGCGTCGAGGCCGAGTGCGCGAGCGCCCTCGATCGTGGCCATCGCCAGCGCATCGGCCGCCGCCAGCGCCGCCGCATTGCCGGCAGCCGCCTTGGCCAGCAGCGCCGCTGTCTGCAGCTCGAGGAGCATATCAAGAACGTTGTTGCTGGCCGCACCATCGGTACCAATTGCTACATTTACGCCGGCGGCGCGGTACTCGGCGACCGGGGCGATCCCGCTCGCGAGCTTGAGGTTCGATCTCGGGCAATGCGCGATGGACACGCCCGACGCCCGGAACAGGTCGAGGTCGGCCGGTTCGAGATGCACCGCGTGCACGGCCAGCAGCGAGCGGTTCACGAGACCCAGTTTTTCCAGGCGTTCGACCGGCCGCATCCCGAAGCGCTCCCGTGACTGCTCGACTTCCGCTGCGGTCTCGTGCAGGTGAATCTGGACAGGGCTGTCGAGCTGGTCGGCCATGACCCGGAGTGCCACGAAGGCATCGTCGGGCAGCGAGGCCGTGGAGTGGGGGGCGAACGCCGCGCTGATCAGGGGGTGATCGGCGTAAGCGTCGTGCACGAGGTCCGCGCCTTTCTCGAGGTATTCGGCGGCGTTGGCAGCCCATTCCGTTTCAAAATCGAGGACCGGCGTCGCGACGACCGCGCGGATCTGCATGTCTACCGCCGTCCGCGCCACGATGTCCGGGAAGAAATACTGGTCCGAGAAGCAGGTTGTCCCGCCACGCAGCATCTCGGCGATCGCGAGCGCCGTGCCGTCGCGAACGAACTCGGGCCCCAGCCAGCGCCGCTCCGCGGGCCAGATGCGCTGCCTGAGCCACGGCTCGAGCGGCATGTCGTCGGCGAAACCCCGAAACAGCGTCATGGCGGCGTGGGTATGCGCGTTGACGAAGCCCGGGATGAGCAGATGCCCGGGCCGATCGATCCGGCGGGACGGCTGGAAGCGCTTAAGCGCCTCGGCCACGGGCAAAACGGCTGCGATCCGGCCATCCGCGATGGCGACGGCATGGTTCTCCAGCGTCTCGAACGGCGGTTCGACGGGGGCGCACCACTCGGGGGTTATGAGGATGTCACAGTGCTGCATGCCGGGCCTGGTCGAGGGTGGCGCTCCACGGGAGCGAGCGGCGCAGTATACCTGTGGTTCCGGCCTGGAACAGCGCCGGGCGCGAGGGCCCCGGGGAGCCCCGAAATACTCCTGAAGCGTGCCCGGCTGTGGTAGAATTTGGAGCTTGTCCAGCGGCTCTGAGGGAGCTGGAGATACCCCGGAATCCCGGTGCGCGGGCCAGCCCCGCAGCGCCGATCGCAATCCACGGAATCAGGCATTCAAAATGCTGCCCCGAGGCGGCGTTTACGATGGAGTTATAGGTATTTATGGCGGAAGTGGCCCAGGAATTACTGTCTGTCAGTCTCGAGCAGGAGATGCAGCAGTCCTACCTCGACTACGCTATGAGCGTCATTGTCGGGCGGGCGCTGCCCGACGTTCGGGACGGCCTGAAGCCGGTGCACCGACGCGTACTCTACGCGATGCGCGAACTGGGCAACGACTACAACAAGCCGTACAAGAAATCGGCGCGTGTCGTCGGTGACGTCATCGGTAAATACCACCCGCACGGCGATTCTGCCGTGTACGACACGATCGTCCGCATGGCCCAGCCATTCTCGATGCGCTACATGCTCGTCGACGGCCAGGGCAACTTCGGTTCGGTCGACGGCGACGCGCCCGCGGCCATGCGTTATACCGAGGTGCGGATGTCGCGCCTCGCGCACGAACTCCTCGCCGATATCGAGAGGGAGACGGTCGATTTCGTCGAGAATTACGACGGTTCCGAAAGCGAGCCCGCCGTCCTGCCGACGCGCGTGCCGAACCTGCTCGTCAACGGCTCGTCGGGCATTGCGGTCGGTATGGCGACCAACATCCCGCCCCACAATCTTACCGAGGTCGTGAACGCCTGCCTGGCGCTTATCGAAAACCCGGCGATCGACGTGCCGCAGCTGATGGAACACCTGCCCGGACCGGACTTTCCGACCGCCGGCATCATCAACGGTGCGCAGGGCATTTATGCCGCCTACCGGACGGGGCGCGGACGGGTCTACACCCGGGCCCGGACCTCGGTCGAGGAGGACAAGAAGGGGCGTGAGCGCATCGTCGTCTCGGAATTGCCCTACCAGGTCAACAAGGCCCGCCTGATCGAGAAGATCGCCGACCTGGTCCGTGAGCGGAAGATCGAGGGCATCAGCGAGCTGCGGGACGAGTCCGACAAGGACGGCATGCGCATCGTCATCGAGCTCAAGCGGGGCGAATCGGCCGACGTTGTCCTGAACAACCTCTACAAGCAGACGCCGATGCAGAGCGTCTTCGGCATCAACATGGTTGCGCTCCACGAGGGCCAGCCGCAGCTGATGAACCTCAAGCAGATTCTGGAGGCCTTCGTTGCGCACCGCCGCGAGGTGGTTACCCGGCGCACGATCTTCGATCTGCGCAAGGCCCGGGACCGCGCCCACGTTCTCGAGGGCCAGACCGTTGCGCTCGCGAACATCGACGAGGTCATCGAACTCATCAAGGCATCCCCGTCGCCGGCCGAGGCCCGGGAAGGCCTGATGAGCCGCATGTGGTCGCCCGGCGCGGTCACCGGCATGCTGGAGCGTGCAGGCGAGACGGATACGCGGCCCGATGCTCTCGAGGGCGATTTCGGCCTCATCGATGGCCAATACCGCCTGTCGGCCGTTCAGGCGCAGGCGATCCTGGACCTGAGGCTGCACCGTCTTACGGGCCTCGAGCAAGATAAAATCCTTAATGAATACAAGGATATTCTCGGTAAAATTAAAGAATTTTCTGATATCCTGGAGGATCCCGACAGGCTGCTCGCGGTCATCAAGGACGAACTCGTCGACCTGCGCGAAACCTACGGGGACGAGCGCCGCACCGAGATCAACCAGGACCACTCCGATTTGTCGGATGAGGACCTGATTCCACAGGAGGACGTCGTGGTGACGCTGTCCCACGGCGGCTACGCCAAGGCGCAGCCCATCGAGGCGTACCAGGCGCAGCGGCGGGGCGGTCGCGGCAAGAGTGCGGCCAAGGTCAAGGACGAAGACTTCATCGACAAGCTCTTCGTGGCCAATACCCACGATACGATTCTCTGTTTCTCCAGCCGCGGCAAGGTCTACTGGCTCAAGGTGTACCAGGTGCCCCAGGCCGGCCGGGGCTCTCGCGGCAAGCCGATCGTCAATCTCCTGCCACTGGAAACGGACGAACGGATCAACGCCGTCCTGCCGGTCAGGGAGTTCGACGAGGACAGCTTCGTCTTCATGGCGACGTCGGCCGGTACGGTCAAGAAGACCCCGCTGTCGCAGTTCTCGCGGCCGCGCTCGAGCGGCATCATCGCGATCGACCTGCGCGACGACGACGTCCTGGTCAACGCCGTGATCACCGACGGCAACGCCCACATCATGCTGGTCGCGACCACCGGCAAGGGTATTCGCTTCGCCGAGGGCGACGTGCGGCCGATGGGGCGCGGTGCGGCGGGCGTCCGCGGGATCAAGCTCCCGGACGGTCACGAAGTCATCGCGCTGTCCGTCGTCCACGACGGGCTGCTGCTGACGGCCACCGAGAACGGCTACGGCAAGCGTACGCCGGTCGAGGATTTCCCGGTCCAGGGTCGCGGCGGACAGGGCGTCATTGCCATCCAGACGACGGATCGGAACGGTCGGACGGTCGGTGCCATCCCGGTCGCCGAAGACGACGAGGTCATGCTGATCGCGTCGAACGGCACGCTCGTGCGGACGCCGGTGGCGGATATCTCCGTGATGGGCCGGAACACGCAGGGTGTCCGGCTTATCCGCATCGAGGAAGGGCACCGGCTGGTCGGTCTCGCCCGCATCGAAGCCATCGAGGACGAGGGCGACGACGACTAGTCGCGCGGCCGGGACAAAATCTCGGTTTAACGCGATTGTATACAGCTGAAACTAGTGCGATCGTAACTCCGAACCGTAACAATACGGCCGCTGCGTCTGGTCGCGGCCGCATTCACCTCAGATAACTGCAAGGATCCTGGCGACATGTCTCGCGTTTATAACTTCAGCGCCGGCCCCGCTGCGCTGCCTCTCGAAGTGCTCGATACCATCCGTAATGACCTGCCTGACTGGCAGGGCACCGGCATGTCGGTGATGGAGATCAGTCACCGCAGCAAGGAGTTCATGGAGGTCGCGTCTCGGGCGGAATCGACGTTTCGTGAATTGTTAGGAATTTCAGAGGATTACGCGGTACTTTTTCCGCAGGGTGGCGCGACGCTGCAGATGGCCATGGCGCCGCTGAACCTGACCCGCCCGGGCGACACCGTGGACTATGTAGTGACCGGCAGCTGGGGCAAGAAAGCGGCGAACGAGGCGAAGAAATTCTGCCAGGTGAATATTGCGGCCGATGCCTCCGACCGGAACTTCACCTACATTCCGCCCGAATCATCGTGGCAGCGATCCGGGAACGCGGCCTACCTGCATTACACGCCGAACGAGACGATTGCGGGTGTCGAGTTCCACTTCGTTCCGGGCGGCGACGTGCCGCTCGTTGCCGACATGTCGAGCACGATCCTGTCCCGGCCGATCGACGTGAGCCGTTTCGGCGTCATCTACGCCGGGGCGCAGAAGAATATCGGACCTGCCGGTATCACGGTCGTGATCGTCCGCCGCGATCTCCTGGATCGCGTCCGGCCGGACAACCCGCACCTGATGACGTGGCAGGCCTACGCCGAATCCGATTCGATGACCAACACGCCGCCGACGTTCGCGTGGTACGTGGCCGACCTGGTGTTCCAGTGGCTGAAACGCCAGGGCGGAGTGGAGGCGATGGCCGCCATTAACGAGCGGAAGGCGCAGAAACTCTACGGCGCCATCGATGCGTCCGATTTCTACAGCAATCCCGTCGCGCCAGGGGCGCGGTCGTGGATGAACGTGCCGTTCGTGCTCGCCGACGCTGCCCTGGACGGCCGCTTCCTCGAAGAGTCGCGGGCCGCCGGGCTGACCAACCTGAAGGGCCACCGCTCGGTGGGCGGCATGCGCGCTTCGATCTACAACGCGGTCGCCGAAGAGGCCGTCGATGCGCTGATCGGGTTCATGGCTGACTTCGAGAAGCGTTGCGCCTGAAAGCTAAATAAATTCAATTAGTAACAAAAGTTTCTTCATAAAATGTTTAAAATCCTGACACTCAACAATATCGCCGTGGAAGGGCTCCGCCGCCTGCCGCGTGACCACTACGAGGTCGCCTCTGAAATCGCGCATCCGGACGCCGTCATCCTCCGCTCCTACAAGATGCACGACATGGAGATACCCGAGACCGTCGCGGCGATCGGCCGCGCCGGGGCCGGGACGAACAACATTCCCGTCGAGCGTATGAGCGAGCGTGGCGTGCCCGTCTTCAACGCGCCCGGCGCCAACGCCAACGCGGTCAAGGAACTCGCGATTGCGGGACTCCTGCTGGCCGCGCGGAACATCTGCCCGGCCGAAGGCTACGTCAAGGGACTGAAAGAAGACGGCGACGCCCTGAACAAGGCAGTCGAAGCCGGCAAGAAGCAGTTCGTCGGCTTCGAACTCCCGGGCCGGACGCTCGGGGTCATCGGTCTCGGCGCGATCGGCGTCGAGGTTGCCAACGCCGCGCTGGACCTCGGCATGAACGTCATCGGTTTCGATCCGGCCATTACCGTGCGCCGTGCCTGGCAGCTGTCGGCCGGGGTTTCGAAAGCGGAGACGCTCGACCAGCTTTTCCAGCACGCCGACGCCATCACTTGCCACGTACCGCTGATGGATGCCACTCGCGGACTCGTCAACCGGGACCGGCTGGCGCTGCTCAACGACGGCGCGACCTTGATCAACCTGGCTCGCGGCGGCGTTGTCGACGACGCGGCCGCGCTGGAAGCGCTCGACAGCGGCAAGCTGCATGCCTACATCAGCGATTTCCCCAGCCGCGAGCTTATCGAGCACCCGAAGGTCGTGGCCCTGCCGCATCTCGGCGCCTCGACCGGGGAGGCCGAAGCCAACTGCGCGGTCATGGTTGCGGAGAACGTCAGGGACTACCTCGAGAACGGCAACATTCGTTACTCGGTGAATTTCCCCGAGTGCCGGATGCCGCGCGCCGAGGCGCACCGCATCACGATCGCCAATGCGAACGTGCCTAACATGGTCGGCCAGATCTCGACCCGGCTGGCCGATGCAGGTCTGAACATCGAAGATCTGCTGAACAAGTCGATCGGTAACCTCGCCTACACGATCGTGGACGTGAACGGCCCCGTGACGCCGGAACTCGAGGCTTCGCTGCGGGGTATCGAGGGTGTCCTGCGCGTCCGGAACCTCGGGTTGCCGCACTGACAGGGCTTAAGTGAGTACCGAGGACAACGCGCCCGCGACGCCGGATCTCGGTGAGATTCGGGAGCGTATCGACGAGATCGATGCGCGGCTGCAGGCGCTGATCAACGAACGCGCCCGGCTGGCGCAGGCGGTCGGCAAGTCGAAGGGCAAACTGCAATCGGCCGTCGACTACTATCGGCCGGAACGGGAGGCGGACGTACTGCGTGCCGTCCTCGAGCGCAACGAGGGCCCGCTGCGCGACGAGGAGATGCTGCGGCTCTTCCGGGAAATTATGTCGGCCTGCCTGGCCCAGCAGGAACCGCTGCGGGTCGGGTTCCTCGGGCCAGAGGGCACCTTCACCCAGACGGCCGTGTTCAAGCACTTCGGTCACTCGGTCCGTGCGCTGCCGTTCCATACGATCGACGAGGTGTTCCAGGAGGTCGAGAGCGGCGCGGCCGATTTCGGCGTCGTGCCGATCGAGAATTCAACCGAGGGATCGGTCAATAACACCCTGGACATGTTCCTTACCTCGCCTCTCAAGATCGGTGGCGAGATCGAGCTGCGCATCGAGCAGCACCTGCTCGCGACCGAGCCGGGGCTCGAGCGGATAGAGCGGGTCTGCGCCCACGAGCAGTCGCTGGCCCAGTGTCGCGGCTGGCTGCGCGAATACCTGCCCCACGTCGAACTGATCGGGATGTCGAGCAACGCGGCCGGGGCCCGGCGGGCGCGCGACGAAGTCGGCACCGCGGCGATCGGTCCGGACGTGGCCGCCGACGTTTATGACCTCAAGGTCATCGTCAACAACATCGAGGACCGGGCGGACAACGCGACGCGCTTCCTGGTCATCGGCCGCAAACTCCTGGCGCCGTCCGGCGAGGACAAGACGACGATCCTGGTGTCGACCAGCGGCACCGGCGGCGGGTCCGGCGTCCTTTACCAGTTGCTCAAGCCGCTGGCCGACAGCGACGTCGTCATGACGCGGATCGAGTCCCGGCCGTCGCGCCGCAAGAACTGGGATTACGTATTCTTTATCGACCTCGACGGTCACGCCGAAGTCGAGCCGGTGTGCTCCGCGCTTGCCGAGCTGGAGGAGCGCAGTTCGCTGTTCCGGATACTCGGCGCCTATCCGAAAGCGGTTGGGTAGTCCTTGACGCGGTTCATCGTCAATCCGTCTCGCCTCGGCGGCGGCAAGGTGACGGTCCCGGGGGACAAGTCGATCTCGCACAGGGCCGTCATGTTCGGTGCGATCGCCGACGGCCGGACCGAGGTCAGGGGCTTCCTCGACGGTGAAGATTGCCTCGCGACCGTCGCCGCGATGGCGGCCATGGGAGTCACTGTCTCGCGGCCGTCGGCGACGGAACTCGTCATCGAAGGTGTCGGGCGCGACGGGCTTGCGGCACCGGCTGCGGACCTGGATCTGGGCAACTCGGGCACGGCGATGCGGCTGATGACGGGCCTGCTCGCCGGCCAGGCCTTCGATTCGACCCTGACCGGTGACGCGTCCTTGTCGTCCAGGCCGATGGGCCGGGTAATTCGGCCCATCGAGGCCATGGGCGGGCAAATCGCCAGCCGCGACGGCCGGCCGCCGCTCCGAGTCTCGGGCGGGCGCCGCCTCCACGGGATCGAATATGCGCTCCCGGTTGCGAGCGCGCAGGTGAAGTCCGCCGTTCTGCTGGCGGGGCTTTACGCCGAGGGCTCGACCGTCGTCACGGAGCCCGCGATCACCCGCGACCATACCGAGCGGATGCTGCGCGCAATGGGCGTGTCGGTAACCGGTCGCGACGGCCGGATCGGCCTCACCGGCGGCCAGCGCCTGACGGGTACGGACGTCAGCGTGCCGGCCGACCTGTCGTCCGCGACCTTCGTGATGCTTGCCGTCCTGCTGGCGGAAGACGCCGATGTCCTCATTACCAATGTCGGCGTCAATCCCACTCGTACGGGCGTCATTGCTATCCTTCGCGGCATGGGCGCCGATATTCGACTCGAGCGGGAACGGACGCTAGGCGACGAACCGGTCGCCGATATCCGCGTCCGGTCGGGGCAACTCGAGGGTGGCGCCGTCGACCCCGACCTCGTGTCGCTGGCCATCGACGAGTTCCCGGCGCTGTTCGTGGCGGCGGCGGCGGCCCGCGGGGAGACGACTTTCAGCGGGCTCGCGGAACTGCGCGTCAAGGAGAGCGACCGCATTGCGGCCATGGCGAGCGGCCTGCGTGCGCTCGGCGTCGAGGTCCGGGAGACGCCGGACGGTGCGATCGTCACCGGCGGGACCTTCCGCGGGGGCGTTCTGGACAGTCACGGGGACCACCGCGTGGCGATGTCGCTCGCGCTGGCGGGCACCGTTGCCGAGGGCCCGGTCACCGTCAATGACGTCGCGCCTGTCGACACCTCTTTCCCGGGCTTCGCCGAGCTCATGCGCTCACTCGGCGCCGATATCGCGGTGGAGGACGCATGAGCGACACGAAGATCCCGGTCATTACCATCGATGGACCCAGTGGAAGCGGGAAGGGCACGATTTCCCGCCGGGTAGCGGCGCGCCTGGGCTGGCGGCTGCTGGACAGCGGGGCGCTGTACCGCCTGGTCGCCCTCTCGGCCGCCCGCAAGGGCGTTTCTCTCGACGATGTGGACGGGCTGGCCGACGTGGCGCGAGAGCTCGACGTCTGGTTCGCGTCGGCGGCCGACGGCTCCGAACGAATCGAGCTCGAGGGGGAGGACGTCACGGCAGACGTGCGGGCGGAGGAGTGCGGGGCCAAGGCCTCGATCGTGGCCGCGTACCAGCCCGTCCGGGACGCCCTGATCGAGCGGCAACGTGCCTTTTGCGAGCCGCCGGGGCTGGTGGCCGACGGGCGGGATATGGGTACCCAGGTCTTCCCGGACGCCCCGCTCAAAGTGTTCCTGACGGCGAGCGCCGAGGAGCGTGCCAAAAGGCGCCATAAGCAGTTGAAAGACAAGGGACTTGATGTTAGCCTTGCCGCCCTTTCGCGGGACATCGAGGACCGTGACCGGCGGGATTCCGAGCGCAAGGTCGCGCCGCTCCGCCCGGCCGAGGACGCCAGGCTGCTGGATTCCTCGGGCCTTTCGATAGAGACAGTCACCGAGCGCGTGCTCGACTGGGCTGCCGAAATCGCCGCCCTCGACGACTGAAGCCCGACGAAGTTTTTTGGTGGGATCGGACAGGATGTTCGATCTTTTTTTGTTATGACCGTCTGCTGCAGGATGCAGCTTCAAGACGATTGAAATGGGTGGGATTTCCGGTCATCGCCGGCATCCCCGGGTTTAACTAATGTCTGAAAGTTTTGCTGAGTTATTTGAAGAGAGTTTTGCCAGTCAACAAATAAAGCCGGGTTCTATCATTACCGGTAAGGTGGTTGGCATCAACGATGACGTCGTCATCGTCAGTGCTGGTCTCAAGTCCGAGGCCGTTATTCCGATCGACCAGTTCCGCGGTGACCTCCGCGAAGGCGAAATCAACATCGGTGACGAAGTCGAAGTCGCGCTGGATGCCGTCGAGGACGGTTTCGGCGAGACGCGTCTGTCACGCGAGAAGGCGATTCGCGCCCGCACCTGGATCGAACTCGAGAAAGCGTTCGATGACGGCGAAGTCGTCGAGGGCGTCATCAACGGTCGGGTCAAGGGTGGCTTTACGGTCGAGATCGACAGCGTCCGCGCATTCCTGCCGGGCTCGCTCGTCGACGTTCGCCCGGTACGCGATCCCGCCTACCTCGAAGGCAAGAGCCTCGAGTTCAAGGTCATCAAGCTGGACCAGCGCCGCAACAACGTCGTCGTTTCGCGTCGCGCGGTCGTTGAACAGGAATACTCAGCAGAGCGCGAAGAGCTTCTGAAGGAGCTGCAGGAAGGCAACGTGGTCAAGGGTATCGTCAAGAACCTGACCGACTACGGCGCTTTCGTGGACCTCGGTGGCATCGATGGTCTGCTTCACATCACCGACATGGCGTGGAAACGCGTCAAGCATCCGTCCGAGGTCGTCAACGTCGGCGACGAGATCGAAGTCAAGATTCTCAAGTTCGACCGCGAGCGCCAGCGCGTATCGCTCGGGATGAAGCAGCTCGGCGACGATCCGTGGAAGGATCTGTCGCGCCGCTACCCGCCGCAGACACGCATCTTCGGCAAGGTCACGAATATCGCGGACTACGGCTGCTTCGTCGAGATCGAAGACGGCGTCGAAGGCCTGGTTCACGTCTCGGAGATGGACTGGACGAACAAGAACGTCAACCCGTCCCGGGTTGTGCAGGTCGGCGACGAAGTCGAAGTAATGGTGCTCGAAATCGACGAGGAACGTCGTCGCATCTCGCTCGGCATCAAGCAGTGCAAGTCCAACCCGTGGGCCGAATTCGCTGCGACGTTTAACCGCAGCGACAAGGTATCGGGCCAGATCAAGTCGATCACGGACTTCGGCATCTTTATCGGCCTCGACGGCGGAATCGACGGCCTGGTGCACCTGTCCGACATCTCCTGGGAAGTCCCGGGCGAAGAGGCTGTGCGCAACTACCGCAAGGGCCAGGAGATCGAGGCTGCCGTGCTGGCGATCGACGCCGAGCGCGAGCGCATTTCCCTCGGCATCAAGCAGCTCGAGAAGGATCCGTTCTCGGGATGGCTGGCCGAGCATCCGAAGAACTCGATCGTCAAGGGCACCGTCACGGAAGTCGACGCTCGCTCGGCGACGGTCGACCTGGGCGATGGCGTGCTCGGTACGCTGCGTGCATCGGAGCTTGCCCGCGGTCGCGTAGAGGATGCGCGGACGGTTCTCCGGGTCGGCGACGAGGTCGAAGCCAAGTTCACCAACGTTGATCGCAAGAACCGGACCGTGGCGCTGTCCATCAAGGCCAAGGAAGTTCACGAAGAGGCCGAAGCCATCAGTAATTACAAATCCGAGTCCGGTTCCGCACCTGCGGGCACCACGCTCGGTGAGCTGCTCAAGGAAAAAATGGGCGGCGGAAGTAATTAATTACGTAAAAAGTGTAGCCCGGACCGGTCGGTCCGGGCTATATTTGTCTTTACGAATCGGTGGGTTACGCGCTACCGCGCAGTAAAAGACAAAACTATGACGAAATCGGAACTGATAGAAGCCATTGCCCGCAAGCAGAAGCATCTGCCCGCCAAAGACGTAGAACTTGCGGTCAAGCATCTTCTGGATCTGATGAGCGACTCCCTGGCCAAGGGCGAGCGCATCGAGATTCGCGGTTTCGGGAGTTTCTCCCTGCATTTTCGTCCGCCCCGTATCGGTCGAAACCCCAAGACCGGCGAGGCCGTGGCGCTGTCCGGCAAGTATGTGCCGCATTTCAAGCCCGGCAAGGACCTGCGGGAACGCGTCAACGCCAGCCGCGAATTCCCCATCAAGAACTGATAGCGCCGGCCGGCACGTTACAAATCGCGTCCGTCTGCAATACACTCTGGCCTGAATCCCTGGGGTCGGTGGAAGCTTCCGGATGTTCCGACGCATAGCCATAGCATTACTGGTCGCGGTTATCTTCATCGCGACGCTCGTCTTTACGTATCACAACGAAGGCGAAATCCGTATTCACCTGATCTTTGCCGAGGTCGACACGACAATCTCCATTGCGTTCATCGTGACCTTCGCGCTGGGGTGGCTGTTCGGGGTCCTGTCAATGGGGCTGTATGCACTCAGGCAACTCAACGAGAAGCGCACGCTGAAGCGCTCGCTCGAGGCCTCCGAAACCGAAGTATCCTCGCTACGAAACCTGCCGCTGAACGATGCCGACTGAGTCCACGTTCCTGCTTGCGGGCCTGTTCGTCCTGCTGGCGATAGCCGGCTGGGCCCTCGGTCGTTTCGGCGAACGCGACGAGACCGAAACCGCGCCGCCGCTCAATATCGACTACCTGAAGGGCCTCAATTTCCTGCTGAACGAGCAGACGGACCAGGCGCTCGAGCACTTTCTCAAGATGGTCCGTGTCGATGACAAGACGATAGAGACACATTTCGCACTCGGCAGTCTGTTCCGTCGCCGCGGAGAGGTCGACCGGGCGATCCGGATCCATCAGAACATCATCGCGCGACCGGATCTCGCATCGGACCAGCGTGACCAGGCGCTGTATTCGCTCGCGCGCGACTACCAGTCGGCCGGGCTGCTGGATCGGGCGGAAAAGTTGTTCGCGCGGCTTGCGGATGGTTCCCGTTACCAGGTGCAGGCCCTCGAGAACCTCTGTCGAATCTACGAGCAGGAAAAGGAGTGGGAAAAGGCGATCCAGGCGGGCCAGAAGCTCGAGCGGATCGGTGGCCGTTCCCTGGAGCTGCAGATTGCGCATTATTACTGCGAGCTCGCCGAGGCGGCTGCCACCCGGAACGACTACCCGGCAGCGCGGGATTTCGTGAAGAAGGCCCAGAGCGGCAGGCCTCGCACGCTGCGCGGTGCATTGACGCGAGCGCACATTGCGCGCGAGACCGACGACAACGAGACGGCGCTGAATCTCTATCACCGCATCATCGACGAGCACACGTACCTGATTGCCGAGGCTCTGCCGGAAATCGTCTCGATCTACGCGCGGGAAGGCCGGACCGACGAGTTGAACGAAGCGATCAGGAAGATGATCGCGGACGATCCCGCGATGAGCCCGCTCGTGGCCTACACTGCCATCGTCAACAATATCGGCGGTATTCCCGAGATCGACGCGGCGGTGGAGCAGTACGTTCTCAATGAGCCGACGCTCGCGACTTTCGTGGATCTCGATGCGCTGCGCGGCGCGGACAGCGACCGAGACGAGGCCCTGGCCCGGATCCGGGCTGCGCTGTCGCGGCTGGCCGGCTCGTCACCGCGCTACCAGTGCCAGGAATGCGGTTTCTCGAGTCAGCGGCTGCTCTGGCAATGCCCAAGCTGCCGGAGCTGGGAAACGCAGCGGCCCGCTTCCCGGGTACAGTTCGACACGGTGCTGCAGCACAGCATCACGCCGCGCTAGGCTCGCTGTAACTGGCTATTCCGCCCCGATTCGTCGCCTGCGAGTTCGCATCGCAGGGGATAGGCTCCCGTGTGTTCCTCCGGAACATGGACGTGATAACCACACAAGGAGTCTCGAATGCATATCAGGAAACTGCTGGCCGGCCTCGCAATCGCATGCCTGCCCCTCATGGCCCTCGCCGGGCCCGTCAACATCAACAAGGCCGACGCCGAGACGATTTCCTCGGAGCTGAAAGGCATTGGGCCGTCGAAAGCAAGGGCCATCGTCGAGTATCGGGAGAAGTACGGCCCCTTCAAGTCCCTCGAGGACCTGACGCTCGTCTCGGGCATCGGCGCGCGGACGCTCGAGCTCAACGAGGGCGATATCCGGCTCGACAGCCCGAGTTCGAAGTAAGCCAAGGCACACCGGCACCGGGCGGGCGGCGGGGCAGCACTCCGGCGCCCGTCTTCATTCTGTCGACAGGGCCCTGAAAATCCGCGGCCGAATTGGCTATCATCCCCAACCACGCCCGAGTCGGAGATCCTTTTGAAATCCACTATACGTACCGCAGTCTTCCCGGTGGCCGGTCGCGGGACCCGCTTTTTGCCTGCAACGAAGGCGAGTCCGAAGGAAATGCTGCCGATCGTCGACAAGCCCCTGATTCAGTATGCCGTCGAGGAGGCTGTCCAGGCAGGCGCGACGAAGCTGGTTTTCGTCACCGGCAGTTCGAAACGTGCCATCGAGGATCATTTCGACACTGACGCCGAACTCGAACGGGCCCTGACGGGCGCCGGCAAGGGAGCGCTGCTCGAGTCGATCCGGGATATCGTGCCGCCCGGCGTCACCTGCATCTATATTCGCCAGGGCGAGCCGCTGGGCCTGGGGCACGCGGTCCTTTGCGCACGGCCTGCCGTCGGCAACGAGCCGTTTTTCGTGCACCTGGCCGATGACCTGATCAAGGGTGAGCCGGGCTGCCTGGCGCAGATGGCCGCCGAACATGCAAAACACGGCGGCAGCGTGGTCGCCGTCGAATCGGTGCCGCCCGAGGATACGTCGAGCTACGGCATCGTGGCCGTTGACGAGGCCGATAACAACCGCGTTACGCGGATCGTCGAGAAGCCGGCGCCGGAGGATGCACCCTCCAACCAGGCAGTGGTCGGTCGGTACCTGCTCGACGGCGCGATCTTCGACAAGCTCGAGACGACGGGGCGCGGCGCCGGCGGCGAGATTCAACTGACCGATGCGATCGCCGATCTGCTCGTGGAAAAGCCGGTCTACGCTTATAACTTCGCGGGCAGGCGCTTCGACTGCGGCAACAAACTCGGCTATCTGCAGGCGACGGTGGCATACGGCCTCGAACATCCCGACACGGGTGCCCGCTTTCGGCAGCACCTCGAGTCGGTCATCGGGGGGCAGAAACCCTGATGCGGTTGATCAAGAGAGCAATGGATACCGGCGCTACGGGTATATCCACGCTC
>JAZBNZ010000060.1:0-10692 GCA_036350895.1 Woeseiaceae bacterium
GGCCATGTGTTTCGGGGCGAAATCGAGGGCGCCGTCTTCGTCGCGCGTGCCGATGAGCACGAGCGGCGCCACCGTAAAGAACCGGTCCCAGATCGGGTTCGCGGTGTCGAGGGTTATACGCTTCATGGCGAGCCTCCGACTCCAACCCTACTCCTGTGACAAACGTGGCGACATAAGTAGTTGCCGTGTGTCCGGGCCGAATCGAAACCGGCGCGGACGTCAGCTATCGCGGACGCCGACGACCCCGTACATCAGCAGGCCGCTGGCGATCACGCCGAGGCCGAACAGGCCCTCGACGGGCCGATTGATCAGCACGAACACCAGCGTCCAGCCGGTGATGCCGAGGTAGACGAGCGGCGTCACCGGGTAGCCGAAGGTCCGGTAGGGCCGCGGCAGATCCGGCTCCCGGACCCGCAGCACGAACAGCCCGAACACGGTCACGAAGCTGTTGAGCGCGAGCGTGAAGCCGGCGAAGACCAGCACCGACTCGAAGCTGCCGCTCAGTACGAAGACGATCGCCAAGAGCGCCTGCAGGCCGACGGCCAGGGCAGGGATTCCCGACCGGTTCTTCCGGGCCAGCCACTCGAAGGCGCGGAAGTCCTCGCCGATCACCTGCAGCACGCGCGGCCCTGCGACCAGCATGGCGCTCACGGTCGAAATCAGGAGTGCAGCCAGCACCATGCCCATCAGGCGGCCGGCGGTTTCGCCGAAGGCGAAGCTCGCAGCGACGTAGCCCACCTCGACCTGGCCGCGCATTGCCGCGACCGGCGCCACTTCGAGGAACGTGTAGTTCAGCGCGAGATACAGGACCATCACGAACAGGGTGCCTGCGGTCAGCACGATCGGCAGCGTGCGCTGCGGTTCGTCGAGTTCGCCGCTGAGATACGTGGCCGCGTTCCAGCCGGTGTAGGCGTAGCTCACGTAGATCAGCGCCACCGCGAACTTGCCGCTGAAGACGAGCCCCGCGTCGCCCGCCGACGGCAGGAAGCGGATCGGCTGGCCGACGTCGACCACGGCCAGCGCGGCGACGCAGAACACGACGATGATCGCGACCTTCAGGATCGTGAACAGCCGCTGGGTCCCGCCGCTCGTGCGGTGACTGGTGGCGTGCGCCGCCGCCAGCAGCACGATCAGGCCGACCGCCAGTCCCTCACGGAGCCACGGCAGGTGGGCGACGCCCGCGGTCGATGTCGCGTAGGCGGCGAAGGTCATCGCGGCGAGCGCCGTCGGCCCGGCAAAGCCGATCGTGGCCGACACCCAGCCCGATACGAAGCCCGCGGCCGGGTGATAGATCCGCGCGAGGAAATTGTACTCACCGCCCGAGCGCGGCAGCGCGGCGCCGAGTTCCGCGTAGGTCATCGCGCCGCACAGCGCAATCACGCCGCCGACCGCCCACAGTGCCAGCAGCACGAATCCTGACTGGATCTCGAGGAGCTGGAAACCCAGGCTCGTGAACACGCCGGTGCCGACCATGTTGGCGATCACGACGGCGATCACGGTCGGGTAGCGGAAGGAACGAGGGCTCGTGCTGTCCATCGCGCCATTGTTGCGGGCCGCGGGCCGGAAAGCCACAGCATCGACGGCGAAAGTCGGGGCCAAAAAAAACGGGCCCCTCGCGGGGCCCGTCTGCTCAGCCTTCAATCGGGAGAGATTTACGGGCGAGCGGCCAGCGCATCGGCAATGGCCTGGATTTCCTCGGCCGTAACGTCGAGCAGACCCATGCCACCGCGGTTGTCGTCGATGGCTTCCTGGATTTGCGTAGCAGTCCAGTTTGGTCTACTGGCAAAGGAGCCGTGACAACCGGACCCTGTGCAATTCGCGTTGTAGAGCGCCTCGCCATCCAGTGTCATCACCGGGTCCTCGGCCGTGATGACCACCGCATCTGCCGCGCTGTCCACCGTCCCGTCGTTGACGACCAGCGTGGCCGTGTACGTGCCGGCGACGTCGGCCGTGAAGCTCGGGCCGGCGATCGCCGGGTCGTCCAGCGTGGCCATGCTGCCCATCGGCGCATCGAGCGTCCAGCTGTAGCTGATCGTGTCGCCATCCGGATCCGAGCTGCCCGAACCGTCCAGCGTGACCGTGTCACCGGTCGCCACGTTCTGGTCGGGGCCGGCATCCGCAACCGGCGGCTGGTTCACCGTCGGATCGATCGCCGTGACCGTCACCGAGTCGCTGTCCGAGAACTCGCCGTCGTCGACGGTCAGCTCGGCCACGTAGTCGCCGACCAGGTCGGTGACGAACGTCGGCATCGCCGTGTCGGCGCCGGTGAGCGCGGCGGCACTGCCGTCCGGCACTGCGAGCGTCCAGGCGTAGGTCAGCGGATCGCCTTCGGGGTCCGAGCTTGCCGAACCATCGAGGGTGACGCCGTCGCCGAAGTTGACGGTCTGGTCGTCACCGGCGTTCGCGACCGGGGCCTGGTTGCCCGGCGGTGCGGGCTCGATCGTCAGGTCGACGATGATCGAGTCGGCCTCGAAGCAGCCGTCGTACTCTTCGTCGCCATAGACGTCGACTTCCTGGCCGGATTCGAGGTCGGCAAGCGTGCCCGGCTCGCTGCGGATACCGTCGCCGTCGGGGACGATCAGCAGCACGCGCGTGTCGTCGTCGGTCCGGACGCAGCGGTCGCCGGTGTCGGTCATCAGGTTGAAACCGGCATCGGTGAACGAGCCGATCACACCGCGGAGGATCTCGTCGCCTTCCGGCAGCATGTCGAGCACGATCAGCGTCGTCTTCAGGAGATCCGGATCGGCGTCGGAGAGCACCAGCCGGCCGTCGAAGTGACCGCGGACGCCGGTGGCGATCGTTGTCGGATCGAGCGGCATGCCCTTGCGGTCGAAGACGCGCGTGCCGTCCTGGAACAGCGCGGCGAGCGGTCCGTCGGTCTCGATGCCCTGGTCAGGGTCGATGTCGATCGAGAAATCACCCGTTGCCGTGTTCAGACCGTCGGCGACCAGTCCCTTCAGGGTCTGGAAGGTGCCCTTCTGGCCCTGCATGACGACCGCGGCGTCGATTTCGAACGGCGAGTCGTCATAGTCGTGGTCGTCGTCCCTGTCGCTGTCACTATCGCTGTCGCTATCGCTATCGCTATCACTGTCGTCGTCGCTGTCGGCGTCGCTATCGCTGTCACTGTCGCTGTCGCTGTCGCTGTCGGCGTCGCTATCGCTGTCGCTGTCGTCGTCATAGTGACCTTCGTCTTCGTCGTAGTCATCGTCGTAACGGTTCTGGACGAAGCCCGCGACCGTCGCGAATTCCTCTTCCATCAGGTCCATGAACCCGATCGGGTCGCCGTTCGAACCGAACAGCCCGGTGTCGTCGAGGACGTTCACGAGCACGCAGTGTTCGTCGCGCTCGTAGTCGTCGTCATCGTCGTCGTCCGAGAGCAGCTCGCTCTGGCAGAGACGGAAGCTGCTGTCGGCATCGAAGACTTCGTCGATGCGGCCGTAGATGCGCGTCAGGCGACCGAAGTCGTCGGCATCGCCAATCTCGACGAACACGACCGGCCGGAACTGCCACTCGCCGTTGCCCTTCTCGTCGAACTTGATGGACTTCTCGGCGTCGATGTCGATCTGCACCAGCAGCGACTCGCCGGCGACGACCTGGAACGGCTCGCGCGGCTTGAGCTTGAGCTTCCCGCTCGGCAACTTGGGATAGATGGTCTCGAGCACCGTTTCGCCGTCGTCGTCGAGGTCCACCAGCCTGATTTCATCGACGTACAGTCGAATCTCGGTGTAGGTGCCGGGCGGCACGCCGTCGGTGAGGCTGACGAGCTCGCCGGTGGTCTCGAGTTCCTTGAGGTCGATCGTCACCGGCTCGTCGAGCACGGTGACCGGGCCGCTGTCGCCGATCAGGTCGACCTTGCGGACATCGACCAGGATCTGGTCGAAATCGTCCATCGGGCCGTCGGTGAAGAAGATGCCGACCGTGCCGGTCGTGTCCTGGACCGGCGGCTCGACCGGGTCGGGCGTCGACGTTGGCGGTGCCGGGTTTTCGCTGGTACCGGCGCCGCCGCCGCAGGCCGCGAGGCCCAGGAATGCGGCGAGCACGAGACCACGCACCGTGATATCTCGGAAGGGTAGATCCATGAGTAATTCCCCTGACTCTGAATGGATTTATGTCAAATAGGCAGGCCTTCTATGGCCGCCCGCTTTCGCACGTATCAACTCCTGACACGAACGAGAGGCCGAAAAGGTTCCATCAAAATGGATTTTTTTCAAAACCGGGTTCGATAGGGAGTCGCTGGCGAATGCGCCCGGACAAGTGCCCGGGCGCTGGCAGGTCGATAACGCCGGGAGATCAGTTGCGTGGCGAGAGCCTGAGCAGCCGACCCTGGCTGTCGCGGCGGTCGTCCTCGAGCACCCAGAGTGCACCATCCGGGCCCTCGACGACGCTGCGGATGCGGGCGCCCATCGGGTAGCGCTCGACCTCGCGAGCGGTCTCGCCGTCGAGCTCGATACGCACGATCGCCTGCGAGGACAGGCCCGCGGCCAGCGCGTCGCCGCGCCAGTCGGCGAAGAGGTCACCGCCGTAGACCATCAGGTCGCCCGGCGAGATCACCGGCGTCCACCAGGCTGCCGGCGCGTTGAACTCGGGCCGCGTGTCGTGATCCGGGATCTCGCGGCCGTCGTAGTGATCGCCGTTGGAGACCACCGGGTAGCCGTAGTTGGCGCCACGCTCGACGAAATTGAGCTCGTCGCCGCCGGCCGGGCCCATCTCGATGTTCCAGAGATTGCCGTCGAGGTCGAAGGCGATCCCGAGCGGGTTGCGGTGCCCCAGCGACCAGATCTGCGGGTAGACGCCGACGTCGTCGACCAGCGGGTTCTCGCTGTAGTAGTCAACGAACGGGTTGTCTTCCGGCACCGAGCCGTCGTCGTTGAGGCGCACGATCTTGCCGATATTCGTCTGCATTCCCTGCGCCGGCGTGAATTTCTGCCGGTCGCCCGATGAGATGAAGAGATAGCCCTCGTCGTCGAACAGCAGGCGGTGACCGTAATGACCGTAGCCGACGACCTTCGGGTACTGGCGCCAGATCACCTCGAGACCGGATAGTCGGCCGCCGCGGTCGGTCAGCTCGAGCACGCCGCGCGCGACGGCCGCGCCGCGCGTGTCGCCGACGCCGGCCTCGACGTAGCTCAGGTAGACGAGGCCGTTGTCTTCGAAGTCCGGGTGCAGCGCGACGTCGCCGAGCCCGCCCTGGCCGCCGTAATTGACATCCGGGGGCCATCGAACGCCCGCCTTCTGCCCGTCCCGGGTCACGACGAAGAGACTGCCCTTCTTCTCGGTGACGAGCAGGCGGCCGTCCGGCAGGAAGGCCATTGCCCAGGGCTCGTCGAAATCGGTGATGACCTCGACGTCGAACGGCAGGTCGGACTGGGCCGTCGCGCAGCTCATGGCGAGGAAGGCCGCCGCGCTCAGCAGGAATTTCTTGATCATTGCTACCCCCGGGTCGTTATTCGTTATCGCAGTCTACTTCGTCCGGTGCGCCGGCCGACAGTTCCCCGCATTGCGGAGATGGCTCGGAAAACCGGCCGCCGGGCGTCCCGGCAGGGCGCTTGAAGCCCCAAAACCGGAAAAATTTTTACATTATGTTCAATTAATGCAACCGGGGCGAGCCGCCGACCGTTAGACCAGGTGTAGTCACGGTATGCCGGCGGCGGCACTAACCACGAAAGTTCTAAAACTGCGGAGGACCGGAGTGGCGCTGTCGCCGGCTCTTTGACGAGCCGGACGCCGTGACGCCCGTCCGGCCCATCACTCCCCGCCTACCAGGAACGTTCGAAGATCAGCCCGATGATCGGGAACGCCTCGCCCTCCTCGACGACGTTGATGCCGCGCCGCGGGTCGAATTCCTGCGAGTTCGTGTTCTCCGCGCCGTAGACGTTGATCACGTCGATGAACGCCACGAGGTCCACCGGTCCGAGCGCCCTGCGATAGTCCACGCGGATGTTCAGCGACTGGTAGTCATCCAGCCTGAGCGCGTTCTGGCGCGTGAGCTCCTTCGAGTAGCGCAGCGGCTCGCCGGGACCGAGGACATCCTCGTTGATGATGAAGTCGTCCGTAGGCCGGCCGCTGCCCCATTTCCAGCGCGCACCGACTTTCCAGCGCTTGCTGATCTCCCAGCTGCCGCCGATCGAGAAGAAATGGGTGCGGTTGAAGTCGGCGTCGTATTCGCCGAAGCCGTCGTTGTCGTCGATGCGCGCGTCGTTGTAGGCGTAAACGATGTTGCCGAACCAGCCGTCCGCGAAACGGCGCGACAGGACGACGTCGACGCCCAGGTTGGTGCCGTCGCCGTCATTGCTCGCGCGGCCGCTCGTCCGGCCCTCGGCGACGACGAGGTTGTCGAGGAGCTGGTAGTAGGGCTCGACCAGCAGCGACCAGTTCCGGCCGAAATCACGCTCGAAGCCGACGCTGAAGTGGGTGATCCGCTCGTTCTCGATGCCGAAGTTGTCGGGGCTTGCCGAGCGAACCAGGAATCGCGGCGACTGGTGGAACACGCCCGCGCTCGCCGACAGGCGAAAGCCGGGGGAAAGGCCCCAGTTGGCCGCCAGCCGCGGCGAAATCAAGGATTCATCGGAGAAACCGTCGCGGTCGTAGCGAAGGCCGGCGCGGAAGTCCAGCCGATCGAACTCGAAGACCTGCTCACCGTAGGCCGCGTAGCTCGTCTCCGTGGCTGCGAAGACCGAGTTGACGTTCTCCGGCGTCAGCGTGATGTACTGCTGGCCGGGCGGACGCGGATCGGTCGAACGGTACACGAAGCGGTCCCAGTCCTCGCGCAGGAAGACGGTGTAATCGGCGTCCGCCTGCCAGACACGGAGACCCGCCGAACCCTGGCCGAAGCGGTTCTGCGTCACGTAGTCGCTGCGCCAGCCGATCTCGGTCTCTTTTTCGGTGACGGTGACCAGGCGCTCGCGCACCGGGATGTCCTCGGCCGGCGTCCCTTCCGGCACGAGGTCGGGGTAGGCCTCGCCCTCGGACGAGGTCTTGTCGTTCTGGCGCACGTAGAAGCGGTTGGTCCACTCGCCGCTCTCGCCGACGAGGCGCCGCCAGGTGAGGCCGGCGAGCGACAGGTCCTGCTCCGAGTCGATCAGTGCCACGTCTTCGAAGTCGGGGGATGCAAGCACGTTATCGATATCGCGGGTGTATTCCTCGGGTGCGTAGATGCCGAGAAACTCGATCGTGTTGCGGTCGTCGACCTCGGTCACGGTCTTGAGCACGATGTCGGTGAGTTCGGGCTGGCCGATATCCTCCTCGTCGATCTGCTCGAACACGCGCCCGAAGTCGAAGCTCCGCGCCGTCAGGAACATCGTCGTGCCGTCGTGGATACCGCTGGGCCCCTCGTAGGCGGCCTCGAATCCGGCGATATCGATGCGCAGGCTGGCGCTCGGCGTCGGGGTGCCGCCGGCCACGTCGAGCATCAGCAAAGATCCCGAACGCCCGCCATAGGCTGCGCTCCAGCCACCCGGCGAGAATTCGGCGCCGGTGATCGAGTTCGGGGCGAAGATCGAGAAGCGGCCGCCGCCGCCGATGTCCTCTTCCTCGCCGAGCGTCTGGTCGAAATGCACGACGCGATCGAAGGGCAGGCCGTCGATGAAGAACAGGTTGTCGCGCGGTCCGCGGCCGCGCACCGAGAAGTTGGCGAAATCGCCGGTGGAGATCAGGCCGGGCATGCCGTCGAGTGCCCGCATGACGTCGGTACCGGCGCCGACAGCGCTCCGCAATTCCTCGCGATTCATGAACGAGTTGCTCGCCGGGCCGTACGGGTCGGCCACCCGGCCGCGTGCCAGCACGACGATTTCCTCGATGGCCTCTTCCTGCACGAGCAGTTCGAGCTCGAGCGGCGTCACCTTGCGGCGGACGACCCGGACGCTCGGCTCGACGGCGGTCACGAGCCCGGGGCTTGCTGCCGTGACTTCGTAGAGCCCGCTCTCGAGCGCATCGAATTCTATGACGCCGTCCGCCGACGTCGAGCCGTCGACCGCGTTCCCGTCGCGGTCGGTCACGGTGATCGTGACGCCCGCGAGCGGCCGCCGCGTCTCGGCGCTGCTGACCTCGATGCGCATGCCGCCGTCGTTTGCCTGCGCCCGGGCCGGGCCGGCGATCAGCGCCAGCACGCAGGCCAGGACGAGACCCAGACCCATCCGACCGTTCGTGTGTTTTTTCACAGGACGATTCTCCCTCTCTGATCCTTCGCGAAGTCTAGTCGGGACGGCTCGACCAATCGGTGTCATGGCTGTCACCGAGTGTTTCCGTGTGTTTCACGGCCGTGCTGCTCGACCAGGGACGACGCTACCCGACCATCACCCACGTGTCTGCGGCGAATTCACGAACGGGCCTTTGCTCGCACCACCGGTCGTGCAGCCGTCCCGGAATCGCGCCGGGATGCACCTGTACAATGGCACTGTCGGCGCCGATACGGGTCCAAAGGTGCACTGACGGGCCCGGCGTCCGTCGAAATATAAAGGGGGAATCGCACATGAAAGTCGTTTCGAAAGGCCCACTGCTGGGCTTGCTGCTGCTGGCGGCACCGTCGGTTCACGCCGACGTCGTTTCCTCATCGGCCACGCACTTCGTGCTCCGGCACGAAGCCACGACCACGCTCCCGGCCGACGCCGCGTGGGAACGGCTGGTCGATCCGGCGAGCTGGTGGCACCCGGATCACACCTACTCCGGTGACGCGGCCAACCTGTCGCTCGAACTCGAGGCCGGCGGCCTGTGGCGCGAGGACTGGGACGGTGGCTCGGTCGCGCACGGCCGGGTGCTGATGGTCGCGACCGGCAAGGCACTCAGGATGGAGGCGCCGTTCGGTCCGCTGCAGGGAGTCGGCGCCTACACGATCTGGACGATCACGATAACGCCCGCCGAATCGGGACCGGGCTCCGTCGTGATCTTCGACGAGATCGCGACCGGCCCGCCCACGGCGAAGCTGGACGAACTCGCGCCGGCCGTCGACTACGTCAAGGCCGAAGCGATGCGCCGGCTGACCGCAGTCGTCGCGCCCTGAATCGTTGGCGCCGCACCGGCTGCGGTAAGTTCGGATGGCCCGTTCCGCGCCTTGCGACCACAATCGCGTGATGATCGTCTCCCGTTCGCGAGCCGCCCTGCAATGCAGCGCCGTCGTCCTGCTCACGCTGGTCGCCCTGCCCGTCCAGGCGCAGTACGAGGTCGCCGAGATTCCGTTCTTCTATACGCCGGAAGGCACGGCAGCGCTGGGCGGCGGCATCCGGCTCGGCCAGGACCTTTATCTGGCGACGGACAACGAAGATCAGCGCCAGTTCGACCTGGTGCCGCTGTATCTCTATAACGGCAAGTATCTCTTTTTCCGGGGCACCGCCGGCGGACTGCATCTTTACAGCAACGACAATTTCGAGCTGAACCTGATGGGCCGCTATCGCTTCCGGAAGCTCGACCCGGACCGCAATGCTTTCTACGAGGGTATCGAGGAACGCAAGCAAACCGTGGAGGGCGGCGTGGAAGTCAGATTCCGCGGTCGCTGGGGCGCGCTCAATGCCAACTACCTGACCGATACGCTGGACCGGCACCAGGGGCAGAGCGCCGAGGTCTCGTATCGGTACACGATCGACCGTGGCGCCCTGTCGTTTGCACCGTTCATCAGCTGGGCCTGGAACAGCGACAAGATGACGCGCTATTACTTCGGCGTCAGCGAGGCCGAAGCCCGGGCCGACCGGCCCGAATACACACCTGGCGAGACAGACTGGATTTCCTTCGGGCTGAACACGACGTGGTGGGCGACGGACCGCATACAGTTCTTCGCCAACGTAGGCTTCGGGGGCGTCGACTCCAGCGTCAGCAACAGCCCGCTGGTCGAGGAGGATGCGCAAAGCGTTTTCTTCGCCGGTGGCACCTACATCTTCGGCAACGTTCGCCGCCCCGAGACCTACATTACCTCGGACCGGGCGCGCGAGTGGTCCTGGCGCGTCAATTATGGCTACCAGGCAAACGGCAACATCGTCAGCGAGATCGACCAGGGCGACTTTTCGAAGAGCGACGTCGCAGACACCACGCTCGGCGGCATTACGTTTTCCAAGCTCCTGACCGACGGCAAACGCGTGGACTTCACGGGCAAGTTCGCGGCATTCCGCCACTTCGAGGAAGACGAGGGCAACGGCAACTTCTGGAGCTACGCCGCCTATATCATGGCAACCGGCCGCGGCTATTCGCCGTGGAGCAAAAAGGAGATCTTCCGTTACGGCTTCGGATTCGGGATGTCATACGCTGACCGGGTACCGATCGTTGAACAGCGAAAACAGGGCGCGAAAGGCAACAATACGTCGCGCTTTCTCAACTACCTCGAGCTGCAACTCGACTTCCCGCTCCGGCGGCTCTTCAAGTCGAAGGGTCTCAGTGAATGCTATGCCGGTGTGACCGTCGTGCACCGATCGGGCATCTTCGGCACCTCGGACCTGCTCGGTGACGTGGCCGGCGGTGCGGACTGGATTACCGCGCACTTCGAATGCGCGATGGGACGTGGCTCATGACCCCGGGCATCGTGGCGCGGAGCCTGCTCCTGGCGCTCTTGCTGGGCCTGCCAGCAGCCGCGCCGGCGGACTGGGAAGCCGATCCGGGCAACCGCCTGCAGGTTCGCGCGGAGAACGCCATCGAACGTGTCCGGAACCGCATCGAACGATCCCACCCTTACTTCGAGGAGGCCTACGCCATCGCGGTCTGGCCGGGCATCAC
>JAZBNZ010000061.1:0-20636 GCA_036350895.1 Woeseiaceae bacterium
GACGGATCTCGACCCCTCCGACCCGCTGGTCGCAAAAGCTGCACGGCTCTTGGAACTGGATCGTTCGCCGCTGCACGCCGGTGACGGCCCTCTCTGGTATCGGGGCAATGTAGGCTGCAGCCGGCTGATCGAAGAAGATCGAATGCTCGACATCGTCGAGTCGATCGGCGCAGAGCGTCTTGTTATCGGACATACGCCGACCCCGAACCGGCGCGTGCTGGAGCGTTTCGACGGTCGTCTGATCGAGGTCGATACCGGCATGCTCGCCAATTACTACGACGGCCGGGGGCACGCGGTCGTGCTCGAGGGGGATTCCGTGCGGGTCGTCAGCGAGTCGGGGGCGGTCGACGGTCCGCTCGAACATCCCCGTCGGGTCGGCATGCGCCCCGACGGTATCGACAGTCGCGAGGCGCTGGAGCGAATTCTGGCCGAGGGCCAGATCGTTGCCGAGAAGGAAGACGAGAGCGGCCGCACGATCGTAACCGTGAGCACGAGCAACGCGAAAGTCGATGCGTTTTTCGTCAAGCGCCGCGGCCGGGATTTCTATCCGGACGTCGCTGCCTACAAGCTTGACCAGCTCCTCGAGCTCGAAATGGTGCCGGTTGCCGTCAGCCGGCGTGTCGGCCGCGCCGACGGATCCCTGCTGTATCTCGCGCCGAACTCGGTCGACGAGGCTGCGCGCTCGGAGGCGGGTCGTGGCGGTTCGGCTACCTGTCCGATACAGGACCAGTGGCCGGCGATGTATGCCTTCGACATCCTGATCTACAACGAGGGCCGCAGCACCAACCGCATGCTGTACTCCCCTGACATCTGGCAGCTGATGCTGGTCGGCCACGAGCGGGCCTTTTCGACGCGTTCCGGCCGGCCGGACTATCTCGAGCCGATCGTGATAGAGCTGACGCCTGCGTGGCGCCGCGCGCTCGGGCGGCTCACGCCCGAACTGCTGGAGACGGAGTTCGACGGTATTCTCGACGAGCGTCGCCAGAAGGCGCTGCTGGAAAGGCGCGACGAAATGCTGCAGTCCATGTAGGCGGGGAGTCGTCTCCTGACGGTATACTGTTTCCTGTTTCCGGCGTAGCAAAAGGGGAGAGCGCGCTTGGGTGCACTCACGACGCACGTACTCGACACGGCGAACGGCCGGCCGGCAGCCGGCGTGGCCGTGCGTGTCTACAGCCTCGACAATGAGCGCCAGTGTGTCGGCCGATCCGAGACCAACGCCGATGGCCGGACCGACTCGCCGCTGATCGCGGCTGGCGATCTCTCGACCGGGTGCTACGAACTCGAGTTCGATGTCGGCGAGTATTTCGAGCGCCAGGCAGGGGCGGGACCCGCGTTCCTCGGTACCGTCGTCATCCGCGTCAACCTGACGGCCGGCGAGCGTTACCACGTTCCGCTGCTCGTCTCGCCCTACGGTTATTCCACCTATCGGGGGTCCTGATGCCGATCCGCGACCGCGTTCGTTTCATACTGGACGGCGAGGTTGTCGAACTGACCGGGCTCGACCCGACGCGCACCGTGCTGCAGTTTCTTCGCGAAGATCGCGGCCTGGTCGGCACGAAGGAAGGCTGTGCGGAAGGCGACTGCGGTGCGTGCACGGTCGTCGTCGTTGCGCCGGACGCGCGCGGCGATGCGCTGACGGTCCGGGCGGTCAACGCCTGCATCCAGTTTCTCGCGACCCTCGACGGCAAGGAACTCATTACCGTCGAGAGCCTTGCGGGACCTGGCGGGGATCTGCACCCGGTGCAGCAGGCGATGCTCGAGGAGCACGGGTCGCAGTGCGGCTTTTGTACGCCGGGCTTCGTGATGTCGCTGTTTGCACTGTTCAAGAACGAGGCGGCACCCGGCCGCGTCGACATCGACATCGCGCTTCAAGGCAACCTGTGCCGGTGTACCGGTTACCGGCCGATCATCGCCGCGGCAGGACGCATGTACGAGCTCGGCGATACGGGCGACTGGCTCACGGCGCCGGCCGCTGACAGCACCGTGGATCGCGAGCGACTCGCGAGGCTCCGGGCCCTGTCCGACGATCAGGACATTGTCATCGGGGACGGCGTGCGCACGTTCATGGCGCCGGCCAGCAGTGCCTCGCTCGCGCGACTGCTCGCCGAGCACCCCGGCGCGACGCTGCTTGCGGGTGGCACCGACGTGGGTCTGTGGGTGACGAAGGCGCACCGGACGCTCGATCCGGTCATCTATCTCGGCCGGGTCGGCGAACTCTCCGCGATCGTCGCGGACGACGATGCTGTCGAGTTCGGCGCCGGCGTGACGCTGACCGACGCCGTGCCGGTGCTGCTCGAGAAGTTTCCGGCGCTCGAGGAACTGTTCCTGCGCTGGGCGTCGCCGCCGATCCGCAACGCTGCGACGCTCGCCGGCAACATTGCCAACGGCTCCCCGATCGGCGATTCGATGCCCGTACTGATGGCGCTCGGCACCGAGCTCGTGCTGCGGAGCGCCGAGGGGGTGCGGACATTGCCGCTCGAGGACTACTACGTCGACTACGGCGTCACGGCGCGCCGCGACGGTGAATTCATCGAGCGCGTGCGGGTGCCGCTGCCGGCGGACGGCACGGTTGTTCGCAGCTACAAGATTTCGAAGCGCTTCGACCAGGATATTTCGGCGCTGTGCCTCGGCGCCTGCCTCGCCCTGCACGACGGGGTCGCCCGCGACGTGCGCCTGGCCTGGGGCGGCATGGCGGCGACAATCCGGCGTGCAGCTCGCGCGGAAGCCGCGCTCGAAGGACGCCCGCTCGACGATGCCGCCGTCGATGCGGCAATGCGCGCACTTCGCGAGGACCTCGAGCCGATATCCGATCTGCGCGCCTCGGGAGCTTACCGGCTCCGCGTGGCACAGAATCTTCTCAAGCGCCTGCAGCTCGACGTTGCGGGCGAGCCTTCGGACTCGCTGTATGCCCATGGACGCGCGCACTAGGCCGGCGCCGCAAGGGCCGGCGGTCGGGCAGCCACTGCCGCACGACAGCGCGCACCTGCACGTGTCGGGCCGGGCTGCGTATACCGACGACCTGCCGGAGCCGCGCGATCTCCTGCATGTCGCCGTCGGCATGAGCGGCGAAGCGCATGCGCGAATCGACGCGATCGACCTCGACACGGTGCGCCGCGCCGAGGGCGTCGTGGCCGTATTCACGGCGGACGACATTCCCGGCAGCAACAACTGCGGCCCCGTCGTGCCCGACGACCCGATCCTGGCGGCGGGGACGGTGCACTACGTCGGCCAGGCCGTGTTCGCCGTCGCGGCCGTCACCGTCGACGCGGCCCGCCGCGCCGCACGTGCAGCGCGCATCGACTACACCCCGCTCGAGCCGGTCCTCGATCCCGAAACCGCCGTCGAGCAGGGCTCCTTCGTGCTGCCGAGCGAGACCCTGACGCGCGGCGATCCCGCGGCGGCGCTCGCGAGCGCGCCGCATCGCCTGCAACGCCGCGTGCGCTGCGGCGGCCAGGACCAGTTTTACCTCGAGGGCCAGGTCGCGATGGCCATACCGGAAGAGGACGGCGGCCTGCTGGTCTACAGCTCGACGCAGCATCCGGACGAGGTGCAGGCACTGGTGGCCGCCGCCACCGGCCGCGATGCGAAAGACGTGGTCGTCGTGTGCCGCCGCATGGGAGGTGCGTTCGGCGGCAAGGAGAGCCAGGCGGCGCTGATTGCCTGCATCGCGGCGGTCGTCGCCGCCAGGACGAAGCGTGCCGCGAAACTCCGCCTCGACCGCGATGACGACATGGTCATGACGGGCAAGCGCCACGACTTCGTGATCGACTACGACGTCGGCTTCGACGCGGACGGCGTGATCCGCGGTATCGACTTCACGCTCGCTTCGCGCTGCGGGATGTCGGCCGACCTGTCGGGACCGGTCAACGACCGCGCGATGTTTCACGTCGACAACACCTTCTTCCTCGAGAACGTGCACATCCTGTCGCATCGCTGCCGAACCAACACCGTGTCCAATACGGCGTTCCGCGGTTTCGGCGGTCCGCAGGGCATGTTTGCGATCGAGTATGTCATCGACGACATTGCCCGGGCCCTGGGCAAGGATCCGCTCGACGTCCGCCGCGCGAATTTCTACGGTGAAGCGCCGCGCAACGTCACCCACTACGGGCAGGTCGTCGAAGACAACATGGCGCCCGGCCTCGCGGCGGAACTGGAGGCGAGCTCCGATTACCGCGCGCGGCGCGCGGCGATCGCGGCGCACAACGCGACCGAGCCGCTGCTGCGTCGCGGCATTGCCATGACGCTGGTCAAGTTCGGCATCTCGTTCACGTCGACACTCCTCAACCAGGCCGGCGCGCTGGTGCATGTCTACAAGGACGGCACGATCCGCCTCAATCACGGCGGCACGGAAATGGGGCAGGGGCTCTACATCAAGGTCGCACAGGTCGTCGCGGACGAGTTCGGCGTGTCGCCGGAGCGCGTGCGGATCACGGCGGCCGACACCAGCAAGGTGCCGAACGCCTCGGCGACGGCGGCGTCGAGCGGCTCCGACATGAACGGCATGGCGGCGCGGAAAGCCGCCCGCAAGATCGTCGGCCGCATCAGGGCCTGTCTCGCCGCGCGTTACGGGATCAGCGAAGGCCGGATCTCCTTTGCCGACAACGAGGTGCGCGTTGGTGACGAGGCGCTGAGCTTCGAGGCCGCGGTGCGGCTCGCGTGGGCGGAGCGGGTATCCCTGTCGGCGACGGGCTTCTACCGGACGCCCAAGATCCACTACGACCGGGAGACCTTCTCGGGCCGGCCTTTCTATTATTTCGCCTACGGTGCCGCCGTCTCCGAGGTGGCCGTGGATACGTTGACCGGTGAGAACCGGCTCGTGAGGGTCGATATCCTCCACGACTGCGGCGACTCGCTGAACCCGGCGATCGATCTCGGCCAGGTGGAGGGCGGTTTCGTCCAGGGTGTCGGCTGGGTGACGTCGGAGGAACTCTGCTGGGACGACCAGGGCCGACTGACGACCCACGCGCCCTCGACCTACAAGATCCCGACGTGCTCGGATCTCGCGCCGGACTTCCGCGTGACGCTGTTGCCCAATGCCGCGAATGCCGAAGAGACCATCTATCGCTCGAAGGCGGTGGGCGAACCGCCGCTGATGCTGGGCCTGTCCGCGTTTCATGCCATCCGCGACGCGATCGCCACGCCGGGGCAGCCGGCGCCGCCGCTGGATGCGCCCGCCACGCCCGAAGCCGTGCTGCGCGCATTTTACGGAGGTGCGCTGTGAACGAATGGGTCGAACACCTCGTCGATCTGACCGCCGCCGGCGAACCTGTCGTGATCGTCACCATCGCCGGTGTCCGCGGCTCGGCGCCGCGCGAGGTCGGCGCCAAGATGCTGGTCACGGCGGCGGAGACGATCGGCACGATCGGCGGCGGCCAGCTCGAATACCAGTGCACGCGCCTCGCCGTCGACCGTCTCGATCGCGACGCGGCGATCGACCTCGAGCGTTTCCCGCTCGGCGCCTCGATGGGCCAGTGCTGCGGCGGCGTCGTCGAGGTCCTGTTCGAGACCGTCGCGGACGGACTGCCGGCATGGCTGCGAACGCTGGGCGGACTGCACGGCCAGCGAACGCCCGCGATGCTGGTCACCGAACTCGGCGGCAACCCTGCCGACAAGCTGATCGTGACGGCCGACGCCGAGTTCGGCGAAACGCTCGGCGAGGACGTCGGCGCCGCCCGTGAGCGTCTCGGCCGCCGCGATCCCGCGGCGCTGATCGAGGGTGCCTTCTACGAGCCGGTGCTCGGCAGCGACTTCGATATCGCGGTGTTCGGCGCAGGCCACGTCGGCTCGGCGCTGGTCGGCGTCCTCGCGACGCTCGACTGCAACGTGCGCTGGATCGACAGCCGGCGCAACGTATTCAGGCACGTGCCGAACAACGCGCGGGCGATCGAGACCCGCGAGCCCGCGCTGGAGATAGCGGCGCTCGCCCCGGGTGCCCACGTGCTCGTGATGACGCACTCCCACGGCATCGACTTCGACATCTGCCTGAAGGCGCTCAAGCGTGACGACCTCGCCTACGTCGGCCTGATCGGTTCGGCGAGCAAGCGCCGGCGATTCGAGAAACGCTTCCGCGAACAGGGGCTCGGCGACGCCGAGATCGCGAGGCTCACCTGCCCGATCGGCGTCGGTGGCGTTACGGGCAAGAAGCCGGCCGAGATTGCCGTCGCCGTGTCGGCCGAGCTGCTCGGGTTGCGCGGCAGTGCCGGCCGCGCCGAGCTGCCGGACAACGTGACGCGGCTCGGGAGCTGAGGTGGACGCCTATCTCGTCGAATGGGGAAACCTGCTGGTGCGCTGGCTGCATGTCGTCGCCGGCATCGCCTGGATCGGCTCGTCGTTCTATTTCATCTGGCTCGACAACAGCCTGCGGTCTGCAAAAGGCGGCGATGCACCCGGCGTCGCGGGCGAGGTCTGGTCGGTCCACGGCGGCGGCTTCTATCACGCCCGCAAGTTTGCCACGGCCCCGTCACCGCTGCCCGAGCCGCTGCACTGGTTCAAGTGGGAGGCGTATACGACCTGGCTCTCGGGAATCGCGCTGACGGCCCTGATCTACTGGCATGGCGCCGGCGTGTACCTGGTCGACCCGGCCGTGATGAGCCTGACCTCGCCCGTCGCCGTCGGCATTGCGATCGCCTTCATCGTCGGCGGCTGGGTCGGCTACGACCTGATCTGCAGGTCGCCGCTCGGCAATGACGAGCGGCTCCTCGGCGCCGCCGTCTTTGTCCTGGTCACGGTGCTCGCGTGGGGACTGTGCCAGGTCTTCGGCGGGCGCGGAGCCTTCATCCACTTCGGTGCCGTGCTCGGCACCATCATGGTGGCGAACGTCGCGATGGTCATCATCCCGGGGCAACGGCGCATGGTCGCTGCGCTGGCGGCGGGCGAGCCGGTGGACCCGGACGACGGCCGCAAGGGCAAGCAGCGCTCGGTCCACAATACTTATTTCACGCTGCCCGTCATCTTTACGATGACGAGCAATCACTTCGCGGTGGTCTACAGCCACGAGTACAACTGGCTGATTCTCGTCGCGATCTCGCTCGCCGGCGCGCTCGTCCGTGCCTATTTCGTCGCGCGCCAGTCGCGGCTGGCCGGCAAGTGGCCGCTTGCCGCCGCGGCGGTGCTGGTCGTCGCCGTCATCGTCGCGATTGCGCCGCAGGCACCGGCGACGACCGGTTCGACAGCGGCCGGTATCGACGAGGTCCGCGCCGTCGTGCTGGCGCGCTGCACCAGCTGTCACGCCGACGAGCCCTCGCACCCGGCGTTCGCCGCGGCGCCCGCCGGGGTCGTGCTCGAGAGCGAGAGCGATATCCTCGCGAACGCGACCCGGCTGCACCGGCAGACGGTCGTGCTGCGCGCGATGCCCATCGGCAACCTGACCGGGATCACCGAGGCCGAACGCGCCGTCGTCGACCGGTGGTACCGCGACCTGGATACGGTGTACCGGAATGACTAGCAGGGACTACCCACGGGATCTCACGGGCTACGCGGGTAATCCGCCCGACCCCGGCTGGCCGGGCGGCGCGCGCATCGCCGTGCAGTTCGTCATCAATTACGAGGAAGGCGGAGAGAACTCGATACTGCACGGCGACACCGCCTCCGAGGCGTTTCTCTCCGAGATCGTCGGCGCCGAGGCCTACGAGGGCATGCGCCACCTGAGCATGGAGTCGATCTACGAATACGGCTCCCGGGCCGGCTTCTGGCGCCTGCACCGGTTGTTTACCGAGCGGGAGCTGCCGGTGACGGTGTTCGCCGTGGCGATGGCGCTCGAGCATAACCCCGCCGCGATCGAGGCGATGCAGGGCGCGGGCTGGGAGATCGCGAGCCACGGCTGGCGCTGGATCGATTACCAGTTTATCGATGCGGTGACCGAGCGCGAGCATGTCCGCCGCGCCGTCGAGATACACACACGGGTTACCGGCGAGCGGCCGCTCGGCTTCTACCAGGGCCGGACCAGCCCGAACACGCTGCGACTCGTGGCCGAAGAGGGCGGCTTCGTCTACAGCGCCGACAGTTATGCCGACGATCTCCCGTACCGCGATCGCGAATCCGGGCTCCTGATGGTGCCGTATACGCTCGATGCCAACGACATGCGCTTCGCGACGCCGGCGGGCTTCAATTCGGGCGACCAGTTCTACGCCTACCTGCGGGACACCTTCGATGTCCTTCGCGCCGAGGGCGGGCGCATGATGTCCGTCGGCCTGCACTGCCGGCTGGCAGGACGTCCCGGCCGGGCCGCGGCGCTCGCGCGTTTCCTCGACTACGTTCGCGGCTTCGACGACGCCTGGGTGGCCAGGCGCATCGATATTGCGCGGCACTGGCTCCAACGATTTCCCGGGGGTGAGTCGTGAACGAGCGCGAGCAGGCGGCGTTCGTCGAGCGCTACGGCGGCATCTACGAGGATTCACCGTGGGTGGCCGAGTGCGCCGCTGCCGTCCTCGACGCCGGCGCGAGCAGGGACGAGATTCGGCGGGTCATGGCAGACTGCGTCGACAACGCGGACACCGCGACGCTGCTCGCGCTGATCCGTGCGCATCCCGACCTGGCCGGCAAGGCGGCGCTTCGCGGTGAACTCTCCGCGGCATCGACCGAGGAGCAGGCGAGTGCCGGGCTCGACCAGTGCACGCCGGCCGAATACGAGAAACTGCTCTGGCTCAACACGGAGTACCGGCGCAAGTTCGGCTTCCCGTTCGTGATGGCCGTGCGCGGCGCCGGCCGCAGCGATATCCTTGCCCGCTTCGCCGAGCGCCTCGACAACCCGCCCGAGGTCGAGTTCGAGACGGCGCTTACCGAGATACACCGCATCGCGCGGCTCAGGCTCGACGCCCTGGAAGCATGAAGATACGGATCGAGACGACCCATGAGTAATCGAACCGCCGAGTAATCGAACCCATGATTGATCGAACCCATGAGTAACCCGTTCAAAGCCTGGATACAGCTCGAACAGCCGCGGCTCGGCACGCGTGTCGTCTACGCCAACGACGAGTTCTTCGGCGCCAGGGAGCGCCTGATCGACACCGCTGCTCCAGTCTTTCTGCCGGACCGGTACGACGATCACGGCAAGTGGATGGACGGCTGGGAGACGCGCCGCAAGCGCGAGCCCGGCCACGATCACTGCGTCATCCGGCTCGGGGCCCCGGGGCGCCTGCACGGCGTGGACATCGACACGGCGTATTTCACGGGCAACTTCCCGCCGCAGGCCTCGCTCGACGCGTGCATGAGCGACGACGACCACCCGGCGGCGGGCTGGGAGGAGATCCTGCCGACCGTCACGCTCGAGGGCAATCGCCATCACTTTCACGCGATCGACGACGAGCGTGTCTTCTCGCACGTGCGCCTGAACATCTACCCGGATGGCGGCGTCGCGCGCCTCCGGCTCTACGGTGAGATCCTGCCGCAGTTCGAGCACGCCGACGACGTGGTCGACCTGTTCGCGGTCCGGAATGGCGGGCGGGCGCTGGCCGCGAGCGACGAGCACTACGGCAGCATTCACCAGCTGAACCTGCCCGGCCGCGGTGTGAACATGGGCGACGGCTGGGAGACGGCGCGCCGCCGGGGTCCCGGCAACGACTGGGTCATCGTCAGGCTCGGCCGGCCCGGCACGATCTGCCGGGTCGAGATCGACACGGCCCACTTCAAGGGCAATTACCCGGACCGGGCCTCGGTCGAGGCCGCGTGCTTCGAGTCGGACGCCGCGGTCGCTCACGACAGTCCGGCGTGGCAGACGCTGCTCCCGGAGGTGAAGCTGTCGATGGACCAGCAGCATTATTTCGAGGAAGAGCTCCGCGCGATCGGACCGGTCAGTCACGCCCGGCTCTCGATCTATCCCGATGGCGGCGTCAGCCGCCTGCGGCTCTTCGGACGAATCGCGGACGAACCGGATGCTGCGTGAACTCCATGCGGTACCGCTGACGGCCGAGCGCTTCGCGCCGTTCGGCCAGGTCATCGAAGACGCGCGCATCGCCGAGGCGGCGATGAACGATGCCCGCTTCGAGCGCTTCGACGACCTCTGCGACGTCGACACCGACGGCAGCACGGCGATCAGCATTGCCCGCTGCCGGACGCCGACGTCGCTGCCATACCGGGTCGACGTCGTCGAGCGGCATCCGCTCGGCAGCCAGGCGTTCATCCCGCTCGACGGCCAGGCCTTCGTCGTCGTCGTCGCGAAACCGGGTGCCGCTCCCGACGCGGCGGCCCTGGCGGCCTTCGTCAGCAACGGGCGGCAGGGCATCAACTACAGCCGGGGCACCTGGCACATGCCGCTGATCGGTCTCGCCGGCGGCCATCGCTTCCTCGTCATCGATCGCAAGACGGCCGACCCGAACTGCGACGTACACCGGCTGGCCGAGCCCGTCCTCCTGGACCGGGACCGGTGAGCTCGAGGACGCTGTACCGGGCCGGCGTTGCACACTGTCTCGGCGATCCGGGGGAGCGTAACGACACGGCCGCGTTCGAGGTCTTCGAGGACGGTGCGCTGCTCGTCGAGGACGGCCACATCGTGGCGGCGGGCCATGCGGCCGACATCGCGCCCGGCGTCGACGCCGAGCTCGTCGACTTCTCCGGTTCGCTGATCGTGCCGGGCTTCATCGACTGCCACGTGCATTTCCCGCAGCTCGATATCATCGCTTCGTTCGGGGAACAGCTCATGCACTGGCTCGAGCGCTACGCGTACCCGGGAGAACTCCGGCTTGCCGACGAGGCGTATGCGCGCGAGCTCGCGTCCCTGTTCGTCGACCAGCTGATTGCGAACGGCACCACGTCGGCGCTCGTCTTCGCGACCGTGCACCCGCACTCGGCCGACTTCCTGTTCGAGGAAGCGCTGGCGAAGAACCTGCGTCTCGTGGCGGGCAAGGTGCTGATGGACCGCGACGCCCCCGTCGCCCTCTGCGACACGGCCGAGACCGGCTACGCGGACAGCCGCGTGCTGATAGAGAAATGGCACGGCCGGGGCCGCCTCGGCTACGCGATCACACCCCGTTTCGCGCTGACGTCGTCGGAAGCACAGCTCGAGAGCGCCGGCCGTCTCGCCGCCGAGTACCCGGACGTCTGGATCCACACGCATCTCGCCGAGAACCACCAGGAGGTCGCCGAGGTGCAGGCCGCATTCCCGTGGAGCGAGTCCTATCTCGGTGTCTACGAACGCTTCGGGCTGCTCCGCGAACGGGCGGTGTTCGCACACTGCCTGCATCTCTCGGACGAGGATTGCCGGCACATGTCGCACTCGAGCAGCTCGGCGGCATTCTGCCCGACCTCCAACCTTTTCCTCGGCAGCGGCCTGTACGATCTCAGGCGGATGACCGAAGCCGGTATACGAACCGGCCTGGCGACCGATGTCGGCGGCGGCACGAGCCTCTCGATGCTGCGGACGATGGGCGAGGCCTACAAGGTGCTGCAGCTGAAGGACCAGGTCCTGCCACCGGCCCGCGCGCTCTACCTGGCGACACTCGGCGCGGCCGAGGCACTCGGGATCGATGCACACGTCGGTAATTTCAAAGCCGGCAAGGAGGCCGACTTCGTCGTCCTCGACCCGTCGACGACGCCGCTGACCGCGCATCGGGACGCGCACACCGAGACGCTCGAGGAACGCCTGTTTGCCCTGATGACGCTTGGTGACGACCGGCAGGTCGCCGCGACCGCGATCGCCGGGCGCCTGCATCGGCACTGACATGATGGATTTCGACCAGTCGCCGACACGCCGGCCCCGGCGCCTGAAGGATCTGCCGACCTTCTACTATCACGAGCACTTCCTGGAAATGCTCGATTTCGTGGTGGGGCACTACGATCACGTTCTCGCCTCCGGGCACCGCGCTATCGTCCGTGAGTTCCGCCAGCTGACGCAGGACGAGCAGCGCCTGTACGTCCGCCTGGTCAACCGCAAGGGCCGGGTCTTCGATGCCGGCAAGCTCTCCTACCCGGAGCTGGGTTCGCTGCGGCCGCTCCTGGCGACTCTGCGCGCGCGCGGCTGGCTGGTCGCGCCGGATGCAACGCACTACGACGCCGTGCTCAAGTTCCTGACCCGTGCGGAGATCCTCGACATCGTCGCCGCCGTCTTGTCGGGCGTCAGCCGCTCCCTGAAGAAGGCGGAGCTCGTCGCGCTCGCGCGGGAGCACGTGCCGGCCGATGCCTTCATGGCGCGGGTCCGGTCGGACCGGATCGTGGTGCAGGGGCATTGCCGCGAGATTCGCTATCTCCTCTACCTGTATTTCGGGCGCCTGCAGGATGGCCTGTCGCAGTTCACGATGCGTGACCTGGGACTCGTGCGGGTCAACGACAGCCGCGGTAGCTACGAGCCCCGTTTCAGCGAGCGGGCGGAGGCAGAGGGGCACTTCCGGGTCGCGGAGCTGCGCCGTGAGGTCGAACGCGCGGACGCCGGCGAACTCGAACGACTGGCAGCGCGGGTCGCCGCGTGGCCGGAGCCGGATTTCAAGAGCGTCGCGGCGGCGCGGGACGCGCTGGTGCACGATCTCGGCCGCAGGCTGGAACGCGAGGGCATGGCGGGGACCGCGCTGTCGGTCTACCGGGCCGGCGAGTCGACCGCGTGTAACGAGCGCGTCGTGCGGCTACTGATCTCGGCCGGCGAGCGCGATGAGGCGAAGCAGTTTCTCGAACGCTGCATCACCCGGCCTCGCAACGACGAGGAACGCCTGTTTGCCGAGGACCTGTACGCGCGGAAATTCGCGAGCAAGCGAACCTCGACGGCGACGGACCGGCTCCGGGAAGCCGAGGTCATCGACCTCGACGAGTCGCGCATCGGTGCGCCCGAGCGCGCGGCCGCCGCCTGGTACGAGTCCGGCGGCAGCACGGCTTATCGGGTCGAGAATTCGCTGTGGCGGACACTGTTCGGGCTCTTGTTCTGGAACGAGCTTACGGAGGCGACCGACGGCGGCGCCAGCTCGCCGTTCGACTTCATCCCCCAGTCGCTCCGCGACGGCAGTTTCCGGGAGCGCCATGCCGGAGCGATCGAGTCCGCCTTCCGGGATATCGACACGCCGGGTGCGCTCAAGCGTCGCCTGCTGAAGACGGGGACGCTGCATTACGGCACGGCCAACGGCATCTTTCGCTGGCGGCGGCAAACGCTCGATGCGCTGTTCGCGCTCGTCGAGCGGGGGGAGCCTCGCGCGATCAGGGCGATGCTCGAACACTTCATCGATGCCTACCTCGACTCGCGTTACGGCTATCCCGACCTGATGCTGGTCGACGAGGACGGTATACGCTTCGTCGAAATCAAGGCCGAGGGTGACGCGCTGCGGCGCAACCAGCTCCTGCGTATCGAGCAGCTGAGAGCTGCCGGCTTTCGCGCCGACGTCGCGCGGGTGCGCTGGATACTGGACCCCGGGCAGGATTACGTCGTCGTCGACGTCGAGACGACGGGCGGCCGCGGCGAGCACCACCGGGTCACCGAGATCGGCGCCGTCCGGTTGCGGGGCGGCCGCGTCGTCGAGGAGTTCTCGACGCTGCTGAACCCGCAGCGTGCGATACCGCCGAACATCACGCGGCTGACCGGCATCACGCCGGAGATGGTCATGTCCGCGCCGTATTTCGTCGACGTGGCAGACGAGTTCGAGCGCTTCCTCGAGGGCGCCATCTTCGTCGCGCACAACGTCGAATTCGACTACGGGTTCATCGGCCGCGAGTTCCGCCGCCTCGGCCGCTCGTTCCGCATGCCGAAGCTCTGCACCTGCTCCTCGATGCGCAAGTTCTACCCGGGCCGGAAGTCGTACAGCCTTGCCAACCTGTGCCGGGATTTCGGCATCCCGCTCGACAACCACCACCGCGCCCTGTGCGACGCGAGGGCGGCGGCCGAGCTGCTCGTGCTCGTCAACGAGAAACGCAGCGAGAGTCTCGCCGGCGATTAGGGTAGGATCGTGCCGTCGTCAACCGGGACTCCCGCAGTGAACAGAATTTTCAAACTCGGCGCCGCGGCCGCATTGCTCGCAGGCTGCAGTACGCTCAACGTCGACCTCCCCGCCGTTACCGAGGCGCCCACGGGCCAGCGCGATACGGGCCGGGTGATCTGGCACGATCTCCTGACGACCACTCCCGAGGAGTCGCGTCGTTTCTACGGCGAATTGTTCGGCTGGACCTTCGAGAGGCCGGGGATCAGCCTGGGCTTCGGCGGCGGCGACGCCTACATGCTGATTCGCCATGAGGGCCGCCTGATCGGCGGCATGGTCGATGCCCGGCTGCTCGACAAGGACGAGAACATCTCGCAGTGGATGACCGTCATCTCCACCGACGATATCGAGAGTGCCACGGCGGCAATTCGCGCAAGCGGCGGCGAAGTGCTCACCGCACCGACCTCCCTGCGCTCGCGCGGCACGATGGGTGTGTATGCCGACGCCAGCGGCGCGCTGTTCGCGCTCCTCGAGACGCGCGACGGCGATCCGGCCGAGGAGCCGCCGGCGGTCAATGGCTTCCTCTGGAACGAACTCTGGACCCACGACATCCCGGGGTCGGTCGAGTTCTACTCGAACGTCCTCGGCCTGGCTCACGACGTTCGAGAGCTCGGCAGCGGCAGCGGCAGCTACGAAATCCTGAAGCGTGCGGATGCCCCCGTCCTCGGGGTTCTCGAGCACCCGGTTGCCGACGCGCGGCCCGTCTGGGCGAATTACCTTCGTGTCGAGGACCCGGCGGCCATCACGGCGCGTGTCGAGGCGCTGGGCGGCCGGGTTGCCCTCGAGGCCCAGCCACGTCCGATCGGCGGCTCGATCGCCGTCATCCTCGGCCCATCCGGCGCCGGCATTGCACTGCAGACCTGGCCATTGACGGAGAACGCAGAATGAACCGCAAGTTGATTTCCCGGACCTTAAAGCCGCTCTTGTTGCTGGCCCTGTGCGCCGGGCTCGCGTCCTGCGAGCCACCGCAGGTGTACGGCAGTGTCGGTTACAGCTCGTACAGCGGCGGCGGCTATTACGGCGGCGGTGGCTACGGCGGCAGCATCCGGATCGGCGGCCGCATCCTGTAGCGATCAGCGGCGTTCGGCGCCAACGGCCGGGGCGGGACGACAGCTGCCGGCTGCGCCGGGCACGGAATCGTCAGGTTTTCGCGTAGGGGCGCAGCCGCTCGGCGATGTCCGCGAGCTCGGGGCGGGTCGCCTTGATCTCGTCCACGCTCATGCCGGTCAGCTCGTAGGGCAACACGAGCCAGTCCGTGGTCTCGTGGACGAAATAATCGGGTTTTTTCCGTGTCTTCTCGGTAGGCCGGAACCAGACCGTCGCCACCCGGATATCGTGCGGCAGGTTGCGGCGCGCCTTCTTCTCGAGCTGCCTCCGGACCGCACGGACGCTCTTGCCTGAACTCAGCACGTCGTCGACGATCAACAACGAGTGTTCCGCACAGACGGAATCGAGGAGGTATTCGAGGCCGTGCACCCGGATACGCTTCCTGGTGACCATCTTCTCGTACGTGTCGGCGCCCGAATACGAGGTCCGAATCGCAATGTGGTCGGTGGGGACTCCGAAATAATCGAGACCTTCCTGGACGGCAATGCCCACGGCGCTGCCGCCGCGCCAGAGGCCGACAAGGTAGTCGGGCCTGAAACCCGATGCGTAGATGTCGGCGGCCAGCTTGAACGAGTCACGAAGCAGGTCGTTAGCGGCGATGATGCGCTTTTCCATGAGGCGTCTTTTGCGATACCGTTCGAAGCGCCGCATTATAGCGGCCCAGTCGTGCCCGGCCAGTCAGAAACGGCCTGGCCAAACCAGCCCGAACGAGAACGCTGAATGAACAAGATCGTGCTGTCGGCACAGGACCTGCTCGAAGACTCTTTCCGCCTCGGCCTCAAGGTGCTCGAGGACGGGTATCGGCCCACGATGATCATCGCGATCTGGCGCGGCGGCACGCCGGTGGGGATGGCCGTTCAGGAAATCTTCGCGTACGCCGGGGTCGAGTCCGACCACATCGCCATCCGGACCTCTTCCTATCACGGCGTCGACCAGCGCGGCAGCGTCGCCGTCCACGGGCTGAACTACATCATCAAGAAGATCCGGCACGACGATCGCGTGCTCATCGTCGACGACGTCTTCGACACGGGGAACACGATCGTAGCGGTCATCGATGAACTCCGGCGCCGGGCGCGCGGTAACACGCCGGAGGATATCCGCGTCGCGGTGCCCTGGTTCAAGCCGTCGCGCAATGAGACCGACCGGGTGCCGGACTATTTTCTCCACGAAACCGAGGAATGGCTGGTGTTCCCGCACGAGCTCGATGCGCTGACGCCAACGGAACTGCGCGAAGCTCGGCCGGCCATTGCCGACGTCGTCGAGCCTTTCCGGGCCGCGGAGGGGCGCTAATGATGCAGAGAATCTGTGTGTACTGCGGCTCCAACAAGGGTGTGCGCGCAGAGTACGCCGACTCGGCGATCGAACTCGCGGACGCCCTGGTCGATCGCGGCATCGAGCTGGTCTACGGGGGCGCATGTCGCGGCATCATGGGCGTCATCGCGGATCGTGTCCTCGAACAGGGCGGCGCCGCTCACGGCGTTATGCCGCAGCAGCTCGTCGGCAAGGAGATTTCGCACGAGGGTCTCACGAAACTGCACGTCGTCGGCTCGATGCATGAGAGAAAGCTGTTGATGGCTGCACTCTCCGACGGCTTCATCGCGCTGCCCGGCGGCTTCGGGACGCTCGAGGAGATCATCGAGATCGTGACCTGGGGACAGCTGCGCTTTCACGACAAGCCCTGCGGCCTGCTCAACGTGGACGGCTATTTCGACCATTTGCTCGCGTTCCTCGATCACGCCCGGCAGGAGGGCTTCGTGAGGCCCGCGAACCGGCGCATGCTGATCGACGACACCAGCGTCAACGCGTTGCTGTCGAAGTTCGACGACTACGAGGCGCCGACGGTCGAGAAGTGGACCGGCTAGGCCGGGCGGCGCCGGGCCTCGGCGCCATTGCGGGGGACGAAGCGCAGCCGCAGGCGCCCCCGCACGGGTTCCCGGAGGTTGCCGGCGAATAGCTGGTAGTCGATACCGATACGGCGGCCCGCCAGCGAATCTTCCGCGCAGAGCCTGAGCGGCGAACCGAAGATTTCCACCATTTCCCCGGGTGCGATTTCACCGATGCTCGCCGCCACGTTGATCGCCTTCGTGCTGGCGCTGACGGTCGGATAGTCCACCTCGATTTTGTCGTCCAGCATGAAGCCGAGCGTATCGTCGTGCGCGGCCGGCGGTGGCCGGGTCGCGACGTGAATGGCGTCATGAAGCGGGAGGCTGAGCCGGATCGAGGCGTCGCGGACGGGTTCCTCGCCCTGGTTGAAGACGACGAGCTGGACCGGGTGTGCTGCTTCCATGAACAGGTAGCGGTCGTCCTCGTTGCGGTAGCGTTCGTCCAGCTCCCGGATCTGCTCATCCAGGTCCGTCGCGCTCAGGTCTTCATAAGGCTGTTCGGACCCGAAGAGTCGGGCGTGGGTCAGTCGCACGAGCCGGGTGGTCCCGCCCTGGCGAGCGGCGGCGAGCTGGCGGAGTTTCTCGCTGGCGATCCGGGACGGCAGCATCGCGAGGTCGGCCGTCGTCAACGCCAGGTCCTTGTGGAGGATGTCACCGGCGAAACCGACTTCCACCGTGCGGGCCGACACCGAGTCGCGGAAGCGCTCCTCGAACAGCCCCTGGAGTTGCCGGCGGCCGAGTTTGACCGCGCGATCGTTGACGCGCATGTAGGCGTCGCCACGGCGCAGCGTTTCGGAGAAATCGATCCGCATCATGTAGGGCCGGTCCTGGCAGTCGCCGATGCGGAAGACGCCGACATGTTTGCCATCCACCTCGATCGCCTCGACGCGCAGGCGAATGGGCGGCTCGATGTATTCCGATGCGGCGCGGCAATACCGGTCGCCGTGCCTGGCTGACTGGGGATCGATGCCGATAACCCGGTTCGCGGCGTCGGCGCCGGCGTCGCAGCCGGTGACGATGTAGCGGTCACCCTCGACGGGAGCATTCGCGATAGCAACCAGGTCGCGCAGGAATTCACGGATCCCGTCATCACCGTAAGCCTTGCGGCGCAGCTGCAAGGCGGCGGAGGGCGCGGCGGTCCGCACTATGTCGGCGATCTTCTGCATGGAACCGCGAATTGTCGATCATTATGTCAGGCGGTCCCGCGATCCACTTCGCAGAATCGCTGGAAAATCGCCGACCCGGCCATGCCGGGACGGTGCGTCAGAAAAGCCGCATGTGCACGCCGCCGCGCCGCCGGCGCTTGCGCATCTTGGCGTGCAGCGCGGCGCGCTTGTCGGCGAGCCAGGCCTCGCGGCCGACCTTGACGTCTTCGCCGCGTGCCCGGCGGCGCGACTCCTCGGCTTCGCGGAAGGTGCAGAATTCCCGGTAGAGGCGGATTTCGTTGGCGAGTTCCTTGAGGACGATCTCGACGTAGATGGCGTCGTCCAGGAAGCCGAGCCCCGGAATATGGTCCGGGATGATGTCTTCGGCCTCGGAGAAGTAGGCGAGCGCACTCAGGACCGCCTTCACTTCGTGCTCTTCGAGGCGCCATTCCTCGTCATTGATCATCCGCAAGACCACGTCGAGCTGCTCGACGCGCTCCGCGATGAACTCGGGGAGTTCGCCGGTGCGCGCCTCCTCGATGAGCTTCCGTGCCTGCCGTTCGATCGCCTGACGGCTGAGTTCGCTGCCGGTCTTTTCCCGGGCCGTGTCGATGATTGCCTGGAATCGGTCGAGATCGTCGTCGGTCAGCGTAAAGGTTATGTCGAGTGCCATCAGCCTGCTTCCTGTCGTCGTTGGTCCGTCCCGCGGGTTCGCGCCCAACGGTCGGGACGTGTATCTCCGGTAGAGCGTAACGCAGTCGCCGCCGGGCTTACACCGCTTCGCCTTTTTTCCTGTTAATCAGACAGTTGCCGAGCGCATCCCGGCATTCGCCGAAGCGGCGGTGCAGGGAGTTTGAACGGCGTCACAGTCTGGTGCGTGAAACCTGAGAAACAGTTCCGCGAATCAATGGCTTATGTCTTCTACCCTTGGGTGTCCGGTTAACGGTCCCAAGCTGATGAACGCCGACGTAATGACCGCCATAGTGCTCCTGTTCGGAGCCGCCTGCTACGTCCTGCTGGGCAGCCGCCTGATTGCGGGCAGACGCAGCATGGGCAGCCTCCCGATCGGCCTGATCTTCGTCCTGATGGCGATCTGGGTAGCGGGCGGTGCCATCGAATTGCTGGCGCCGTCGCTCAGCATCTTCTCGGTCGGCCGCAGCGGGCATTTCGTCGCCACGGCGCTGTTGCCGGTCGTCGCCTACGTCTGCTTCCGCGAATACACGGGGCAGTCGACCCCGGTCCGAACCATCCTGATGCTGACGATCATCCCGGTCGTGTCGATCACGCTCGCCGCGACGAATGCCTGGCACGAGCTGATGTGGCACGCGCCCTTCGTCAATGGCAACGGCGAATTCCTGACTCGGCCTGACGCGTGGGGCACGTGGTTCATGTATGTCCACGCCCCGTTCAGCTACGTGGTGATCATGAGCGCCATGGGGTCCCTGCTGATGCACCGCTCGGGCGTTGCGCCGGCGCACCGGCGCGGGCTGCTGCTCCTGACGGCCGCCTGTCTCGCTCCCTTCGCGGCGACGATCGCGTATGACTTCGGCCTCGGACCCGACACCATTTCCTTCGTGCCGATCGTCCTCGTGGGCATGTTGCCCATCTACGGCTGGCTTATCGTCATCGAACGCATCGTGGAGTTCACGCCGCTTGCCTACGAGACCGTCTTCCAGACGATGCAGGACCCGGTGATCGTCATCGACGACCAGCGGCGGATCATCGGGCTGAACCACGGCGCCGAGTCGATGCTGGACCTCAGCGAGCGCGATGCGCTGTATGCGTCCCTCGATGCCGTCCTGAGCGAAGGTTCGACCGGCGTGTTCGCCGCTATGGAGACGGGCGAACCGCAGAAGGTCCTGACCTCGACCGGGCGCTACCTGCATCTTCGCGTGTCGAGCATCGAGCCGAACGGTCGTGCGACGCGCGGCGGTCAAATCCTGATGTTCCGCGACGTGAGCGACGTCGAAAAGGCGCAGATGGAAGTACGCAATTCCGAGAAACTCCTGCGGACCTTGATCGACCATTCGGTCAACGGTGTCGCACGGCTGCGCTGGGTTCGCGACGACGAACGCGGCCTCCGCGAGCTGCGCTGCATCTTTGCCAACGCAGCCGCGGGACGATTTCTCGATGCCGATCCCGCAACTCTCGACGGCCGTCCGGCCGACGACCTGATCCGGCTTGCCTGTGCCGGAATGAGCAGCGAGGCGATTTTCGAGATCGTGCGGGTGTTCAACAAGTCGGTGCACCAGCAGGAAAGCCTCGATGTCGAAGTGCAGCAGCGCAGCACGGGCCGACACCGGTGGCTGCAGTTGATTGCGGAACCCGTCGGCGAGGACATCGCGCTGACGCTCATCGACGTTACCGACCAGAAGGAGCGCGAGGACCAGATGGCCTCGATTGCCTGGTCCGACCCGCTGACCGGCGTGCTCAACCGGCGTGGCTTCGAACGTGACGCGGCACAGCGCCTGACCAACAGCCCCGACGATGCGTCCGGCGCCCTGCTGTTCATCGATCTGAACGAATTCAAGAATATCAACGACGAGTGCGGCCACGAGGTCGGCGACGAACTCCTTACCGTCGCCGCCGCCCGGCTGAAAAAGAGCCTGCGCTCCTGC
>JAZBNZ010000062.1:0-7700 GCA_036350895.1 Woeseiaceae bacterium
GGCCCGACACTGCCGGGCTGCCATGCAGGACATAGCTCTCCCGCGAAGCCAGAGGTACGACCAGCGCGATGACGTCGCGCTGCGGAACAATTACGGTCGTCACCGGTGCTTCGACGCTTGACGCTGCCAGAGCGACGTCGTCGGTATAAGCGGCCCGAAGATTCAACCACAACCGCCCGGCACCCGTTTGGACATAGGAGGCTTCCCGAAGCGGAAACAACCCGGCTACGCCCGAAAACTCTTCCGTGCGGAACGCCAGGCTGTTGAGCCGATCTCCACCTCCATGTCCCCCGACGCCGAGCGCTCCTTCTGCTGTCTCCGCCATCGTCGTCTCCCAGCCCATTTCTTGCCTATCCGGCAAGCGCGCACAGCGCCAACCGTGCTGCAGGCGACGACCCGGATTGTCTATGCTGAAATAATGGTAATGACCGCATGAGATCAAGGCTCGCGCGGGGCACCCGGCCGCGACGCACCAGGGCGGATCGCTGCGTATCGTCCCGCCCGAATAGCCCGCGCGGTCGGGAGGCATCCGTCGGCGGCGAGCGGCCCGCGCGCGACGAGATGCGATGCCGGCTCCATTCGCTTTGTCGCGGCGCCGTACTGCGCGCCCGACATAGTGTCTGCGCGATCTGCATAGCAAGGCCGCACATACCGGGCCGGCGGCTTTCGCTAGTCGAGCGGGGCGTAGGGCGAGGTCACCGCCCGGATGGCGGCCGACGGATCGGGAGGACAAATCCCATCGGCAATTTCCGTCCTCGGACGGAGTGGCCAGTCGTCGTCATCACGTCACTCATGGAGGGCCCATGCCGGGCGCATCGACTTTCGCCAAGCTCACGCTCTCGGTTGTGATCACCGGCTTCGCAGCGCCGGCCGTGGCGCAGAACGCGGCCGACCTTCAGGCGCAGATCGATGCCTTGAGCCAGCGGCTGGAACAGCTCGCGCAGGAGAACCAAGACCTCCGCCAGCGGGTCGAAGAGACCGAGGCCAAGGTCCCCGACGAAGCCAAGGTCCCCGACAAGGCACCGCTGACGATCGTCGACAGCGGCAACGACAAGGTCAAGTTGACGCTCTCCGGTCACGTCAACCAAGCGGTGATGTTTGCGGGCGATGGAGAACGAACCCATGTGAACATCGTCGACAATGACGCGTCGAGCAGCCGCTTTCGCATCGCTGGCGCTGCCCAGCCGTTGGGTCAACTCGCGATCGAGACGCTATGGGAAGCGGACTTCCGGGTGAACCCTTCGAGTGCCGTGACCAACGACGGCGATATCGCCAATCCGAACGGGGCGTTCCGAACGCGCAAGATCGAAGCCACCTTCGCCGGGCCCGCGTGGGGCAAAATATCGCTCGGAAAGGGTAGCGTTGCCTCCGACAGTATCGCCGAGATCGATCTTTCCGGCACCGACTTCACCGGTATCTACTCGAGCATCTCCGACATGGCCGGAGGTTACGAGTTTGTCAACGAGGCCACGGGCGATCTGAGCGGCATCAGCGTCGGCGATGCCTCGGGCAACCTCGATGGCTTCGGCAGAGCGCCCCGCATTCGCTACGACACCCCAGCCGTCTACGGCTTCACGGCGAGCACGTCCTACGCCCAGGAGAGCCGCTACGATGCAGCGCTCCGCTACGCCAACGCGTTCGACGTGCTCGGCGGGGTCAAGGTGGCAGGTGGCGTCGCCTATTTCGCCCAGCCGCGCGCCAAAGCCGCCGATCCCAACAGCCGGAAGGACACGCGCGGCGTATCCGGTTCGATGTCGGCGCTCCATGCATCCGGTTTCAACATTACCGCGGCCGGCGGCACCCAGGACGACAAGCTGCGCAGTGGCGCCGGGCCATACTACTTCTACGTGAAACCCGGCTACCGTACGACCGAATGGCTTTCCTTCGGCGAGACGGCATTCTCCGTGGACTACGGGCGCTTCCACAATTTTGACAATGGCACCGAAGACGGGCGCTTGAACACGGTCGGCATGGGTGCGGTACAACACATCGACGCTGCGGCTACGGAACTCTATGTCGCGGGCCGCTGGCACGGCTACGAGCAAGACGACGAGGATTTCAAGGACGTGTTCGTTGTCCTGAGTGGTGCGCGGGTAAAGTTCTGATGCGCGCGCACGGAACGCTCTGGCTGGTGATCGTCGTCGTGCTGAGCGGCTGCGCGGGCGCTGCGTCCGGGCCCAGCGACGAGATCGGCGAGGCCGAGCCGCGGTGGACCTACGAGAGCACACGAGACAGCCCGTCTGGACGGGGGCTGCTGAGTGGCGACGACGGTGAATTCACCCTCGACGACCTGCGTCGATGGCGGGATTAGAGGGCCCGATGGAACCCAGGTGGTGGATGCGGGCGAGATCAACGGCGCGCGCGGATGCGAACGAGTTCGGCGCTCATGACGACGTAAGCCCGCCAATAGTTGAAGATGCCACCGAACAGGAACAGCACGCTGCCGACGAGGTACTGCCAAGCGAGGAACGCGAACACGGTTCGCTCGGTGACTTCGTCGGGCAGTGACCATAGGTAAGGAATCGAGGCGACCGTGAAGAGAACCGAGCCGACGACGAACGTCACGGCGGTGAGGTTCATCAACTGCAATGTCAGCAGCGAGCCGGCCTCGACGATCTGCAGGACGTTGATGCAGGCGCCCACCACGAACAGCAGGCTGCCCAGGATGAAGCATCACGCGCCGGCGTCGAAAAGCCCGACGGCAGAAACGAAAAAGACGCTGCCGACGGTGAAGAGCAGTGTTCCAACGAGATACGACGCAGCCGCGGCGTATTCGAGCTTGCTACACCGATCCGAAACCTTGGCGGCACGGCGGGCCTTCCAGACTTCGGCGAAATCGTGGCCGGTGACGAGCAGGTAGAGCAGGGAGCCGCCGAAAAAGACCCAGGCGCCGAGATCAGCGTAGGCCGCGAACCTCGGAAAAAAGAGTATGCTGCCGGCGACGAAGACGAGGCCGCCGAGCTTGTAGACGACGGCGTTCAACGTCTCCCACCGGAACTGGCGACGCAGGTCGCTATCGTCCTCGGAGAAAAGGTCGTGCAGCCGCGGGCGATTGACGAAGAGGTGAGGCATCCGGCGATCCTCTACTGAAGCGCCTGCGGGGCCGGCGGCACGGCGATCGCGTCCCCTTCGGTCAGAACGATGACGGAGGCGGTCGTGCCGACGCGCAGGGCGACGTCGTCGGACACGTCCTCCAGGTGGATGCGCACCGGGACGCGCTCGGCGAGTCGGATCCACTCGAACGTGGGGGTGATGTGCGGCAAGAGGTCCTGACCCGTGCTGCCGTCCTGCTGCGCGATGCCCCAGCCGAGGCTGTGCACTCGGCCGCGTATCGGCTGGTCGGGAAAGCTCATAAGCGTGACCACGGCCGGCTGACCGGCGGCGATCCGGCGGACCTGCGTCTCGCGGAAGAAGCCGTGGACGTAGAAGCTGCTGCTGTCGATCAGGGCCAGCACCGGTTGGCTCGCGACGACCTGCGTACCGCGCCGGATGTTCAGGTTGGTGACGAAGCCGTCCACCGGAGCGCGCACCTCGGTGAAGTCCAGATCGAGCTTCGCTTGGTCGCGCGCGGCGAGGGCGGCACGATAGCGGGGATTGGCTTCGTCCTGCGGGCCGAGCGCGATCGTCGCCTGCTCGAGGTCAGATTGCGCCTCGAGCAGCGCCGCTTGCGCCTGAATGACCGTCGCCTCGACGCCCCGGACGTCGGCCAGCGCCTGGCGCTGTGCCGCTTCCGCCTCGTCGAGCCGTGTTTGCGCGAGATCGCCGCGTTCCACCAGGGTTCGAATACGTTCGAGGTTGCGGCGAACCTGGAACTCGCTGGCCCTGCTGCTCTCCACTGCGGCCCTGGCCTGCTCCACCTGCTGTTCGAACTGGGCGACGATCTGGCGCTTGGATTCGAGTTGCTCTTGCAAGCCGTAAAGCTGGTCGACGGTCGCCTCGAGCTCGGCCTGCGCCCGCGTCAGCGCCACCTCGAAGGTGCTCGGGTCGATCTTGAAGAGAAGATCGCCCGCCGCGACCCGCTGGTTGTCGACAATCGGCAGCTCGACGATGGGGCCGGTCACGCGCGGCGCGATCTGGATGACCTGCGCGCGGACCTGGCCGTCGCGCGTCCAGGGGTTGGTCACGTACGCCCAGTACTTCCAGGCCACGAGCGCGATCGCCACTGCGACGACGAGGCTGGTCAGGCCGACCCGGATCATCTGCTGCATGCCGTTATCCCGGGAAGACGAAGGTGGAAAGGAGCACCGTGTAGATGACCGACAGGGCCACGAACACGAGCGGCGGATGGGCGAACCAGCGCGCGAGGCGGAGGCGGTTGAGCAGGGAACCGGTAAGGCGTGCGAGGACCAGCCCGACGGCGCCAGCGACCATGAGCGGCAGGAAGTAGATGCCGTAGATGGAGACTTCGACCGGGATCACGGGCATTGCGACCGCCATCGCCTGAAGCCTCGCAACCGCATCGCGCACCCCCCATTCATCCTAGAAGCGGGCCTCCTGCCAACGTCGAAGATCCGAGCGTTCGAGCAGCTCGGCGTGGCCCACCAGCGCTTGGGCCAAGCCTCGGTATGCGCCGATGAGACCGAGCATGTGGACGCGGGTCGTGAGATCGAGGGCCTGGCCGTCGGCTTCCGCCAGGAACGCCGCGACGCGGCGTTCGAGAGCTTCGTTCTCGGCATCGAGCCGAGTTCGAAGGCCCGGTAGCGGTCGAGTAGGATCGCTTGACCATTGCCTGAGCACGTCCGCGATGCTTTCCCGCCAGGGCTGCAGTCCCGCGGCGAGGCGCTCCGCGGCGTCAACCGTGACGGGCCGGCCCCGACTGCGAACCACCTCCCGCAGCCGATTGGAAATCAGATCGAAACTCGCAACGAGGCGTTCGACGCTGGCGGCCGGCACTTCGGGCAGCGCGCGAAAGTCGATGGCGTGCGCGACACCTTGCAACTTGGGCGCGATGGGCAGCAACCGGGCAATCGCCACATCCTCCCGCCCTCTGGATGGATCGTCGAGGAGTCGCGCGCCGGTGCCGAAGAAGCGCTGCGCCATGCGAAGAAAGAGCTTTTCCGGCTGCCGCTGAAAGGGAAAATTCATCAGCAACTGTGCGAGCAACAAGACCAGCGCGACCATCGACAAATTCACAAGAAAATTTTCAACGCTGTAAGTCATTGAATTACTTAGGCCCGAAGCGACAATGAAGATCATTTGCGTGCCCAAGCGAGAAAAAACGTCCTGAGGTCGGTAAAATAAAAAACGTGTGCCCGCAAAATAAAGAAATATCACAATCGCCAAATCAAAAAATGACTCTAGTCGTGGAAAAATAAAAACATAAATCAAAAAGGATGCGGCAAAACCAAGCATCACAGGTGTGGCAATGATCGCAACCGGGGCCTGGGGCAGGCGCACGAGTGGAATGACGATCGCAGGCGTCATGAGAGCCAGCACCGGCCCGCCCGGCGGGTGAACGTAGATCCATAGCAGAGCTCCGACCCAGAGCGAGATGACGGCGGCCAGTGCTGGGAGCCATCGCTCCGGATCGCTCAAAGTAGCAAGCGGTGCGATCGCCTGGGATGACGCGGGTGCGTGAAGATCCCGGCCGGCGAGCCGCGCGGCTGCGTCCAACTGCCGACGCGACGCCGTTGCGACGTCGGCGAGCGCCTCGGCGAATACGACGGCGTCGGCGGCCTGCAACGCGTGTTGCGGCGACCTTTGCAGCGCCGCCGCGGGTATGTCGGGCTTGGTCGAGCCCAATCGGTCGCCAGCGCCTGCGAGTTGCGCCTCGGCCGCCAGCAGCAACTCGCCAATGTGTCGTCGGACATCCTCGAGCTCGGGTACGAGCGTCGCGGGTCGTGCCTGGTCGCTATCCGGCCGGAGCGCGATCCACCGACCGAGGGCTTGCTGCGTCGCGCGCTGGGCTTCGATCAACTCCGCCCAGGCTGCCCGACGGTCGCGAACGGAGCGAGTCTCCGTCGCCGCGGCGTCGAAGTGGGCCCTCGCCGCGGTCGCCAGGCTGCTCAACCTCAGCTGCTCGGCGCGGATGTCCGCGTCTTGGGCTTCGCTCGACCAAGCGAGGTCGAGGAGGACTCGTTGCGCGCCAGGCACCGCCTGAACCGCGGAACGAAGCTCGGGCTCGCTATCGCGACGCCAGAGAAAGACGGAGACGAGGGTGAAGACGATGACCCCGAGCGACGTCTCCTGCAGCCGTGTTGCCGCCAACGTAAAAATACCGTCGGGCTCGAACGAGTATCCTTCCAAAACGATCAACATACAAACGGTCTGCGCGGAAAGAGCGGTGTAACCGAAGCGGCGACCCGTGTAGAGAAACGTACAGACCAGCACGACGAAGGAAAGCAGAGCCATTGCCAGCCAGCGATCCTGCGCCGCCACCGCGAGAATGCTGATGGCAATGGGCGCCCCGATGACGTTGCCGACCAGCCGGTTGAGGCCCTTGTTGATGGTCTGACCAGTCGTGTCGAGGGAGATGACCAGCATCGTCAGCGGCGTCCAGTATGGCTTCTCGAAGCCCAAATAGAAAGCGAGGCCGTAGCCGATGGTGACGGCCAATCCGATCTTGATCGCTTCCTGAACGCGCGTGTCGAACATGACGGCGAAACTGCCCGGTAGCGGCTACGTGGGCCGTGCCAGGACACCCCACTGCCCATTAACGGTAGCCGTCTCGGACGCTTGGCGTCGAGGGCTCGCGCCAGCCGCTGCGGGAATTGCATAGCAGATGTCGTCGACGCGTCGCGTCGCGCACACCACAATGCTTGATCGGGTTGCCGCGCACGATGTCGGCGGCGTTGCCGAGCCATCAGCGGCTCGCCGATCAACCGGGAGAGAATGCCCATGCAGCGTTTGTTTCGCACGCGCCTCCATCAATGGTGCTGCGTCGGCGTCTTGATCGCAACGTCGATCATCGCATCCACAACGGCGAGCCGCGCGGCCTTCGACCCCGATGACTTCGTCATCGATAGTGCCGCCGACCTCGTCGACCTCTGCTCGGCAGCCCCCGACCACGAGCTCTACGTGCCGGCCATTCACATGTGTCACGGCTTCGTCAGCGGCGTCGCGCAATACGCGCTGCTGCTTTTCGGCGAGAGCGGCGGCGCCTTCTTTTGCCTGCCGGATCCGGCGCCGACGCGAAATGCGGCGATCGAGGACTTTATCGGCTGGATGTCCGAGAACTCGCAATTGTCGAGTGCGCCGGCGCCCGAGGCGCTGGTGCGTTTCATGACTGTTCGGTTTCCCTGCGAGTAAGGACGGCGACGACATGCTGAAGACGAAAGTGGTTTCGGTTCTGACGGCGGTGGTACTGATCGCCGGTTGCGCCGGTATGAGCGACACGCAGCAGCGGACGTTGACCGGAACGGTCGGCGGCACGGCAGCCGGCGCGGCGATCGGAGCGATCGCCGGCAATGCGGCACTCGGCGCCGGCATCGGCGCGGCCGCGGGTCTGGCGGGCGGTTTTCTCTGGGACCAGCACAAGCAGGCCGAGGAGCGCGCCTATGAGCGCGGACGGGCGTCTGGCGCCACGGGAGGCTGAGGTCCTTTCGTGACCTTTACCTTGCCGTGCTGAAGATCAGCGACCGCGCAATCGCAGGGTCGACGGTCTTGGCTGATTTGAAACCCGCATGGTCGCTGACGGCCCGAGACCAAGCCGATGTGCTGGCGTTTCGCGGCGCCTGGGTGCTCGGCGAGAGCCTGCCCCC
>JAZBNZ010000063.1:0-5510 GCA_036350895.1 Woeseiaceae bacterium
CACATAGTCTGCATTGACGCGCGCAGCACGCTCGAGCAGACGCGAATGCAGGTAGAAGACGTCACCCGGGTAGGCTTCACGGCCCGGCGGGCTGCGCAGGAGCAGCGAGACCTGGCGATAGGCGACGGCCTGCTTGGAGAGGTCGTCGAAGACGATCAGCGCGTCTTCGCCGTTGTCCATGAAGAACTCGCCCATCGTCGTGCCGGCGTACGGCGCAATGTACTGCATCGCGGGGCTCTCGGCAGCGGCGGCAGCGACGACGATCGTGTGTTCCATCGCGTTCTCTTCCTCGAGCTTGCGGACGACGCCCGCGATCGAGGAAGCCTTCTGGCCGACGGCGACGTAGATACACTTCACGCCCGTGCCGCGCTGGTTGATGATCGCGTCGATCGCGACGGCGGTCTTGCCGGTCTGGCGGTCGCCGATGATCAGCTCGCGCTGGCCGCGGCCGATGGGCACCATCGAGTCGATCGACTTGAGGCCGGTCTGGACCGGCTGGTCGACCGACTGGCGTTCGATGACGCCGGGGGCGATACGCTCGATGGGCTTGGTGCCCTCGTCGTCGATCGGTCCCTTGCCGTCGATCGGGTTGCCGAGCGCGTCGACGACGCGGCCGAGCAGGCTGCGGCCCACGGGGACTTCGAGGATGCGGCCCGTCGTCTTGACGGTGTCGCCTTCCGAGATGTGCTTGTAGTCACCCAGGACGACGGCACCGACGGAGTCCTGCTCGAGGTTGAGCGCGAGGCCGAACGTGTTGCCGGGAAACTCGAGCATCTCGCCGTAGCGGGCGTCGGCCAGGCCGTGGATACGGACAATGCCGTCGGTGACCGCGATAACGGTACCGACGTCGCGCGCCTCGGCGGTCGCCTCGAAGTTCTCGATGCGTTCCTTAATCAGCTGGCTGATTTCAGAAGCTTTGAGTGCCATGGTGTTATTCCTCTTTAGCTGACCAACACGTTGGCAAGCCCGTTGAGCCTTGCGCGCATCGATCCATCAATTACGACATCGCCGGCCGTGATGACCGCACCGCCGATGAGATTTTCGTCAATTTCGGTGACAACGTTGACGCTGCGCCCGAGGCGTTTTTCGAGTGCCTTCGAGATCGCGGCGAGGCGCTCGTCGCTGACCGGCGAGGCAGACCTGACGGTGACGTCGACGGTGTTTTCGATCTCCGCCTTGAGGGCGTCGAAGTGCTCGGCAATCTCCGGCAGCACGCCGACACGACCGTTCGCGAGCAGGATCTTCAGGAAATTGGTCCCTTTCTCGTGCGAGCCGCCGAGCACCTTGACGTCGGCAGCCGCGAACAGGCCGGTCAGGAATTCCAGTCGCCTGGCGTTATCGAGTCCCGGGTTCGACAGGAACGCGACTACCTCGCCATCCTCGAGCATGGCGCGGGCTGCGTCGAGCGCATCCGACCAGGCCGAGAGCTCGTTCGATCCCTGGGCCACTTCGAAAACGGCCTGGGCATACGGTCGGGCGACTGTGTTGTTGTCTGCCATTCGCTAGTGCCTTGTTACAGTTCCCGGGCGAGCTCGCCGAGGATATCGTCGTGCGACGCAGCATCGATCTCGCGCTTCAGGATCCGCTCGGCACCGGCAATCGCGATCGCCGAGACCTGGCCGCGAAGCTCTTCGCGGGCCTTGTTGGCCTCCTGCTCGATCTCGGCCTTGGCAGCCGACAGCTGGCGCTCGCGCTCCTTGACGCCCGAGGCCTTGCCCTCGGCGACGATCTCGTTCGCACGCGCGTTGGCCTGGTCGAGAATCTGCGTTGCCTGACGACGCGCGTCCTGGACGATCTCCTCGGCCTCGGCTTTCGCCTCGTCGAGCCGCTCGGCGCCCTGCTCGGCCGCCGCGAGACCCTCGGCAATCTTCTCCTGACGTTCCTCGATGGCAGCCAGAAGCGGCGGCCAGATGAACTTCATGCAGAACCAGACGAACACGATCATCGCGATCGTCTGGCCGATGAGAGTAGCGTTGATATCCACTTGTAGCTCCTAAGTTGAAAAAGCCGCTGCGCCGATCAGGCGACGCAGCTTGTATCGAGGGCTTTTTCCCTTAGCCGCCCGTCGCCGCCTGGAACTGCGCGATGAACGGGTTTGCGAACGCGAAGAACAGCGCGATACCAACACCGATCATGGCAACGGCGTCGAGGAGGGCGACGACGATGAACATCTTCGTCTGCAGCATCGGAGCCAGTTCGGGCTGGCGTGCGGCGCCTTCCAGGAAGCGGCCACCCAGCAGACCCATACCGATACCAACGCCGAGGGCGCCGAGGCCGATCAGGAGTGCGACAGCGATCGCCGTTAAGCCAATAACAATATCCATCAGTTTCTCCTAGAGAGGATGTAGTCCAAATGTCCCCAGGCTTACGCCTGAAATCCGTTAATGCGTTTCTGCTGCCAGGCTCAGATAAACGATGGTCAGCATCATGAAAATGAAGGCCTGCAGCGTCACGATCAGCACGTGGAACACGGCCCAGCCGAAGTGCAGCGGAAGCTGCCAGTAGCCGATGAGCGCGATCAGGATGAAGATCAGCTCCCCGGCAAACATGTTTCCGAACAGTCGCAGGCTGAGCGATACCGGCTTGGCCAGGAGCGCGACCGACTCGAGAATGAAGTTGAAGGCAATGATGAAGGGCGCCGCGATCAGGCCCAGGCCCTTCGTGGGCGGCGCGATCGGGTGCAGCGTCAGTTCCCCGATGAACCCGGTAATGCCCTTGTGCTTGATCGTGTAAAAGATGATCAGGATGAACACCGAGATCGACATTGCGAAGGTGATGTTCACATCCGTGGTCGGCACGACCTTCATATAGGGAAGGTGGAGGACGTGTTCCGAGAAGTAGGGAATCCAGTCGACCGGCACGAGGTCCATCAGGTTCATCAGGAATACCCAGATGAAGATGGTGAGTGCCAGCGGCGCGATCAGCGTCGATTTGCCGTGGAACGTCTCCTTGACCGAGTTGTCGACGAATTCGACGATCATCTCGACGAAAGCCTGGAAGCGGCCGGGCTTTTCCGCGGAGGTCTTCTTGGCGACACCCCGGAACAGGAATACGAATACCAGGCCGAGCAACAGCGACCAGAACATCGAATCGACGTTGAGAGCCCAGAACTCGCCGGGGCAGGCCCCGAGCACCCACTCGCCTGCATCGTCCTTGCAGACCTGGAGGTTCTGGAGGTGGTGGGAAATGTAGTCGCCCGATGTCTGTGGGCCGTTTTCACTCGCCATGCGAACTGCTCGTGTCCTTGTCGTCTTCTTGCTGTTCCCGCAGCAGCAACCCGAGCAAGGTTGCGAACTGCGAGGCAATAAAACCTGCAAATAACGGCCCGCCCGCGAGCGGCCGGACCAGGGCGAGCACCAGGCTGAAGAACAGCACGGTCAACGCCAGCTTGCCTATCTCACCGATCCAGGCAGCCCTCAGGAGGGCTTTCGCCCCGGGCTCTCGCCGGGGCAGCGCCAGTCGCAGGGCGAGGAAGCTGTTCGGGACGACACATGCCAGGCTGCCCAGCAGGGCCGAGTACCCGGCAACGTTCCCTCCCAGACTCCAGAACGCCACGGCGACAGCCAACCCGATCGCCGCTTGCCCCGCCAGCACCTTCAGCATGACGCTCACTGGATGAGTATGCCTCCGGCGCTAAAAAAGCCACCGCCCGACAGGCGGGACGTGGCGCGAACAATGCGGAATTTTCAGGCGGGCCTTTCGGTAAGGCGTGCGCATTATAGAGGCACCCCTTGTGCATAGCAACAAGGATTCCGATTGGTAAAAACCCGGTTTTTCCCGTGAAAAAGGCCGCATTGGCCGGGCGCCGCGGCGTCCGCAGGGACGCGCTCCAAAATGCGATCTGCGTCGCGACTTCGAAATTTGGTTTTATTCATAATTCCCACATACGGCATTCCGTGTATGTTAAGGACAGCCCATGCTGCTGATCGCAAGCCAGTCCCTGAAGTCCGCCCCGATGCTGACGGATCTCGCGCGCGAGATGAGTCTCCCCGCCAGCTTCTTCTCGACGCCCGCGAAGCTCACGTCATTGCTCGAGCGGAGCTCGCGCCGGCTGGTGATCCTGGGCGACCAGGAGATCGTCGCCGGGAATATCGAGGTACTGCGCCGGGCGAGCAGCCGAACGGGGCTCGCCGTGCTGCTCGTGGCGGATCGGGCTCGCGTCGCCAGCAGCGACCGCGCATCGCTGCTGGACGAGATCCAGGAAATCGACAATCTCGAATGGGTCGGCGCCGCCCCGGACCGCGACGCCTTGCACAAATCGGCAACCCGCAGCCGCCGCCGGCTCCTGCGATCGACCCGGGGCGACATCGAGCGCGCCTTCGACAATTTCGAGTTCGTGGTCCGCTACCAGCCGAAGGTCGAGCGTGCCGGCGAACAGGAGTGGCGGACCCGCGAGGCCGAGGCGCTCATCCGCTGGAAACACCCGGAGCATGGCCTGGTGGGCCCGTCGGAGTTCCTGCCGGAAATCGACGCTTACGGGCACATGGGCCGGCTCACGGAGTTCGTCCTGCGCAAGTCCGCGGCCCAGCTCGCGGCCTGGCACGAACAGGGTCTCCGGCTGACCGCCTGCGTGAATCTCGCCTCGAGCCTGCTGAACGAGCCCGGTATCGCGGCGCGTTACGCCAGCGCCGTCCGGGAATTCGGCTTCGGCCCGGAGTACTTCACGTTCGAGGTGATCGAACAGGCCTACGCGGAGCCGGACGCACCGCACGTGCGGACCCTGAACGAACTCCGCGCCGAAGGTTTCCGCCTCTGCCTCGACGACTTCCGCGTCGCGGCGGCCTCGCTCAGCTCCCTCGAGAAAGTGCCCTTCGACGAGATCAAGATCCACGCCGCCGCGCTCAGGAAAGCCCAGGACGACCCGACGGCCAGGGCGGTGCTGGCGGCGGTTACCGGTCTCGCCCACAACCTCGGGATGTCGGTCTGCGCCGAGGGCGTCGAGGACCAGGCGACCTTCGAGTTCCTGAAGACGATCCGCTGCGACAAGATGCAGGGCTTCCTGATTTCGGAGGCCGTGCTGCCGCACATCATCCGGTCGGTCTATTCGACGAAGGACATGGACGTCGGCGACGTCGCCTGAACCGGCGGCGGTCCTAGCGGCGATTCGGCCACTCGCCGAACTGCAGCTCGAACTCGATGCCGACGCCGATGTTGCGCTCGCGCTCCTCTTCCAGGAATTCCCGCGGGTAGGACAGGCTGCCGAGCAGCTCGACGAAGAACCATTCACGGAGAATGCGCTTGCGGTAGCGGATCTCGAGGCCATAGTCCCGGAGCGGCACCTCCCGCTCGGTTTCGCCGCTCGCAAAGACACTCCAGGCGACGGCGGTCTTCGGGTTGACGCTCTGGAACGCCGTGAGCTTCGTCGTCCAGTCGAGGCCCTCTGAGACGTCGTCCTCGACGGCCGATACCCAGTGGCGGAACAGCCAGGTTTCCGTCGCGGCGACGTCGAAGGTCGACGTGATCGACACGCCCTTGCCGCGGCTGTCCTGCCAGAAGAGCTGCGGCGTGAC
>JAZBNZ010000064.1:0-2430 GCA_036350895.1 Woeseiaceae bacterium
CCTGCTCGCGGTCGTCTCACGCTACATCGGCGATAACCTCAAGGTCGGCGTGGGCTACAACTTCGCCGACTTCTCGGACGATCTCACCGACCTCAACTACGACCACCAGGGCGTGTTTCTCAACCTGACCGGGTCGCTCTAGGCCGGGTCTCCCGGTCACCCGGAATCTGCGCGGGCGATATGACATAAGCTTGCCGAAACCGCGAAACGTCGACATAAGCGGTTTCGAACGGCGCATTGCTTGTGCCCTGCTCACGCCACGGCCGTGCTGAATGGCCCGTCATTGCTGCATTTCGGCAATACGGTAAGCCTCTCGGCACCTTTCTCGGAAGCTGTGACTCAGATCACCCCGGCGAAATAGCCCTTGCCACATAGTCGTCAATTAGCGACAGCACCCGGCAGTCGGGGCGCTGTATCGATGGATCGATAACAGAATCGGCAAATGGACTTGAGCTACACGCATCGCTCCGCAGTGCGACTGGGTTTCAGCTCCGCCTTCTTGCTCTCGGCGATGCCGGTTTCCCCTGGCACGGCCGGTGCGCGAGTACAGGTGAGCGGACCGTCGGCTACGTCGGCAGCGAACATGATCACCCGGAATACCGGGGCCAGCTATTTCGAGCTGTCCGGGGCCGGACCCGTTTGCCTCGCCGTCGCGAATTCGTCCGACCATGCCGATGGTATCGGTACGGGCAGGGAACCCGGCTATGCAACCCGTTCGGGAGCGGGTGGCGCCGACAGCGTTTGCAAGTCGGGGCCGGCCTCGGCGAACCGAAACCCGTTCGAGGCAGCAACGTCATGAAGAAGCTGCTTCTCAGCCTGGGCACAGCACTTCTCGCAGTGTCCGCTGTCGCTCCTGCCGGGAGCGCGTTCGCGGCCGAGATCACCTTCGTATCGGTCGTCGGTTCATGGCGTGACCCGACGGACACCGTTCCAGGAAGCCAGCCCGGCGATCCGGTCATCACCAACGGCAACCCGATCTCGAGCATCAGCTGGGGTACGACGTCGGGCGAGCAGAGCGGCTACGACTTCATCGCAACGCTGCCGCCGCCCTTCGAGCTACCGGGCGAAATCCCGTTCTTTTCCCTCGGGACGTTTCAACACCGGAATTTCGCTGTTGGCGAACCCTGGCTGACCTCGGCCCAGCTGGATGTGGAACTCGTGCTCGCCGTGGACGGCGTGCCGACAGGTCCGTTGACCTTCACCTTCACCCTGAATCACGACGAGACTCCGAACGACCTCGACCCTTGTCCCTACCCGACGCCGCCCGGTGAGGGCTGCACGGACCGCGTGACGATCGTCGCGTCGGCCGAGCCAACGACCTTCAACGTCGACGGCGTGGATTACACGCTGGAGATGAGCTTTTTGGACAACGGCAGTCCCGTCGACGAGTTCATCACGCGGGAAGGCGACACCGTCAACAGCTCGGGTCTCGTCGGGGAATTCACCTTACCGCCGGGACTCACGGTCACGAAGACCGGGCCTTCGACGATGCGACTGGCAGAGTGGGGCGAGTTCGTCATCGGCGTGCAAAATGCCAGTGAGGCGGACGCTTACAGCATGACGCTGGTCGATCGTCTGCCCGATGGCCCGACCGGCGGGATGTGCGACACGACGCCGGAAGTGCTGAGCGCGCAGGTCTTCGCGGCGGACGGCGTCACGCCGATAGCCGGTAAAGGTCCCCTGACCGACGGTACGGATTACTCGCTTTCCTGGGAACTCGCCACGTGCGAGCTGACGTTCACCACGCTGTCTGCCGCCTCGGTGATCGGCGTGGACGAGCGCCTGGTGATCACCTACCGGACGCAGCTCGATGCCGATAGCCAGGATGGCGTCACGCTTACCAACGTGGCGGGCGCTATCGAATGGTTGAATGCCGATGCCTCGACGACCTACCTGCGCACGCTGACCGACGGGACCGTGGGCGTGGGAGACCACGAGGACGCGCACACCGTCACCGTCGACCTGCCGCTGCTTCGCTTCGAGAAAACCGTCATCAACGTGACGACCGGAGAGGATCCCGGCACCGTCGCGACGCCGGGCGACACGCTGCGGTACCGGCTGTACGTCGAGAACCTGGGTAATGTCCCGCTCGACGACTTCGAGATCGTCGACGAGCTCGACAGCCTCAATGCAGACCCGATGTTCCAGGCGGGCACGCTGAACGTCGTCACGCTTCCGGCCGGCGCGGACGCCGGAAACTCGGACCCCAACGGGGGCGCGGCCGGCACCGGGCTGCTGGACGTTCGCAACCTCAGTATTGGCGGTCTTGGCGAAAGCGTCCTGGTCGAGTTCGAGGTCCAGCTCGCTCCTGTTATCGCCAACGAGACCTTCGTCTACAACCAGTCCGAACTGACGTTCGACGGCCTGCTGGGTGCCGTCAGCGACGACCCGAACGTCAACGGCGCGGCGGACCCTGCCGTCGATGACGAC
>JAZBNZ010000065.1:0-2837 GCA_036350895.1 Woeseiaceae bacterium
GAGTCCGGCTGCGCCCGTGGCGGCAGGCCGAGGATGCTCCGGCCGGCCGGGTTGATGTCGAGGATATTGCCCTCGATATCGACGACGATGATCCCGTCGTTGACGTTCTTGAGGATCGAGAGCGCCGTCGTGTCGGTCTCGGAAAGGCGGTCGGTCAGCGCGTGGCGCAGCACGGCGCGCTCGAAAATGGCGTTCTGGGTTTCGACGCTGACGTCGTCGTGCAGGAGGTAGCCGTCGGCGCCCGCCTGGACGGCGGCAATACCGCGATGCTCGTGCGCCTTGTCGGTCAGCGCGATCACCGGGAAATCCCCGAGGTTGTGGATGAGTTCGCCCAGCGGCTGCGCCGCGTCGGCAACGAACGCGCCCAGCTCGAGGATGACCAGGTCGACCACCGGCGGCGCGTAGGCAGGAATCCGCACGCCGGCCGAGCGCGTAAGCATCGAGCAGCAGGGGAGCGTCTCCAGCTCCGCGAGGTATTCGGCAGATTCCTCGCCGGCGCCGAGGAACAGTATCGAGTGGCCGCTCATCGTCGGTGAATTCTCCACCGGCAACCTGGCCCCGAAAATTGTTCTTGTTGTCGTCGCCCGCGGCTTGTTATTGGAGCCATAAATCTCGGTCGTTGTGACGCCTAAGCGCCGGGTGCCGGCGACCTCCGACGAGGTCCTGCGCATGATAACAGAATCGTAATTAAAGTCAGGCGCTTAAGTACCTGCCCGGCGCCGGTGACGCGGATGCATCTGCCCGCGCCGGGTAAACCATTCCGGTGGCTCGCGCATCAAACTAACGAATCTCGAGAACGAGGACGCTCGCGCGGTGCTTTTGACGGCGGATACCACGAACTATAGTGCGGAGATGGGAACTGTCCCGAAAACCGCCGATACGGACGAGGGCACGCTGATCCGGCGGGCGAAAGCCGCCGATGCCAGGGCGTTCGAGGCCCTGTACCGGCGGCATGTCGACAGGGTTTACGGGCTGTGCCTGCGGATGACCGGGAACGTCGGCGAAGCCGAGGACTGTACCCAGGAGGCTTTTATACAGGCCTGGAAAAAACTCGGGAAGTTTCGCGGCGACAGCGCTTTTTCGACCTGGCTGCACCGGATCGCGGTCAATGCCGTCCTCGGGCGGATACGGAAAGCGAAACGGGAGCAGGATCGCATCCGGGTCGTGGCCGAACAGGCCGAGGCGTCGCCGGTTACGGTCGCGGATACCGGCGAGCTGCGGGACCTGGCGGAAGCCATCGACCGGCTGCCGCAGGGCGCAAGGCACGTTTTCGTGCTCAACGCCGTTTACGGCTACAGCCACGAGGAGGCGAGCAGCATGCTCGGCATCGCCGTGGGTACGAGCAAGGCCCAGCTGCATCGCGCGCGGCGGATGCTGGCAGAGCAGCTGGAAAAACAGGACAGGCAATCATGAATGTGAAACGGGAAGACGAACTGACGAAAAAGGCGGCCGAGCTCGCGACCGGGATTCAACCCTCGCGCGACCTCTGGCCCGGCATCGAGGCGGCCATCAGCGAGCCGGCTGAGCGGTCCTGGTTCAGCCCGTATCTCGCGCAGGCTGCGGCCGTCGTCCTGCTGGTCGGGGCCTCGTCGGGGCTGACCTGGCTCGTGATGAAGGACGAGGCGCAGCCCGTGCAGGTCGCGGTGGCGCCGGATCTCGTGTTTCAGCAGGCGAGCTTCGCACGTTACGAGCTGGGGCCGGGGTTCCAGGATGCGCGCAGTCGCCTGCGCTCGCAGCTCGAGGACGAGCTGGCCAAGCTGTCCCCCGAGTCGCGCGAGGAAGTCGAGAGCAACCTCGACACGATCCGGGCGGCGATCGCGGAGATCAACGAGGCGCTGGATGCGGAGCCGGACAACACACTGCTGCAGGAACTGCTTTTGCGCACGTACCGTGATGAGCTCACGGTCATGCGTCGAGTCGGTGGTCTCACCCAGGATGTAACAACGCGCAACAACGGCTATCGCAACGACATTTAGCAGGGTAATTTTCGGGTCGACCCCGGCCCGGGACGAGGAAGTCACGATGAAACAACTTACGCTCACATCAATTTCGGTCATCGCCCTCGCGCTGGCCGCGCCGGCTTACGCGGACCGTGAAGTCAACGAACGGCTCGATGCCGCGCCCGATGGCCGCGTCTCGATCTCGAACACCTCGGGCGCGGTCGAGGTCGAGGGCTGGTCGCGCAGCGAGGTCGAGGTGACCGGCTCGCTCGGCGACGACGTCGAGGAACTGGTCTTCGAGCGCAGCGGCGACAACGTCCGCATCAAGGTGAAGATTCCCGATGGCCGCGGCAGCTGGAGCGACTCGTCTGCGGATTTGACGGTACGCGTGCCGGAGCGGAGTTCACTCGACGTAGCGACGATCAGTGCGGACATCGAGGTACAGGGCGTCCGGGGCGGCCAGGACCTGCAGGCGATCAGCGGCGACGTCACGACCGAGTCCTTCGAAGCCGACGTCGACATCGAGACCGTGAGCGGGGACATAGAAGTGCAGGGTGACGGCAAGAGCGCCCAGACCGGCCTGCAGTCCGTGTCCGGCGACATCTCGGTCGCGCGCGTTGCCGGCGACGTGGAAGCCGAGTCGGTCAGCGGCGATGTCGATATCGTGGACGCGGCGGTCGAACGTGGCGATTTCGAGACGGTAAACGGGGACATCACCTTCCACGCGACGCTCGAGCGCGGCGGCCGGCTCGACATCGAAACCGTCAACGGCAGCGTCGACGTCGAGTTCGTCGGCGACGTATCGGCGCGTTTCGACATCGAGACCTTCAACGGCCGCATCAAGAACTGCTTCGGGCCGAAGGCCGAGCGCACGAGCAAGTACGCGCCGGGCTGGGA
>JAZBNZ010000066.1:0-2662 GCA_036350895.1 Woeseiaceae bacterium
GCATTGGTGCCCGTGTCGTACTCGAATACTATCGTATCGCTGTTGTCGAGTTCGATCTCCGTGAGTCGGTTCAGGGCATCGTAGGTGTAGGTCGTGACCTTGCCACGGGCGTCTGTCTTCGTCGGCTTCAGACCGCCCGGAGACGCAAGATTTCGCGCCCTGCGATAGCCGAACTGACACCGGTCGCTACGACCCTGCGAGTCACCGGCACGTAGGAAGGCTGATTCGTCAGAGGGCGGCTAGCGGTGTGTCACCCGCACTTTGAGTCGCCGCAGGACAGGCAGGTCATGCAGCCGTCCATCATGATGACGGCGACGGTATTGCACTTCGCGCACAGCTGCGCGCCTTCGGGATACTCGGACTTCGAGAACGCGTCCTGCTGCTTTCGCGATTCTTCGAACTCGGCGCGCTTCTCGTCGAGAAGACGCTGCTGGTGTTCGTCGAGCGTGGCACTCCGGAGCATGCCGATCGTCTGCAGGTGCTTCTCGACGATGTAGCCGAGCTCGGCAATGATCGACGGCATGAACTTGCCGCCCGGCTGCCAGTAGCCGCCGCGCGGGTCGAAAACGGCCTTGAGCTCGTCGACGAGGAACGCCACGTCGCCGCCCTTCCTGAATACGGCCGAGATGATGCGGGTCAGCGCCACGATCCACTGGTAGTGATCGAGGTTCTTCGAGTTGATGAAGATCTCGAAGGGACGCCGCTTCTCGTGCTCGGTGCCCTCGTTCAGGATGATGTCGTTGATCGTGACGTACATCGCGTGGTCGGAGATCGGCGTCTTTACCTTGTACGTCGATCCGACGAGCACCTCCGGGCGCTCGAGCTTTTCGTGCATGCGGATGACTTCCGCACGATCCCCGCCGCCTTCGCGCGGGAACTCCGTCTTCTCGGTCTTCTCGGCTGCCGCCGACGGCTTCTTGACCGCATAGCCAACTATCTTTTTCTCAATCTTCATCATCTCGGGAATCCTTGGTGTCCGTCGCGCCGGTGACGCGACGCAACATCGAAATTGGGTCAGAACTTGCCGTAATAGCCTTCTTTCAGGGCATCGAACAGGTTCGCGGCCGTATGGACTTCGCCGTCGTACTCGATCTCCTCGTCACCCTTGAGTTCGACCGTGGAGCCGTCGTCCAGCGTGAAGCTGTAGACCGTGTTCTTGAGATCCTTCTCCTTGACGAGGACGCCCTGGAACGCCTCCGGGTTGAACCGGAAGGTCGTGCAGCCCTTGAGGCCCTGCTCGTAGGCGTACAGGTAGATGTCCTTGAAGTCCTGGTACGCATAGTCCGTCGGTACGTTGGCCGTCTTCGAGATCGACGAGTCGATCCACTTCTGGGCCGCGGCCTGGATGTCGACGTGCTCGCGCGGCGAGATGTCGTCGGCCGTTATGAAGTAATCGGGCAACGTGTTGGACGCATCCGCACCCTCGACGCCGGCCGGCATCGCCTTGTCGTTGATCAGCTCGCGGTAGGCCAGCAGCTCGAACGAGAAGACGTCCACCTTCTCCTTGGTCTTCCTGCCTTCGCGAATGACGTTACGGAAGTAGTGATGCGCGAAGCTCGGCTCGATCCCGTTCGAGGCGTTGTTGGCGAGCGACAGCGAAATCGTTCCGGTCGGCGCGATCGAGCTGTGATGCGTGAAGCGCGCCCCGACTTCGGCCAGCTCGTCGACGAGTTCCGGCGCCTCGGACGCGATGCGCTGCATGTAGCGGCTGTACTTCGCGTGCAGGATACGGCCAGGCACCTTGTCGCCGGCCTGGTAGCCGTCGGCCGCCATCTCGGGCCGCTTGCGCAGCATTTCCTCGGTGACCTCGAACAGCTCGTTCATGATCGGCGCCGGACCCTTCTCTTTCGCGAGCTCCAGCCCTTCTTCCCAACCGGCCAGCGCGAGTTCGCGCGCGACGCGCTCGGTGAATTCGACGGCCTTCGACTCGCCGTACTTCATGCGCAGCATCGTGATCGTCGAACCGAGACCCAGGAAGCCCATGCCGTGACGGCGCTTGCGCTGGATCTCGTTGCGCTGCTGCGGCAGCGGCAGGCCGTTGATCTCGACGACGTTGTCGAGCATGCGGGTGAACGTCTTGACGACCTTGCGGAAGTTGTCCCAGTCGAAAGTCGCGTCCTCGGTGAACGGATCGACGACGAAGCGCGTGAGGTTGACCGAGCCCAGCAGGCAGGAGCCGTACGGGGGCAGCGGCTGTTCGCCGCAGGGGTTGGTCGCGCGGATGTTCTCGCAGAACCAGTTGTTGTTCATCTCGTTGACCTTGTCGATCAACACGAAGCCCGGCTCGGCAAAATCGTAGGTCGACGCCATGATGACGTCCCAGACGCGCCGCGCCGGCAGCGTCTTGTAAATCTTGCAGGCGACGAGGCCGTCGCCGTTGCTCACATAGTTGCCGGCCTCCGGCCACTCGCGCCAGACGACCTGCGAGTCATCGTCGAGGTCCAGTCCGTCCTGCTCGAGCTCTTTCTGGGTGATCGGGAACGCGAGCTTCCAGTCGGAACCGCTGATGACGGCCTGCATGAACTCGTCGGTAATGAGGAGCGAGAGGTTGAACTGGCGCAGCCGGCCGTCCTCACGCTTGGCGCGGATGAATTCGAGGACGTCCGGGTGCCCGACGTCGAAAGTGCCCATCTGCGCGCCGCGGCGACCGCCTGCAGACGAC
>JAZBNZ010000067.1:0-6592 GCA_036350895.1 Woeseiaceae bacterium
CCGCGCCGGACGTCGACGACCAGGATCAGCCCGCGCAGGCTTTTCCGGGAGCGGAAGTACTCGGTCAGGAGCAGACCCCAGTGCGCCCGCACGGACTCGGCCACGCGGGCGAAACCGTAGCCCGGCAGGTCGACGAGGCGCCGCTCGTCATCGAGCGAGAAGAAATTGACCAGCTGCGTCCTGCCGGGTGTCTTGCTCGTTCGTGCGAACTGGCGGCGGTTGACTATCGCATTGATTGCACTGGATTTTCCGGCGTTGGATCGGCCCGCAAACGCCACCTCGGCGCCGGTATCCGGCAGGAACTGGCTTTTCGCGTTGGCGCTGGTCAGGAAGGCGGCATTCGGGTAGTGCGACATGGGGGTATGCCCGGTGGAAACTGTGTATAATTCGCGGCTGGTTTGCGGCCTGCCTCGAGAAAAGCACGGCCCGAAAACAGTAACGAGGCTTGCGGGTAGCGACAAGACCCGGCCCGGGAGAGCCTCCACACCCGGGAAGCCCAGTCTCTCGTAACAGGATTTGCTGCAGGCCCCGCTCGGCCTGCATGAGGACAGTAACGGTTTAAGGATATGAAAACGACCTTTGCAACTCTAGCCGCTCTCGCGATCAGTCTCGCAGCACCCGCCGCCAGCGCACAGAGTCTCGTTGACGGAGACGCCGACGCCGGCAAGGCCAAGTCGATCACCTGTGCGGCCTGCCACGGCGCCGCGGGCAACAGCGCCAACCCGCTCTGGCCGAATCTCGCCGGTCAGCACGCCAAGTACATCGTCAACCAGCTGGGCGCGTTCAAGGAAGGCAAGCGCGTCAACGCGCTGATGTCGAGCCAGGCGATGCTGCTGTCCGAGGACGACATGGCCAACCTCGCCGTCTATTACGAGGGCCTGGAGCCCGCTACGCAGACCGTCGCGGACCCGGATCTGGTGGATAAGGGCGAAGCCCTGTACCGGGCCGGCAATGCCGAGACCGGCGTCGCGGCCTGCATCGCCTGCCACGGCCCGAAGGGCGTCGGCAACGCGGCCGCGCAATATCCGTCGCTCAGCGGGCAGCACGCCGCCTACACCGAGAAGACCCTCAAGGACTACCGCTCCGGCGAGCGCAAGTCGATCGCGGGCAACAACGCGATGAACGAGATCGCGGCGAAACTCACCGACGACGAGATCAAGGCGCTCGCATCGTACGTGCAGGGACTGCACTAGGCGTTACCCGAACTGGACGATTGTGACCGGATGCGCGAACGGCCGGTAAACCAAAGCGGTCCGCGCGTGTCTCACTACGGAAGATCTGACGGAAGGCTACAGCGATGAACACAACCGACACCTTCAAGCTCACGGCACTGCTTATGCTGACGCTGGCGCTGGGCGCCTGCGGCCAGTCCGAGACGCCGGCACCCGCAACCGAGACCGCCCCCGTCGTGGAGGAGCCCGCCGCCGAGACCGATGCCGTCGAAGCGGCCGAGGAAGCCGAGACGGAAGTCCAGTCGGTCGTCGAGGAGTCCGCCGCCGAACCTGCGCCGGAAGACCAGGCACTGGTGCTGGCTCAGGCCGATACCAAGCCGCAGCAGCAGAAATTCAAGTACAAGGAAGGCACGCATTACACGCGCTTCGTGCCGACTCAGCCGACGATGGGCAGCCCGGACAAGGTCGAGGTCGCGGAATTCTTCTGGTTCGGATGCCCGCATTGCTTCGATCTCGAGCCGTTCGTGGCACGCTTCGAAGAGAACATGCCGGCCAATGTGCGCCTCGTCCGCGTCCCCGTCACCTGGAACCGGGCCGCGGCGATGCACGCGAAAATGTTCTACACCGCCGAGGCACTCGTCGCCAGCGGCGCCATGCAGAGTGCCGACGACTTCCGTGAAGCGGCCTTCGAGGAGTTTCACCAGCGCGGCAACCGGCTCCTGTCCGAGTCTTCGCTGAAGCAGCTGTTCGCACGCTTCGGCGTCAGCGACGAGCAATTCGACAGCGCCTGGAACTCGTTCGACGTCGACCGCAAGCTGCGGCTCGCGCAGGACCTGTCGACGCGCTACTCGATCGACTCGGTGCCGGCCATCGTCGTCAACGGCAAGTACAAGACGGGCGCAGGCCTCGCCGGCGGCAACACCCAGTTGTTCGAAGTCATCGACGAGCTGATCGCGCGCGAAACCATCCGCTAGGCGCGCCTCGCTGACGAGCATGAACGCTCGCAACGCCCGACCCGCCTGCCGCCGCCCCCTCTTTCACCTGCTCGTTGTGGCCTGCCTCGCGGCAGGCTGCAGCGAGCGCGCGCCTGAAACACAATCCACCGCGGCGGCCCCGGCAGGCCCCGACCCGCTGGAGCGCGTGGGCGCCAGGGCGACGACCGGCGCGGCACCCGGTTACCTCGACGACACCGTCTGCGGTAACTGCCATCGCGATATCTACGACAGCTACCAGCACGTCGGGATGTCGCAGTCGATGAAGCGGCCCGGCAACGAGCGGCCGATCGAGGACTTCGGCGTCGAGTACGAGCACGCGCCGACCCACAGCATCTATCGCATCATCCGGGCTGAAGACGGCCTCGTCTTCGAGCGTTACCAGCGCGATGCGAACGGCGAGCCGATCAATCAACTCTCGCTGCCGATCGACTGGGTCATCGGCTCCGGCAACAAGGTCCGCTCTTACGCCTACCAGACAGACTGGGGCGAGATGTTCATGCTGCCGCTGTCCTGGTACGCGGATGCCGGCGCCTGGGCAATGTCGCCCGGCTTCGAGCATGCCGGTCACCAGGGCGTGACCCGCAAGATCACGCGTGAGTGCCTGTTCTGCCACAACGCCTACCCGGAGGTCCCTGCCGGCAGCGATACCTTCTGGGAAACGGAGCGATTCCCGGCCACGCTCCCCGAAGGTACCGGCTGCCAGCGCTGTCACGGGCCCGGCGCGGAGCACGTGCGCACGGTCGTCGCCGGCGGCAGCGACGTCGATACCATCCGCTCGAAGATCGTCAACCCGGTGCGGCTCAGCGGTGAGCAGCGCGATTCGGTCTGCTTCCAGTGCCACATGCTGCCGTCGGTCTCCGTGGTCGGTGCACGGCGCATCGGCCGCAACGACTACTCCTACCGCCCCGGCGAGCTCCTCTCCGACTACCTCGTGCACGTCGAGGTCAGCGAGGAAGGCATCTCGCGGGCCGACCAGTTCGAGATCAACCATCACGGCTACCGCTTCTACCTGTCGCGCTGCTACCAGGAAAGCGAGGGCGGGCTCGCCTGCATCAGCTGTCATAACCCGCACGAGAAGCCGAAGTCGACGGTAATACGCAAGACCTCGTCGGACGTCTGCCTCGGCTGTCATGCGACGGCCGAGTCGGAGCACGCCGCAGTGACGGCTTACTCTGCCGACGACTGCGTCACCTGTCATATGCCCGAGCGCCGGACGAGCGACGTTGTCGAGGCAACGATGACCGACCACCGCATCGCGACGGGGCCCTTCGACCCGGCGGAGCTGGTGGCGCCGATGGCCGCGCATCGGCGCCCGATCACGGGGATCGAGCTGCTCGATTTCGGCGACATACCGGCCGGTGATTCGCGGGAGTATTACCGGCTGGCGGCAATTGCCCGCGCCAATCGGTATATCGAGACGGCCAGGAAGGGCCTCGAAGCGCACCTGGACAGGAACTCCTATCTCTCGCCGACCCCCTATATCGACCTGGTCAGGACCCAGCTGCAGGTCGGCGACTATCCGGCGGCGGAAGCCGCTCTCGGGCAACTGCTCGAGACCTACCCCAACCTGCACGTGGGCCATACGCTGCTCGGCACGGCCCTCTTGGCCCAGGGCAAACGTGAAGCGGCGATCGCAGCACTCAGGCAGTCGCTGGAGATTCAGCCCGACCCGGAAACCTGGTTCAACCTCGCCATCGCCTACCTGCAGGCCGGCAACGCCGGGGAGGCGGAACGTGCGATCGATGCGGCGATCGAGCTCAGGCCGACGATGCCGCAGGCCTGGAAATACCGGGGTCAACTGCTGATGAACAAGGGGCAAACGGCATCGGCTGTCGAGGCATTCAGGGAATCGCTAAGACTGGAGCCCCGCGACGCGGATGCCTACCGGCAGCTCGTTATCGCACTGCGCAAGGCCGGCCGCGACGAGGAAGCGCGTCGCTACCTGGAACACGGGCTGACCGTCGCCTCGAGCCCCGCGAGGCTGGAAACACTCAGGTAGGGTCACCCGCGCTGGCCGACACCTCGTCGTCGTTCTCCACCGGCTCGAGCCGGAACAGGAAGGTTCGGCAGGTCTTCACCTGCGGAACCTGGTCCGGGCGCGGTATCGCCTCGAACCAGGAGTCCTTGACCGCGTCCCGCGCCGGTCGCTCGAAGATCCGATGGTCGCTCTTCCGCACGGCGATGTTGTAAGGACGCCCTCCACGCGTGATGAAGAAGCAGACCTCGACGTCGCCCTGTATCCGTTCGAACCAGGCCTGCTGCGGGTATTCCGGGATGACCGTATGTACCGGATTCCTATCGGTATCGTCCCGGGAGTCCGGCGCGATGCGATCGACCGTCTCCACCGCGCCCTGGGAGAACGCGGCACCACTCGCGGTGAGAAGCAAGGCGGTCGCGAGCGGCCTACTCATCGGCGGGCGCGCCGGATTCGAAGGGATCAACCTGCGGCAGGCTGCGGCGGTCGTCGACAGTGATGATCGGCGCTACCGGATCTTTCGCGTGCACGAGCAGCTGGCGGACGACCCTGGTCGGCTGGGCATGCGGGTGCAATTCCTCGCAGCGCGCAAGATCCGCCTCGGCCTCGTCGAAGCGCCGCTGCAGCACGTAGATCAGGGCCCGATTGTTGTAGACACGCCAGTTTTGCTCGTTGAGCTCTAACGCCTCGTTACAGTAATAAAGCGCCTTGTCGAGTTCCTCGAGCATCAGGTAGCCGGCGCAGAGATTGGACAGCGCCGTCCGGCGCTCGAGCGTCCCGCGCGCCTGGTGCAGCCCGGCCAGCGTCAGCTCGATGCCTTGCTCGGCGTCACCGACGTCCAGCGCACTGGCGCCGTCCTGCAGCTTGGCGTTCTTGGTCGGGCCGACGGTGACGTCGCCCTCGCCCATGTTCTGGAATGCGCTGGCGACGCCGGCCGACAGCATCAAGGCCAGCGCCAGGGCTGCAGTCCGGCCGCAACCGATCGGCGATCTCGTTCTCATTTCCCCCACTCCCGCAACAGCAAGCGATGTTGAAACTAAGACTGCCCGCATACGGCAAAGTTCGCATCTCCCGACGCAAACCCTCCTTGGCCGCAGTGCCCCGATCACGGGCACAAAAAAAACGGCGCCGGGGATGAACCCCGGCGCCGCTGGTCTTGCATTCCGTCCCGACCGTTGCGGTCAGGCCGGTGAGCGGATCCCCTTACAGGCGGATCAACAGGCTCGCGCGGTAGAACCGACCGATGTTGTCGTAGACAAAATCGTTACCCGTCGCGATGGATGCCGGCGAAGGCAGTTCGTCGAACAGGTTGTTGATGTTGACCTGCGCAGAGATCTGGTCGGTGAACTCCCAACGGAAGCCCGTGTTGAAGAGCCATACGTCGCCTTCACCCGGTACGCTGTAGAGGTCAGGCGCCGCGTCGTTATCCCAGATGCCCTCGCCGATGAAGCGCGGCTGCAGGAACGCTGACCACTTGTCACGTGCGTAGCCGACCCGGAAGTTGGCCTGCCATTCCGACGCACCGTTGGTGATCTCACCCCGGAAGTCGGTCGTCACGCCGAGCAGCGTCCGCGTCGAATCGGTGATGTGCTGCAGGCTGCCCTGGATGTTCCAGGCGCCGCCGAGCGCATCGAACGAGTACAGCAGTTCGGACACATAGGCCTTGAAGGTCCGCTGACCGGCGTTGACGTTACCGGTCTGGAACGCGTTGATCGGCGGTACCTGGCCGCTCGGCAGGCGTGAGAACGAATTACAGAAATCGTTCGGGAAGTCGTCTGCGTCGTAGCACGCTTCCATGACCTGCGTCAGCGTGAAGGTCTCGATCGAGTCCGCGATGTCGAAGTTGACGTAGTCGATCGACCACTGCAGGCCTTCGACGAAGCGCGGGCGCAGGATCACACCTGCCGTCCAGGCTTCCGCGGTCTCGTTGGCGAGATTCACGTTACCACCCGTCAAGCCCTGCACCGAGGCGTTGCGAACCGTCGATACGAAGGGCTGGGCGATCGGCGGCAGGCCGCCACCGCCGGAGGCACAGTTGGCCGCACGAGCTGCCGGGTTCGGCCCGTTTGCAAGCAGCGCGGTATCACAAGGGTCAGCCGCGAACGATGTCGTGCCGGAGACCGGCAGGAACAGCTCGGTGACGGCCGGCGCACGAACCGATTCCGTGATGTTGCCGCGGATTTCGATGTCGGGGATCGGCGCATACTTCAGGCCGACCGTCCAGACGTCATCCGTACCGGCGAAGTCGTTATCAATGTAACGATACGCACCTTCGATGTTGAGGTACGAAACGAGCGGAATGTCCATGTCTTCCGAGAAAATCGGCGCGTAGAACTCGGCGTAGATCTCGTCGGACTGGTACTTACCGGACACCGGCGATACCGGCACGCTGCGGCCGAGGCCCTGCTGCGTGAACCCGGACGTTCCGAAAGATGCTGACTCGGTACGCG
>JAZBNZ010000068.1:0-6950 GCA_036350895.1 Woeseiaceae bacterium
GCGCCGCGCTGCCGAATCTCCTCCCTGAGCGCTTTGATGTCGCGGTCCCGCGCCTGCAGCTGTTGCCGACTCGACTTCAGCTGTTTCTCGAACTCGGCGATTTGCCGGTTCAGGTCGCTGCTAATGTCCTCGCGGGCACGGACTTCGGACTGCAGGCCGAGCAGCCGGGCGCGTAGTCGCTCGACGTCGAACTGCAGGCGTTCTACGGCCTCGTTGCGCGATTCGAGATCGGCCTTGAGGAGATCGACGTTCGCACTCTTTGCGCCGGTCTTGCCGCGATCGATGGCGAAGGTGTCGGCGTCGACTTCGAGGTCCCCGTCGTCGTCCGCGCGCGCGAGCACCTGCTGCAGGGTCAGCTCTTCGAGCTCCGCCGTTGCGTCGTCGTCGCTGACTAATTCATTGATGTTGTTGTTCTCATTAGCCATGCCGGGCATGTTAGCACGCCGGATCGCGGCGGCCAGCCGCCCAATACGGGATTACGTTAATTCGTACGCTCGTCGGCCGGGACGGTGCGGCCCGAAGCCCAGGCGCGCAACGCGGCGATCTGCTCTGCCATGACGACGGAGAGCGGGCGCGTTGCCGCGATCTCCTCGAGAATGTGCCGCGTGTCGAGCGCTTCCTTGCTGCTGTGCGAGGCATAGAGCGCGGCGACGACCGCCTGTTCGATCTCGGCACCGGAGAAGCCCTCGGTCTTCGAGGCTAGCGCCTCGAGGTCGAAGTTGCCGAGCGGCAGGTTCCGCTTGCTCAGGTGAATGGCGAAGATCGAGGCACGCACTCTGAGCCTCGGCAGGTCGACGAAAAAGATTTCATCGAAACGCCCTTTTCGAACCAGCTCGGGCGGCAGCTCCTCGATGGCGTTCGCGGTGGCGACCACGAAGACTTCGCTGCGTTTTTCCGAAAGCCAGGTCAGGAAGGAACCAAGCACGCGCTGCGTCGTGCCGGTCTCGCCGCCCCGGCCGGCGATGCCTTTTTCAATCTCGTCGATCCACAGGACGCAGGGCGCCATCACGTCGGCTGTTCCCAGCGCTTCGCGGAGCCTGCGCTCGGTCTCGCCGTGATACTTGTTGTAGATACTGGCGAAGTCGAGGCGCAGGAGTGGTACGCCGAAGATGCCGGCCGTGGCCTTGGCGGCGAGACTCTTGCCGCAGCCCTGCACGCCGATGAGCAGCATTCCCCGCGGGGCATCGAGGTGCAGCGCCGCGTCGTCCCGCCGGAAGGCGGCTTTGCGTTTCGACAGCCATTGCTTCAGGCGATCGAGGCCGCCGACGTCGCTGAAGCGAGCCGTGTCGTACTCGAACTGCAGCACGCCGCTCGCGTTCAGGAGCTCGTATTTTGCCTGCATGACAGCGGGGATATCCGACTTCGTGATCGCGCCATCGACAAAGACGGCGTTGCGGGCGAGGCGCGTCGTGTCGGCGTAGGTGAGACCGGCGAGATTGCTGACGAGCAGCTCGCGGGCACGCGGGTCGACCTGCAACGACCGGCCCGGGTTCGATTCCACGAATTCGGACATGACCTTGCGCACGATGCCGTCGCGTTCCTTCTCGGTCGGCAAGGCCATGTCGAAGCGGGCACAGAAGGGGTCGAGTTCGCTCGGTATCGTGAGTTCGTGGCTTATCAGGACGAGTTGCCGTGCCACGGAGGGGTAGCGGAGGCAGATGTCCTTCAAGAGGCGCACGTTGACCGGGTCGGCCAGGAAAGGGTGAAAGTCGAGCAGCACGTAGACGCCCGGCTTGGTGACGGCGCGGATGTGCTTGAGGACATCGACGGGGTCCGAATTTATCGTCTGCGGGGCGAGGTCGATATCGAGCCGCTGCAGGCCGTCGGTGATCGTCCAGCGGAACAGCGGCAGGTAGGTGTCGCTCGCCTGTTCCATCGAGATGGACTGCAGCATGTCGAGGACGCGATTCTCGTCCGCGGTTTCTATGACGACCATGGGCGCGCGCGACCGCAGTATCAGCGCGAGATCGTGGCGCTGGTCGGTCATGATGGCTCGCCCCCGGTCGGGGGCGGCCTGGGTGCGCAGCCGGGTATGGCGGCCTCGCCGAGGGACTCGGGCATGCCGCCCATGACCTCCGTGGCGGCGGTAACCAGGTCGTCGAGGTCGATGTCCGATTCCCGGGCAAGCAGCAGCGCCAGTACGTCATCGAGGCTGTTGCGGCCGGCGGTAGCGTCGCGAATTTCGGCGTCGAGCGCCGCGAACAGTGTCGCCGCGAATGCGGTGCGCGAGCCCGTCGACGGATCCTTGCACAGTGTCTCGGTCTCCCGGGCCCATTCCGCCAGGCTCGCGAATGCCTTGTCGGTTCGCGCCGCCGAGAGACCGCCGGAACGTCGCAGCACCTCGACGCTGTAATACTCGGCAAGGCCTTCGACGATCCAGTCGTAGCCGCGTTTCGACCACAGGCCGAGCACCACGTGCAGCACTTCGTGCAGTAGCGTGCTGGTGCCGTTTTCGCTGACCAGCGGCCGCTCTGCATGGATGTAGAGAGAGTCGCTCGCCGAAAGGCCGCCTCGCCACATGGGATCGCCCGCGCTGATGACGGTGAGACGTTCGGGCGGCGCCGGCACGAGCCGGAAAACATCGGGCAGCGTCCAGTTGAGGAAGGTCAGGATATCGAGGCGGCGCACGTTGTTGTCCTCGGGCCCGGCAACGACGATCCGCGTGCCGCCGATGCGGTCGAGTCGGACTCCGAGCCTGCCCATGACGAGCCAGCCGGACGGCTCGTCGTAGCGACGGGCGGGATTCTCGACCGGGAAGCGATCGCCGTCCGGCGCATACTGGGTGACGACGGACCAGCCGGCGGGGAGGTCGAATGCGAGAACGGTGCGGCTGCCGGCGCCCTTGCGCGTCCGGCTCACCGCCCGCGGGATGATCCGTTCGGCGCGCATGACGCCCCAGCTCGTATCGAGCCAGGCGTCGTAGCCGTTGTCGTTGCGCCTGCGTCGGGTGTCCGCTTGCCAGGACAGGCTGCCCCCTTCTGCGGGGACGTACCAGCGGACGACGTCGTCGTCGACCTGCAGCTCACCGCTGCCTTCGAAACCGCTGTAGCGCTCCGGGTCGAAGTCGAAGCGGACTTCACGCAGCAGGTGGGCTTCCTGCCGGACATCGAGAGTGACGTCGACCCGTCCGGACGATGGCTCCGGCGTCACCGTGTAGACCAGGTCGTAGGTGCCCGGTTCGGTCTGGGCCGCCGAGTCTTCGGCGGGTACGCTGCAGGCGGCCACGACGACGGCAACGGGCACGGCCCACATGCTGCGCCAGCGCCGGAGGGTGTCGGGGAGGCCGACTGCCGACCAGTTCATATCGCGTTCACGACTATTCAATTATTCTTCACGATCAGGGTGATTCAGACGGACGCCATGATAACGCAACGATCAGTCATGCGACTGCTGCCCGGCATTTGCCTTGCGGCACTCACAGCCTGCTCCTGGGACGCGCCGCGCCCACCGGCCGTCGAAGCTTTAGTCGTCGGCAGTGGCGATGACGTCGGCAGCCGTGCGGTGCGGGTTGCGCTCGGGCAACGGGGTTCGCCGTATCGATACGGCGGGGAATCGCCGGGCGGTTTCGACTGCAGCGGCCTCGTCTACTACGCGTACGGGCTGGCGGGCAAGCCGGTGCCGCGAACGACACGGGATCTGCATCGCGTCGCGAAACCCGTCGCCCGCGAATCGCTGCGCTCCGGTGACCTGGTGTTCTTCGAGATCGACGGCAAGCTCTCGCACGTCGGGATCTACGTCGCCGATGACCGCTTCGTCCACGCGCCGCGCAGGGGGCGGGCGGTGTCGATGGAGTCACTGGACTCGGCGTTCTACCGGCAGGCGTTCCTGGGCGGCCGCCGCCTGCCCTGAGGGCGTCAGACCTGCGGTTCCGAGACGATGAATGCGTGGAGCTGCTCGGCCAATCCCTTGCACGCTGCGGCCTTGGTCCTGGCGATCAGCGGAATCGGGACGACGAGGGCAGGCAGGAAAGAGGTCCCGCTATAGTCCGCCGAGACCGTGCCGGCGGAATCGAGACCCTTCAGATCCCAGATTGACGCGTTGTAATCGGCGTCGTTCTGCCACCAGGCGAAACCGAAGCAGCCGCCACCGCCGGGACCCGCTGCGCAGGACAGGCTGCCACCGCCGGCCACCCGGTCGGTGTCGCCGTCGAGCCAGATGATGTAGCGGACGCCCTGTTCGGCGATGCGTTCCGCAACGCCCGGGCGTTCCATCAGTTCCTCGAGGCCCTTCGTCTCGGCCGGCGCCGTCCGTGGCTCGAACCACGGGAATAACGAGTCCACGAACTGCTGGTGCGGAATCACGCTGAGTCCGGACCGGCCGCGGCTGAGTGCATCCTCGACGCAGGAAATGTAGCTCGCTTCCGTTTCGTTGCCGAGATGGTAGCTCTTGGCCATGATGACGATCGACTCGCCATCGGCAATACCGGTCGCCATCTCGCGGGCATTCTCGATGCGCGAGGTTACGCATCCGGAGGCCATGGACAGCGCGAGGCACACGAGTGCCAGTTTCAATCCCGTATTCCGTTTGTCAGCCTGCATCATTGCGACGCACCTCGATCAAGTTGTTGCCAAGGTTGGTTTCCGGATCGGCGGCCGTCGCCGGCGATCTGTCGAGGGCGGGCGGACGCCGGCGCTGCGTGGAACCGATGCCGGTTTCCCGGTCCATCTTGTCGATCATGAGCGCCGCCGCGTCACGCATGGCGAGCACCGCGGCCCGCTGCAGTGCGTCCGACCCGCCGAGTACGGTTGCCTGGCTCTTGCCATAGGCGGCAAGCGGCCAGTTGGCGATCTGGTCACCCATGCTGTTCCAGACCTTCAATCGATAACGAACCCAGACCGCGAACGAATCGGTCCGGGTCTGGTTGGGCACCGAGAACTCGAACGCATCGATGCTCGGCTCGATGTAGGCGTCGATATCCATCGTGAAAGGGTCGTCGTCCGGACCGAGTATGCGTACGTCTTCGAACATGTAGCCGAACAGCTCGGTGAAGAGTACCTCGTTGGACCGGCCGAGGTGTATCGTCCATTCCTCGCCGCCGAGGACTTCTTCCTCGTGTGAGAAATCGCCGAAGTTAGCCGGGTAACGCACCGCAACGGTGAGAGGCAGGGGACTCAGCAGAGGTGTCGGAATAGTTGGCGGGTCCATCCTGACGGTCCCGCCGCACGCCGTCACGATGAACGCCATGAGAAGAGCCAGACCTGTCGAACGAAGCTTTGTTGTCACCTTGGATTGGTCCCGCGTAGTCCGGAGTTGCCCGAGCAGAACAGTAAGAACCGCCGACGCCGCCGAGAGTTCCATTCGGCCGGAAGGAAACTGCCCTCGTGACTCGACTGTAAGCGGCTGCGAGGGGCAACGCAACCGCAGAAACAGTACGTTACAGGCCCGCCGCGGATGCCGCGTGCCTCGCTGCCAGGCGCGTTCCCCGGGTTCGGGCAGGTGAGGTTTTGTGCTTGTCGCTCAGCGACTTATGGCGAAGCATCAGTCCTCGTGCCAGCGTAGCGGCGGTTCCTGCATCAGGGCGATCTGCTCCCTGAGCGAAAGCACGTGATCTTCCCAGTAGCGCGGCGAGGCAAACCAGGGAAAGGCTTGCTTGAAAGCCGGGTCGTCCCAGCGCCTCGCAAGCCAGGCGGCATAGTGCATCAGGCGCAGGCTGCGGAGCGCCTCGACGAGATGGAGTTCGATCGGGTCGAAGTCGCGGAAGGCCGTGTACCCCTTGAGTAACGCCGCGAGCTGCGGCTCCTGCTCCGGTCGTTCCCCGGAGAGGAACATCCAGAGATCCTGCACCGCCGGACCGGTCCGTGCGTCGTCGAGATCGACGAGGTGGAAGCGGTCCCGGTTGACGAGCACGTTGCCCGGGTGGAAGTCGCCATGCAGGCGCAGCGTCCTGACGCCGCCCGCCTGCTCGAAGCAGGTTTCCACCGCGTCGAGGACGTCGTCCGCGACCGTCGAGTAGGCCGGCTCGAGCTCCGCCGGGATGCGTTCCTCGTCGAGCAGGTAATCGACCGACTCCGTTCCGAAGGAGTCGATATCGATGGCCGGGCGGAACCGGAACGCACGCGTGGCGCCTACGTTGTGAATCCGCGCAACCAGGCGGCCGAGTTGCTCCAGCTGATCGAGATCGTCGAGATCGGGTGACCGGCCGCCATGGCAGGGATAGACCGCGACGCGAAACAGCCCGGCATAGTGCAGCGTCTCGCCGTCGATCTCGAGGGGCGCGACGACCGGGATCTCGGCGTTGGCCAGTTCGGTCGCGAACTCGTGTTCCTCGCGGATAGCGTCGTCCGACCAGCGCTCCGGGCGGTAAAACTTCGCAACGCAGTTGTCACGCTCCCCGATGCCGACCTGGTAAACCCGGTTCTCGTAACTGTTCAGCGCGAGCAGCCGGCCATTAACGTCGAAACCCAGCGCCTCGACGGCATCGAGGATGTCGTCGGGTTCGAGTTCGAGATAGGCCAGCGTGGCCGCGGATGGGGTGTTCATGGCCCGGCAGTATAGAGACTCCGGGGAACGTTGCCGAAGAGATTGATGCCGTGCACCATGCGAACACCGACTGCTCGGCCACGAAAGGGACACGATAAGCATGAAACGACTGGCAGGCCCCGGTTTCCTGTTGCTGGCGCTGGCGGCGTGCGGGAACGGCGGTATCGATCGTGCCGCGTACGAAGCGGCGGTCATGGAATGGCGCGCGGACCGCGTTGCCAGCCTGAAGGCCAAGGACGGTTACCTGAACCTTGCCGGGCTTTACTGGCTCGAGCCGGGCGAAACCACGTTCGGCGGCGACGCCGGCAACGACATCGTGTTCCCCGGCACCGACACGCCGGTGATCGGCCGCTTCGTGCTCGGCGAGGAGGGCGTCCGCATGCATCCTGCGCCGGGCGTGGACGTGCGCTACGAAGGGATCCCGGTGCGGACGCTGATCCTGTCCGACGACACGACGGCGAACCCCGTCA
>JAZBNZ010000069.1:0-2116 GCA_036350895.1 Woeseiaceae bacterium
CGCTCCGGAGCATTCCGTTTATCCACAGAACCTGTGGATAACATTGTGGAAGGTTTTTGGGTGAGTGGCCTAAGGTGCGGTTTTTCAAGCACCCACGTCAATATGATTATTTTGTGTTCAGTTTATGAAAATCAATAAAAACAGTGAGTTATAACCCTTACTCCACGAAGGGGCTGAGCTTGCCTGCAGTTTGTCCTAGGAATACAGCGTCTCGCCGCCCGTGTGCATAAGTCGAACCTGCTTTCACTGACAATGTATAGCTTTGGGCTGTACCAGGCTCACGGCGACGCGTCGGGCAGGAAGGCCGCCTGTAACTCGTTGAGGAGTTCGAAACCGCGCTCGCTGGGCACGATCCGGACGCCGTCGTCGAGCCGCCGGATCAGTCCTTGTGCCTCGAGTGTCGAGAGCCTGCCCGCGATGCTGTCCACCGCGAGACCGGTCCGCGCGACGAAACCGTCGAGGGAAAAGCCGCCCGTCAGGCGGAGTGCGTTCAGCATGAACTCGAAAGCGAGATCGGGCGCCGACACGGCGACCGGCTCTAGCGATGGCGACTCGGCCTCCAGCGAGCTCATGTAGCCCTCGGGATTCGCGGGCCGCGAGTAGCGGAACACGCCCGCCGTCGTCGTCACCTTGGCGTGCGCCCCGGCCCCGGCCGCCAGGTAATCACCAAAAGTCCAGTAGTTGAGATTATGCGCGGAGGGACGACCTTCCTGCGTCCACGCCGAGACCTCGTACTGCGCGAAACCCGCCTCGGCCAGCCGGACGCTGCCGGCGTCCTGGATGTCGGCCGCCACCGCCTCGCCAGGAAGACCCGCCGGCGGGCGCGCATGGAAGACCGTGTTGGGCTCCAGGGTCAGGTGATACCACGAGATGTGTTCGGGCCCGAGATCGACAGCCGCGTCGATATCGGCAAGGGCCTGCTCGACGCCCTGGCCGGGCAGCGCGTACATGATGTCGAGATTGATGTTGTCGAAGCCGGCGGCGCGGGCGGCATTGAAGGATGCATGGATGGCGGCAGCCTGGTGGATGCGCCCCAGCACCGCGAGCGCCTCGTCCGAGAATGACTGTGCGCCGATCGAGAGGCGATTGATGCCGGCATCGCGATACCCGGCCGGATCGCCGCACTCGACGGTGCCGGGATTCGCCTCCATCGTGATCTCGGCCGTCGCCGGGACGTCGAAACGTTCCCGTACCGCATCGAGAATCTGCGCGATCTCGCCGGGGGTGAACAGGCTCGGGGTACCGCCGCCGAGAAACACGCTGCCCAGCGGCCGTCCGGCAGCGTAATCCCTGCTCAGGTCGAGATCACGCTTCAGCGCATCAATGTAGCGGGCACGTGGCGGCGTCCTCGTGGCGGTGAAGGAATTGAAGTCGCAGTAAGGGCACTTCCGCACGCACCACGGCAGGTGCAGGTAGAGCGCGAGCGGGATCGCGGCCGGGTTCATGTCCGGCCGTAGCGAGCCTCGAGCGCCGCGATGAGCGCCCTGAGTGCCTTGCCCCGATGGCTCGCCGCGTTCTTCTCGTCGGGTTCGAATTCGGCCGCCGTCTTGCCGACAGCGGGATCGAAGAACACCGGGTCGTAACCAAAGCCGCCGGTACCCCGGCGCGCCGTGAGTATGCGACCGTCCCAGCGGCCCTCACCGAGCACGTAGTCGCCGGAGTCAGGGTCGACGTAGCTCGCCACGCAGTGAAAGGCTGCACCCCGCTCGGCCTCGGGCACGCCGCCGAGCGCCGCGAGCAGCTTGTCGATGTTGCTCGCATCGGTCGCGTCCGGACCGGCGTAACGGGCCGAATACACACCCGGCGCGCCGCCGAGTGCGTCGACCGCGAGGCCGGAATCGTCGGCGATGGCCGGCAGCCCGGTGACCGCCGCCGCGTGGCGCGACTTGATCAGCGAATTCTCGACGAAGGTCGTCCCGGTCTCCTCGGCGTCCGTGACGCCGAGCTCGGACTGCGGCACGACCTCGACGCCACGGGCAGCGAGCAGTCGCGCGACCTCCGCGAGCTTGCCGCGATTTCCGCTTGCGAAGACGATGCGGGACGGCAGACTCATGACGCCAGCACAGCGGCCTGCAGTGCGACGATGCTGTCGACACCAGCCCGCGCGAGCGCAAGC
>JAZBNZ010000070.1:0-22172 GCA_036350895.1 Woeseiaceae bacterium
ATATCGTCGTCGAAGTCGTCCGGTGCGGGCGGACGGGACGAGCCGCCCGAATCCTGCTCGCCGCGGGACCCGCCGCCGCTCATGCCGCCGCCGGGACCGCCGCCCATGCCGCCACCACGGCCGCCGAGCATCTGCATCTCGTCGGCAACGATCTCGGTCGTGTAGCGGTCGTTGCCGTCACGATCCTGCCACTTGCGCGTCCTGAGCTTGCCCTCGATGTAAACCTGCGACCCTTTCCTGAGGTACTCGGCAGCAATCTCGGCCAGGCGATTGAACATCGCGACCTTGTGCCACTCGGTGCGCTCCTTCTGCTCGCCGGTCTGCTTGTCCTTCCACGATTCGCTGGTGGCGATCGAGAGGTTGGTCACCGCACCGCCGCTCGGCATGTAGCGCGTTTCGGGGTCTGCGCCGAGGTTGCCGACCAGGATGACTTTGTTGATTCCGCGGGCCATGTTGGCTCCTGTCTGTCGTTGTTCGGTTGGTTTCTGCTGGGTTTCGTTGCGCGGGCACCGACGTGGCGGTACCGGGACGAAGGTTGGCTATTGTAGAGCCTCGCTACCCAAATGCCAGCCGGAGTTTCCCGGCAACAGGCCTGAATTCGCGTTTCACTCGGGCACGGTCTCGGCAGCCCGGTCGGTCCCGCCGATGCCCGCGACGACGAACCAGAGGCCGGCCAGCAGCGCACAGAGCGCGAAGACGGCCGGCGTACCGGCCGCGAGGAAGCGCCCGCCGACGAGTCCGCCGACGAAAATACCGAGGAACTGCGCCGTCGCGAACACGCCGAGCGACGCGCCCCGGACCGATTCGCCGGCCTGGCTGGACAGGCGCGCCGGCAGCCCTGCCTCGAGGAAATTGAAGCCGCCGAAGAACAGCGCAAGCGCCAGCACGGTCGCCACGGTGCTGAAGCCCAGGAAGGCGAAGCCGAGCTCGGCCACCAGGATCAGCGCGATCGCGACCCGGAGGTACGCGGTCTTGCCCTGGCGGTCGTCGCGCATGATCAGCGGCACGGTGACCGCGAGCGAGAGGACCAGCGCGCCGAGATAGACCATCCAGTGGTCGGTCATTGCGAGGCCCACCCGGTCCGTGAACAAAAACGGTAATGCCACGAAGCTCGCCGTGAGGATCGCGTGCAGCAGGAACACGAAGAAATCGAGGCGCAGCAGGTCCGGACGCAGCGCGGGCCGAATCGAATACGTCGCCCGCGGCGCCGGATGCTCGATCTTCGGCAGGGTGAACAGCAGGCTGACGGCGAAAAGTGCCGCAGCGGCTGCCGTCCAGAAGACGCCCTGGACCCCGAAGTTGGCGGCTATCAAGGGGCCGATGATGACGGCGACCATGAAGGCCACGCCGAAGCCCACGCCGTAGAGCGCCATCGATCGGGTCCGTACGGACTCGCGCGTCGCGTCGGCAATCAGCGCAACAATGGCCGCCGAGATGGCGCCCGCTCCCTGCAGCAGGCGGCCTGCGATGACGCCGTAAATGGAATCGCTGACGGCGGCGAGGACGCTGCCGGCCGCGAGCAGCAGCAGCGCCCCGGCGATGACCGGCTTCCGGCCGATGCGGTCGGACAGCATGCCGAGCGGGATCTGCATCCCGGCCTGCGTCAGGCCGTATCCGCCGACGGCCAGGCCGATCAGCAGCGGCGTCGCGTCCGGAAACGACGCGGCGTACACACTCAGCACGGGCAGCAGGGCGAAGACGCCGAACATGCGCAGCATCGCGATCAGCGCAGCGACGAAGACGGCACGCTTCTCGGACTGCCGGAAGCCGGCAAAGAAACCGCCGGACGACTCAGGCATGCGGAGCGCCCCGAGTGTGTAAAGAGTCAGGAATCAGTGACTTGTCAGTATTCATTTTTCTCGAGCCTGATCGCGCCCTGCAGGAGAGGCTGTATCCGGATGTAACGGCTTTTGAGTGCCTCCGGGCGGCGGCGTATATTAACAGGTTGACTCCAAGACTCCTCCCCCACTCCCAATGAAGTCCATCGGCATCCGTGGCGCACGCACGCATAACCTGTGCAATATCGACCTCGACCTACCACGCGACAAGCTGATCGTGTTCACCGGGCTGTCCGGCTCGGGAAAGTCCTCGCTCGCCTTCGACACGATTTACGCCGAGGGACAGCGGCGCTACGTCGAGTCACTCTCCGCCTACGCGCGCCAGTTCCTGTCGATGATGGAGAAGCCCGACGTCGACCACATCGACGGCCTCTCACCGGCCATCTCGATCGAGCAGAAATCGACGTCGCACAACCCGCGCTCGACCGTGGGCACGGTGACGGAAATCTACGACTACCTGCGCCTCCTGTATGCCCGTGCCGGCATTCCGCGCTGCCCGGACCACGACGTCACGCTCGAGGCCCAGACCGTAAGCCAGATGGTGGACCAGGTCCTCGCGCTGCCGGAAGGCACGAAGCTCATGCTGCTTGCGCCGGTCGTCGACGACCGCAAGGGCGAGCATGTGCAGCTGATGCAGGACCTGATGGCGCAGGGCTACGTCCGCGCGCGCATCAACGGGGAGATCGTCGAGCTCGATCAGCCGCCGAAACTCGATCTGCGCAAAAAACACACGATCGAGGCCGTCGTCGACCGGTTCCGGGTCAAGGATGATCTGAGGCTGCGCCTCGCCGAATCCTTCGAGACCGCGCTCCGCCTGGCGGACGGCGTCGCCAAGGTGGTCTGGATGGACGACCCCGACACGGCGGAACTCGTGTTCTCGGACAGGTTTGCCTGCAACGTGTGCGGCTACTCCCTGACCGAACTCGAGCCGCGCCTGTTCTCTTTCAACAACCCGTCGGGCGCGTGCCCGGCGTGCGACGGCCTCGGCGTCAAGCAGTTCTTCGACCCGAACCGGGTCGTCGTCAACGCGAGCCTGTCGCTGGCGGGCGGCGCCATCCGCGGCTGGGACCGGCGCACGACCTATTACTACCAGATGATCAAGAGCCTGGCGGATCACTACGAGTTCGACATCGAGGCACCCTTCGACTCCCTGTCCCGGAAACTCCGTGACACCGTCCTGTACGGAAGCGGCAAGGACAAGATCGAGTTCAAGTACGCGAACTCGCGGGGGCTCGAAATCCGCAAGAAACACAGCTTCGAGGGCGTCATCCCGAACCTCGAGCGCCGCTACCGCGAGACCGAGTCTGGCGCGGTCCGCGAGGAGCTCTCCAAGTACCTCAACAGCCAGGCCTGCCCGGACTGCGGCGGTACGCGACTCAATCGCGCTGCCCGCCACGTCTTCGTCGACGGCCACGCGCTGCCCGAGATCACCGGCATGTCCGTCGGCAACGCCCGCGAATTCTTCGAGAACCTGTCGCTCGAAGGCTGGCGGGCCACCGTCGCCGAGAAGATCGTCAAGGAAATCGGCGACCGCCTCGGCTTCCTGTCGGACGTCGGCCTCGACTACCTGTCACTCGACCGCAGTGCCGAGACGCTGTCGGGCGGGGAGGCGCAGCGCATACGTCTCGCCAGCCAGATCGGGTCCGGCCTCGTCGGCGTGATGTACATCCTGGACGAGCCCTCGATCGGGCTGCACCAGCGCGACAACGAGCGGCTGCTCGGCACGCTCCTGCATCTGCGCGACATCGGCAACACCGTCATCGTGGTCGAGCACGACGAGGATGCCATCCTGGCCGCCGACTTCGTCGTGGACCTGGGACCGGGCGCGGGCGTCCACGGCGGGCGCATCGTCGCGGCCGGCACGCCCGAGGAGATCCGGAAGGATCCGCAATCGCTGACGGGGCAGTACCTCTCCGGCAAGCGCCGCATCGAGGTGCCGGAACGACGCCAGGCGCCCGGCGATCGCTCGATCGAGATCGTCGGCGCCACCGGCAACAACCTGAAAGGCGTGGACGTGAGTCTCCCGGTCGGCCTGATGACCTGCGTGACCGGCGTGTCGGGATCCGGCAAGTCGACGCTGATCAACGACACGCTCTACGAGGCGGTGGCCGGCGAGATCAACCGCAGCAGCCGCAACCCTGCGCCGCACACCGCCATCCGCGGGCTCGGGCACATCGACCGCGTCATCGACATCAGCCAGAGCCCGATCGGCAGGACGCCGCGCTCGAACCCCGCGACCTATACCGGCCTCTTCACGCCGATACGGGAGCTGTTCGCCGGCACCCAGGAGGCCCGCTCGCGGGGCTATATGCCGGGACGCTTCAGCTTCAACGTGAAGGGCGGCCGCTGCGAAGCCTGCCAGGGCGACGGCGTGATCAAGGTCGAGATGCACTTCCTGCCCGATATCTACGTGCCCTGCGACGTCTGTCACGGCCAGCGTTACAACCGCGAGACGCTCGAGATCCGCTACAAGGGCAAGAACATCTACGAGGTGCTCGAGATGACGATCGAGGACGCCAGCGAGTTCTTCAGGAACGTGCCGGTCGTCGCCAAGAAACTCACGACGCTCATGGACGTCGGCCTCTCCTACATCCGTCTCGGCCAGAACGCGACGACGCTCTCGGGCGGCGAGGCGCAGCGCGTGAAGCTCGCGCGCGAGCTTTCGAAACGCGACACCGGCAAGACGCTATACATCCTCGACGAGCCGACCACGGGCCTGCACTTCCACGACATCGAGCAGCTGCTCGCCGTCCTGCACCGCCTGCGCGACCACGGCAACACCGTCGTCGTGATCGAACACAACCTCGACGTGATCAAGACCGCCGACTGGATCGTCGACCTCGGCCCGGAAGGTGGCGATGGCGGCGGCACGATCGTCGCCACCGGGACGCCGGAAGACGTCGCGGAGACAGCCGGCTCGTTTACCGGCGAATACCTGAAGCCGATGCTGGCGGCGCCCGGCCGCAAGCGCAAGGCGGGCTAGCCCGAAGCTCTCGCGGCCGCGTCGAGGGCGCGTGCGAAGCGCGCGGGCGACGCCGTGTCCATGCGCAGGTACAGCGAAGGCTCGATGAGCTCGAGCTCCATAAGCAGCATGTCGTCGCCCGGGCCGCGCACGAAGTCGAGGCGCGCGTACGCGGGCGCAGGCTCGATGCAGCGCATCGCCGCCGCGGCGGCGGCACGCAGCTGCTCGTCGGCCGCCACGGCGCGAATGCCTGCACCGTGTTCTTCCTGCGAGCGAAAGTCCCCCGCCTGCGGCGTTTTCCGGATCGCGTGTGAGTACGCACCGTCGAGGTAGAACAGCGAGTATTCACCTTCGGTCCGTATCGACTCGATGAAAGGCTGGACGAAATACGGCCGCGCGCGGAACGACGCCGCCATGTCTGCCAGGAGGCCGGCCTCCTCGCCCGGCGGGACCAGGTAGGTGTGATCGGCGTTGGCGCCGAGCTGCGGCTTGACGACGATCGCCGCCGTCGAAAATGCCTCACGCGCCGCCGCGAGTGCGTCCGTGCTCCAGGCATCGAACCAGAGGCTCGGCACGATCTTCACGCCTGCCGCCTCCAGTTCGCGGAGGTAGGTCTTGTCGAGATTCCAGCGGACGAGCGCCAGTGGATTGATCAGCAGCGCAGCCGATGCCTCGATCCGCTCGAGGACGCCGATGAACGCGGCGGGATCCGCCTGGTAGTCCCAGGGCGTGCAGATATAGACCAGTTCGAAGCGGTCCCAGTCGACGGCCGGCCGACGCCAGGGCACGAATTCGACGTCCCAGCCGAGCGCCGCCATAGCCGGAACGCTCAGGTCGGAATCGGTGACGAAACCGGACATGTCCTCCATCGTCAGGTAGGCACAGCGACGCCGGCGGGCTACGGTCATATGGCCGAGCCTCAGTAGTGCGGCGGCTTTTCGTCGCCGGGCGGCACCGCGGCGTCGCGGTCCCCGAGCGAGCGCACGCGCTCGAGCAACAGCTCGTAGCGCTGCTCGAGCCGCGTTATCGTCGCCTGCTGTCGCGTCACGACGTCGTTGAGTTCGTTGAGCATCTGGTCCTGGTAGGCAATCCGCACCTCCAGGTCCTCGAATCGGTCTGCTGCCACCGGTCAGGTCTCCGTTGCCCGAAAGATCGCGATGCTACCTCAAGAACGCAGCCCGGCGCGGTTCCGTGTATATTTTCGCCCCCGCTTACTCCGTTTCCTCCACATGGCACTGATTCGATTCGATGCAGTCGGTCTCGAGTTCGGCGAGCAGAAGATACTCGTCGACGCCGACTTTGCCATCGAGCCGGGCGAACGCGTCTGCCTCATCGGCCGCAACGGCGCCGGCAAGTCGACGACCCTGAAGCTGATCACGGGCGCGCTGGAGCCCGACCGCGGCGAGATCGTACGCAAGGCCGACCTCGTGGTCTCCGAACTGGCGCAGGCCCTGCCCGACGCGATGGCGTCCCCGGTACGCGACGTAGTGCGTTCGGGGCTCGCCGATGTCGAGCGCCTGCTCGAGGAATACCGTTCGCTGTCCGGACAGACGCTGGACAAGACCGGCCTCGCCGACCTCGAACTGCTGCATGCTCGAATCGACGCTCGCGACGGCTGGCATATCGAACAGCAGGTGGACGCGATCATCACCGATCTCGACCTGCCGGCCGACAAGCGCATGAACGAGCTCTCCGGCGGCTGGCGCCGCCGGGTGGCGCTCGCGAAAGCGCTGGTGCAGAAACCCGACCTGCTCTTGCTCGATGAACCCACGAACCACCTCGATATCGCCACGATCCGGTGGCTCGAGGATCGCGTCTACGCATGGCCGGGCTCGGTCATGTTCATTACGCACGACCGGGCCTTCCTCCGGAAGCTCGCGACGCGCATCGTCGAGGTCGACCGCGGTCGGCTGGTGAGCTGGCCCGGTGACTACGACGAGTACCTGGAACGCAAGGAAAAAGCCCTCGAGGACGAAGCCGTTGCCAACGCACGCTTCGACAAGAAGCTCGAGGAGGAAGAAATCTGGATTCGCCAGGGCATCAAGGCACGCCGAACGCGCAACGAAGGCCGGGCCCGCACGCTGGAGAAGATGCGCGCCGAGCGCGCGCAGCGCGTCTCGGTGGAGCAAAAGGCCCGCATCCATATCGAGGAGGCCGACCGGTCGGGCCGCAAGGTTATCCGGGCGCGCAATGTCAGCTACGGTTACGGCGACGACAAGATCATCGACAATTTCTCCATCCGGATCATGCGTGGCGACCGGATCGGCCTCATCGGCAACAACGGCGTCGGCAAAACGACGCTCCTGCGGCTGTTGCTCGGCCAGCTGGAACCGCAGACCGGCACGATCAAGCACGGCACCAACCTCGAGATCGGCTACTTCGACCAGCTGCGCCAGACGCTGGACCTCGAGAAGTCCGTGGCCGACAACGTCGGCGAAGGCCGGACGTATATCCGGCTCAACGGCAAGGACCGCCACGTCGTCGGCTACCTGAAAGGCTTCCTGTTCAGCCCCAAGCGCGCACTGACACCGGTCAAGGCACTGTCCGGCGGCGAGCGCAACCGCGTAATCCTCGCGAAGCTGTTTACGCGGGCCGCCAACCTGCTGGTCCTGGACGAACCGACGAACGACCTCGATATCGAAACGCTCGAGGTCCTCGAGCAGCGCCTGTCCGAATACCAGGGCACGCTGATCATCGTCAGCCACGACCGTAATTTCCTCGATAACGTCGTCACGAGTACCGTCGTCTTCGAAGCCGACGGCGCGATTCGCGAATACGTCGGCGGCTACAGCGACTGGGTCCGGCAGGGGCACCGGCTCGCGGAGACCGACAGCCCGCACGCGCACCTGGAAAAACAGGCGCGGGAGCGCGAGCGCCGGCAGCGGCGGCAGCCGACGAAGCTTAGCTACAAGGACCAGCGCGAACTCGACCGGCTGCCCGCCGAGATCGAGGAACTCGAGGCTAAGGTCGAAACCCTGCAGGCTCGCGTCGCCGCCCCCGATTACTACTCGCAGGATACCGACGCCGTGCAGGCGGGGCTCCGCGAGCTCGGCGATGCAGAGGCCCTGCTCGAGTCCCGCATCGAGCGCTGGGGCGAACTCGAGTCGCTGCGCGAGGCACTCGAAACGGGTGCCTGACCCCCGGGCCGGCCACGCAGGTCAGCGGGCGTTCTTCTCGAGGAAGGCGCGATAGTGTGCGGCCGCCGCGTCCGGCGTCTCGATGATGGGCAGGTGACCTGCGTTCTCGAGGATGACCACCTCCGCACCGGGGACGAGTTCCCGGATCACGTCGACGGTGCTGACGTCGAGCAAGCGGTCGTGACGGCCCCAGAGGACGAACAGCGGCATCTCGAGCTCCGGCAGCCGCGGCTCCAGGCCCGCGTCGTCGCGGCGCAGGAAATCGAACAGATAGTCCAGGAAATCCGCCCGCGCGATCGCCTGGTCGGCCAGGTAGCCCTTGACAGGCCAGGGGACGAAAGGCGGCTCGAGCGACGCCAGCGCCAGCAAGCGATCGAACTCGCCGCGCGTGCGCGGCACCAGCGGATTGTCACCGGCTGCCACCATTCGGGCAACCTCGCTCTCTACCGGGCTGCCGACGCCGGCATTGGTGACCAGCGTGAGGGTCTCGACATGCTCCGGGTACTGGTGCGCGTAGATGCCCGCGATATAGCCACCCATCGAGTGGCCCGCAAGGTGCAAACGCCCGAGCCCGAGCGCGTCGACGAAACGCCGCACGCGTTTCGCCTGTTGCGGCATCGAGTAATCCCGATCCCAGTGCCGATTCGTATCGCCGAAGCCGGGCAGGTCGGGGATGATGACCCGGTACCGGTCGGTGAGATTCCCGGCGAGGCGCACCCAGTTGTCCTTGTTGCCGCCGAACCCGTGCAGGAGCAGCAGCGTTTCACCGTCCTCCGGGCCGCCGGCGAGGAAGTACCAGGGTTCGCCGTCGATCGAAACCGTGTCCGCGGCCAGCGCGGCACGCGAGCGTTCGTAATCGATCGCGAGCCGCGCCGTGTCCTCGGGAAACAGCGCGGCGAGGCTCAGCGGCGCGACGATGATGAGCGCCAGGGCCCAGAGAACGATCTTGCGCATACCTCAGTCCCAGTGATTGGCGGTCGTCTCGAAGTGCCCGTTCGCGACGGGCACGACGCAGAAGCGCTGGCCGGTCGGTGCCTCGAGCACCGCCCAGCCCTTGACGCGGCGGATCTCCCTCGCACCGAGCGCGGTCAGCCGGGACACCTCGGCGTCCACGTCGTCCGTCTCGATGTCGAGATGGACGCGGCTGTCGTGATCGACAGCCTGGATCTCCACGTAGGTTTCACCGGCCGGCGCGTCGAGCGACACGTAGCCGGGATCATCCTGGCGCTGCGACCGCGGATACCCCAGGGCGGCCGACCAGAACCCGGCGGCACTGTCCGGATCGTCGGTGCGGCAATCGATGATGATGCCGGCGAAGCGGCTTCGATGCATGTCAGTCTCTCCTCTCGACGGGACGGGTCAGGTAATAGCACTCATCGGCCAGCAGCGCATCCTCGGGATACCGGCTCACGCGGAAGCCGGCGGCCCGGTAGCACCGGAGGGCCGGTTCGTTGTCGCGGTAGACGAACAGCGAATACTCGCTGTTGTCGAGATGCCGCTTCGACTCGTCGAGCAATGCCCGCACGAGGCGGCCACCATGACCCTCGCCGCGGCGACCGGGGTCAACGGCGAGGCGCGCCAGGTTGATGCGCCCGTAGCGCTCGTAAAACTGGCCGAACGCCAGCAGCTCGCCGCCGTACCGGAGTACGAAAGACGGCATCGACGCCCAGTGGCAATCCTCGAGAAAGGTCTGTCGCGTAAACGGAAAACGGAACCGCGGCCCGCCCCACTGTGCGGTTGCGGCCGCTGTCGGGAACCAGCTCATCAATGCATCGACATCGCTCGTCGCCGCGGGGACGAGTCGATACTCAGCCATCGCCGTCAGACGTCGGGCATGGTTTCGGCGAAATAACGGTCGAAGGCCCTGTGCACGGTTTCCGGCTCGGCCCCGACGGCCTCGAGCGCAGTGTTGAAGTGCTCCATTTCCGAGACCTCGCGTTTGCCGTCGGCTGCGATCACCTTCAGCGCCATGACGGCGAGGTCCTCTTTCTCGATCTCGGACAGCGTCCGCCCGAGTTTCACGAGTTCCGGGCCGAGCTGGGGCTCGTCCGCCAGTTCCGTCATTGCCCGCGTCAGGAGGCCCAGCGATTCGGAGCCCGCAATACCGAAGTAAGCGCGTATCAGCTCGATCATCTCGGCCGATTCCTCGGGCTCGATGGTACCGCTACCGCGCGACACGTAGATCAAGAGCGCCGCGGCGAGAAATCGCGAATCGTAAACGCGGACACCGTCGCTGGTCTCGATCACGAGTTCCTTGCCGTCGAGCCGGGACGTCCGGATCGTGTCACTCATCGCCGCTCACCTGTTTGACGCGCCCGCTTGACCGGGTCGCCGTGGGCACATGATACGCCGCCAGCCGGACGAAATCAGTGGCTGGTTCCGTAGAGCCTGTCGCCGGCGTCGCCGAGACCGGGGACGATGTACTTGTTTTCATTGAGATGATCGTCGACGGCCGCGGTGTACACGGTGACGTCCGGATGCGCCCCGTGGACGGCCGCTAGGCCTTCCGGACAGGTAACGATACAGACCACAACGATGTTTGTTGCGCCTTCCTTTTTCAGGAGATCGATCGCCGCGATCGTCGAGCCGCCGGTCGCCACCATCGGGTCGATGATGATGCAGGTACCCCCTTTGACCTGTTCCGGCAGCTTGTCGTAGTAGCTGACCGGATCCTTGGTCTCCTCGTCGCGATACAGGCCCACGAAACCGACGCGAGCGGTCGGCAACAGGTCGAGTATCCCGTCGAGCATGCCCACACCGGCGCGCAGGATCGGGATGACGACGATGTCGGTATCGATCTTGCGGCAGGTCGCTTCGGCAACCGGCGTCTTTACCGTCACCTCCCTCGTCCTGACGTTCTTGAGCGCCTCGTAACAGAGGAACTGCGTGATCTCGGTCGCGAGCTCGCGGAACCGCTTGTGGCCGGTCTCCTCGTCGCGAATGATGGCAAGCTTGTGCTGCACGCAAGGGTGCATGACGTGTTCGTGCATCGGCTGGCTCCGTTCTGTCAATGCCTGTTACTGAAGCTCCGTGCCGGCCTGGCGTCCGCTGGTCCGCAGCACTGGCCTGCCCGCACTGATCACCACGGTACCGAATTTCCCGGAGAGCTCATAGACCCCAGCACCGTAAATGCCCGGGTCGTCGCCGAGGCTGCGCCCGAGTGTCTCGATGACCGTTTCAATGTCTGCGACGGCGCCGGTGACCGATTCGCAGGACACTAGGCGCGCCGGCCCGCCGCGTCGAAACCGAGCGCGCGCAGGAAACCGCGCTTGTCCGCCGGCGAAACGAGCACCTGCTTTTTCCCGTAGCGAATGCGCAGGCGGTCGAGCGACAGCGCCGGGGACGACAGGGGGCTCCGGGTCGGCTCTATCGACTCGATCATCTCGACCGGAATCCGGATCCGGTACGGGCCCGAGACGATCCGCAGGGTGTCGCCGCGGATTTCGTAGTAAGTGCTCCTGAGGAGCCAGATGAACAGGATCACCGTCAGTAGCAGGACCCCGATGCCAACCAGCACCGCGGGCGTCGCGTCCGAGGCCGAAAGCGCCGCGGAGATTGCTATCAACTGCACCAGCACGGTCGCCACCAGGACGAAGACGAGCCAGCGATCGACGCGGGAGTTGAAGCGCTTCGCGCTCATCCGCACGGCCCGCCTACGGCATTCAGCTCGGCAACGGATTCGCGTGCCGTTACGGCGCCCGAGCCCGCGCCTGAATACAGGCCGGTCCGCACGCCTTCGCTGTCCACGAACTCCTTCACTGGCTCCCCTCGCCCGAGAATTCGAAATCGTACAGGAGCGTATCGTCATCGACGTCGATCGAACAGCGGCGTTCGAAACGGAAACCGAGCCGTTCGACGACCTGGATCGAGCGCGCATTCGCCGGCGAAACCAGGGCCTTGATGCGCTTCAGGCCGAACACGACGCCGGCAATGACGAGAACCTGCCGTGCGGCCTCGCTCGCGAAACCCTCGCCGCGAAAGCCCGGCAACACGGCGTAACCGAGGTCCGGCTCATCGAGGAACTCGCGCCGGAACAAACCGCAGATGCCCACCGAAGCCGAGTCGCTCTTGCGGACCATTCGGTAGGGACCGTAACCGTAGATGTCGTAGAGGCTCAGCGGCCCATCGACAATGGCCTGGCGCGCCTGTCCGACGGTGCGAATACCGCGATCACTGACGTAGTGAATGAACGTCGGATCGTTCCATATTTCCAGCAGGAGCGGGGCGTCGTGCTCATTGATCGGCAGGAGACGAAGGCGCGGGGTTTCGAACAGGCTGCTCGGCCGCTCATCCATGCGCGCCCAGCCTGCTCGACCCGCCCGGTCTCGTTTCGGCTGCGCCGACCCGCTCCGCCGTTGCTTGCGCTGTGCTCATAGGGATAGCCCCGTTCGGACGGCCCGAGTATCCGACCCGGTCAGCCGCGTTGCAAGCGGGTCGCCGGCCGGCTTCAACCGAGCGGGCGAATGCCGATCGCGTGGCGGATTTCCTTCAGGTAGGGGACGGCGACGGCACGTGCGCGCTCGGCGCCCTCGCGGAGCGCCATCTCCACCTCGCCCGGGGTCGCGAGCAGCCGTTCGTACTCCTCGCGGGCCGGCGCGAGCCGCGTGTTGATGTACTCGAACAGCACCTGCTTCATTTCGCCCCAGGCGATCCCGTCAGCGTAGGCCTTCTCGATGTCGAGCGTCTCCTCGGGCGTCGCGAAGGCCTTGTAGATATCGAACAGCGTGCTGTCGGCGGGATCCTTCGGCTCGCCGGGCTCGAGGCTGTTGGTCTTGATCTTCATGATCAGCTTGCGAAGCCGTTTCTCGGGCGCGAACAGCGGAATCGTGTTGTTATAGCTCTTCGACATCTTGCGCCCGTCGAGCCCGGCCAGCACGGCCGTCGATTCGCCAATCACCGGTTCCGGCAGGACGAGCACGTCGCCGTAGTGATGGTTGAATCGCTGCGCGATGTCGCGGGCCATCTCGACGTGCTGTTTCTGGTCCTTCCCCACCGGCACCTTGGTCGCCTTGAACATCAGGATGTCGGCGGCCATCAGGATCGGGTAGCTGTACAGCGCCATCGTGACCCCCTTGTCTGGGTCGCGAGATCCGCTCTCGGTGTTGGCGTCGACGATCGCCTTGTACGCGTGGGCGCGATTCATGAGGCCCTTTGCCGTCATTCCGTGCAGGATCCAGGTCAGCTCCGGAATCTCGGGGATGTCGGACTGGCGATAGAAGACGGCGTTGTCGCGGTCGAGGCCGAGCGCCATCCAGGAGGCCGCGATTTCGAGGGTCGACTGCCGGATCCTGTCGGGATCCTCGTTCTTGGCGAGCGAGTGGTAATCCGCGAGGAAATAATAGTTCGCTTTCGTCGCATCCCGGCTTGCATCGATGCCGGGCCGGATGGCGCCGACGTAATTGCCGATGTGCGGCGTCCCGGTCGTCGTGATCCCGGTGAGGTAGATATCCTTTGCCATCTGCTTCCTGCTTCAGTAACCGGCCGCCTGGCCGTCCTTGCGGACTTCGGAAGCGCCGTAGTACACGCCTTCCTCCGCATCGTGATAGATCGCCTGGTAGCCCCCGAAGCTGCCGTTGCTCGGGCCCAGCGTGTGGCCCCGGGCTTCGAGTTCGGCGCGCACCTCGGCCGTGAACCCATCCTCGAGGTGCACCACGCCGCCGTCGGTCATACGGCTGCCGTCGGGCTGCGACGAGCCGGTGTGGTTGATCCGGGCAGCGTCGCCGGCTTCCTGCAGGTTCATGCCGAAATCGACGAGGTTGACGATGATCTGCGCGTGTCCCTGCGGCTGCATGGCGCCCCCCATCAGGCCGAAGCTCAGCAGCGGCTTGCCGTCCTTCATCACGAAGGCCGGGATGATCGTGTGGAACGGCCGCTTGCCCGGTTCGACGACGTTGGCATGTCCTTCGGTCAGGCTGAACGAACTGGCCCGGTCCTGCATGACGAAGCCGAGGTCGCCCGGCGTCATGCCGGAACCCATGCCGCGATAGTTGCTCTGGATCAGCGACACCATGTTGCCATCGCTGTCCGCAACGGTCAGGTAGATCGTGTCGCCGTCTTCCAGGATGCCCGACCCGGCCGGCAACGACGTCGACGCCTTCTCCGGGTCGATCAGTGCGCGCCGCGTCGCAGCGTAGTCCTTGCCGATCAGGGTATCGACCGGCACGTCCACGAAATCCATGTCGGCGTAGAAACGGGCGCGGTCCTCGAACGCGAGTTTCTTCGCTTCGACGAAGGTATGGATGTAATCCGCCGAGCCGAAGCCCATGCCGGCGATATCGAAGCCTTCCAGGATATTCAATATCTGCAGCGCGGCAATGCCCTGGCCGTTGGGTGGCAGTTCATAGACATCCCAGCCGCGATAATTCGTCGACACGGGCGTGACCCACTCTGAGCTGTGCTTCGCCAGGTCCTCGTAGCGCAGCAGCGCGCCCTGCTCGCGCATGTAGCTATCGATGCGCTTCGCGATCTCGCCCTTGTAGAAAGCGTCCCTGCCACCCTCGGCGATCATCCGGTAGGTATCCGCAAGCCGCGGATTCCGGAACATTTCGCCCTTCCGCGGCGTGCGTCCGCCGGGCATGAAGGTTTCCCGGAACCCCGGGTAATCGCCGATACGGCGAGCATTCATCTCGAAATATGCCGCAATCACCTCGGACACCGGGAAGCCGTTGTCGGCGTAATCGATGGCCGGTGCGAGCAGGTCCTGCATCGGCAGCCGCCCGTAGCGTCCGTGCAGTTCGAACCAGCCGTCGACCGCGCCCGGGACGGACATGGGCAGCGGGCCGAAACCCGGAATGCGGTCGATGCCGTTGTCCCGGAAGTACTCGAGCGTCATCAGCGCGGGTGCGCGCCCGGAGGCATTCAGGCCGGTGAGTTCCTTCTTCTGTGCATCCCAGACGATGGCGAACAGGTCGCCCCCGATACCGCAGCCCGTGGGCTCCATGAGTCCGAGCGCCGCGTTGGCGGCGATCGCGGCATCGACCGCGCTGCCGCCGGCCTTGAGCACGTCGAGCGCGATCTGCGTCGCCAGCGGCTGGCTCGTGGCGGCCATGCCGTGCGGCGCAATGACTTCCGAGCGCGAGGCGTGGCGAGCGCCGGCAACCCGATCGTAACCGGGCAGTTTCTGTGCCATAGCGTGTTCTCCGGCGAACAGGGTAATGCCGGCCAGGACGGCCAGTCCGTAAATCTTCATCGTGATGTCCCTACCCAACAGGGGCGCCAATAATGCCGAGTTTACCGGCGGAATGAAAATTCGCGGTGCGCCCAATCTCACCTCGCTAGACCGCTGGCACGGCGGTATCATTATGACCATGAGCTATGATTACACGACCGCCAACCCCGACCTGGGGCGCCTGTACGCCGGGCACCTGGACACCCGCTTCGAACAATACAATGCCGCACTCGAACGCGTAGGCGCGAGCCACGCGATCGTGTTCTCAGGCAGCCCGCAGCCGGTCTTCCTGGACGACCAGCACTATCCGTTCCGGGCGAATCCGCATTTCGTTGCCTGGCTGCCAATCACGGACGTGCCCTTGTCCTACGTCGTCTACACGCCCGGCGAAAAGCCGGTGCTCATCTATTACCAGCCGCACGATTACTGGCACACCGTGCCGGCCGAGCCGGCGGGCTACTGGACCCGTTTTTTCGACATCCGTGTGATTCACGACATCGCGGATACACGCTGGCACCTGCCCGAAGACCGCGACAAGTGCGTGCTGATCGGCGAAATTACCGACCCTGCACACGCGGTCGGCGTCGAACGAGTAAACCCGGAGTCCCTGCTCAACTTCCTGCATTATGCGCGCGGTATCAAGACCGAATACGAGCTGGCCTGCATGCGCCTCGCGTCGCGTCGCGCCGCCACCGGGCATCACGCCGCAGAGGCTGCGTTTCGCGCCGGCGGGTCGGAATTCGACATACACCAGGCGTATTGCAAGGCCACCAACCTGACCGACAACGAACTGCCCTACGGCAACATCATTGCGCTCAACCGGAACGGGGCGACGCTGCACTACACCAACCTCGAACGCGTTCCACCCGGCTCGCTCCGCTCCTTCCTGATCGATGCCGGCGCCCACGTACACGGCTATGCTGCCGACATTACCCGGACTCACGCCTTCGACGACGCTGATTTCGAAGACCTGATCCTGCGGGTCGACGCGATGCAGCGGGACATCGTCAAGGAGATCGAACCCGGCCTCGATTTTCGCCAGCTGCAACTCAAGACCCATAGGCTGATCGCGGAACTGCTGGTGGACGTCGAACTCGCCAGCGGGAATACGGATACGCTGATCTCGACCGGCGTGACCAGCGCTTTCTTCCCGCACGGCCTCGGCCATCTCCTCGGCATCCAGGTTCATGACGTCGGCGGCCATCTCGAGAATGCGTCCGGGACGCTGATCGACCCGCCAAGCGGGCATCCTTTCCTGCGCCTGACGCGCACGCTCGAAGAGAACATGGTGGTCACGATCGAGCCCGGCCTGTACATCATCGACATGCTGCTCCGGCACCTCAAGGGCACGGATTCCGAAGCCCACGTCAACTGGAAGCGGGTCGACGAACTGAGGCCTTTCGGCGGCGTCCGCATCGAAGACGACGTACGGGTTACGGCCACGGGCCACGAGAATTTCACCCGGGACGCCTTCGCCGAGATCGGCTGAGCCTGCACCAATCGCGTGCGGCGCACGCGAGGGCTGCGCCACCGCGGTGCAGCCCCTCGGGCCTGCTACCCGACCGGCCGGACCGGCCTCAGGAAAAAGCTCGTAAAATCAACGCACTAAAAATACGCTGGCGCCGTGTCGAAGTTGGCACGGAATCTGCTTTAACGTAGAGGCAAGATGTTCTCGTCGGTTCCGGTTTTCTCCGGCGAGGGCGCCCCACCGACGGCCTGTCTCTTATCCCCCCCCAAGAGGCAGGCCGTTTTTTTGGGAAGGTTACTTTCAGCCCGCGGCGATTTCGTTTGACTGCCCAAGAGACAGGCCGTTTTTTGAGAAAGCTACTTTCAGCCCGTGGCGATTTCGTTTGACTGCCCAAGAGACAGGCCGTTTTTTTGAGAAAGCTACTTTCAGCCCGCGGCGATTTCGTTCGGCTTCCCGACAGGCGGATGCCTATTCTCCGTCAGCGGCCTGGTTTCCCGACGTGGCGGCGGCGCCCCGGCGCGCCTTGAGATCCCGTTTCACGGCAGCCCCTTTCTTCTCGAGCCTCGGCCGCACCCATTTTCCCAGCCAGGGCATCAGGTACATCACCGTGGTCAGGACACCGCTCGACGGCGGCATGGACTGTTCGCGAAGCTTGTTGCCGCAGAGATCGAGGACCGCTTGCGCCACCTCGTCTGCCGTACTGATCGGCTGCGAGAAGGTAATGTCGGAAACCGAGTCGATATCGGACATGATGAAGCCCGTATCGATCGGGCCGGGTGAAACGACGGCGAACTTGATATTGCTGTCCGCCATCTCCTCGGCGATCGCATAGGTGAATGCCCGCAGCCCGGCCTTGCTGGCCGCATAGGTTGCGCTCCCCGGTATCGGCGCGCGGCCGGCGAGCGAACCGACGTTGATGATCGCGCCGCCGCCCGCGTCTTCGAGGTAGGGCAGCGCGATCCGGGTCAGGAAGATGGGAGCGCGCAGGTTGACGTCGATCATCAGGCCGAGTTTCTCGGCGGAGATCTCCGCGACCGGACCCCGCTCGTGATAACCCGCGTTGTTGACGAGGATATCCACTCGGCCGAACTCGAAAGCCGCCCGCTTCAGCAGGTTTACACAGGCATCCTCGTCACGGACGTCCATCGGGAACAGCTCGACGTGCGTCTTGTCACGGAGCTCCGCGGCGATCGCATCGAGTTTCTTTTTCGAGCGCCCGACCAGCATCAGGTTTGCGCCGGCCATTGCAAACTTGCGGGCCGTAGCGGCGCCCACTCCTTCGGAGCCGCCGGTAATGATGACGGTCTTGTCCTTGAAGATCATCCGCGGATGGTACGCGAAGCGACCGCGCGCTTGCCAGCGCGTCGACTCAGAAGCCGATATAGGCCCTGAGCTTGCGCCACAGCGACGACTCCCAGCCGTAGACTTCCAGCTGCTCGGGATCGAATCCGGGCTTCGGGATCTCGGTGCAAACCGGGGCGGGTGCGGGATTCGTATCATCGGGGCGCAACTCGAACGCGCCCGTGTCGCCGTCGTTGGCTTCGGTCAGACCATCGACCTTGAGACTCAGGTAGGGCAGCACATCGTCGTCGACGATATCGTCCAGAAAGACCGCGTCCGGATCGAAAGCGTCTTTCCCAAGGATCACGCAGTCATCGAAAGACTGGTCAAGCGCCTTGTCGTTGCTCAATGAATCATTCCCGTGCGGAAGCACACGCCTAACGATAGTGGCGCGGGCGGCGCGACGCTGTGAGCGGACTCACAGCTTGGAAAAATCATGCCGAAGGCGTATCCGTTTTTATACAATGCGGTAAATAAACTGAAGAATTCCTAGTGAATTCATTATCTTGGATGATTCCGCGACAGCGGTACGAATTTGTATCCAAGTGTTCCCCGAGGGCGCAAGCCACGCGGGCGGAGTACAATGGTGAGCTTTCTATGCTGTCCGCGCGAGAGTGCACGATGAACGTCAATCGCCTGCCCTTCCTTTTCGCCTTTGCCCTGGCGGTCGGTGCCTGCGGTGATGCCGACGCGCCGGAAGCACGCGGCGGCTGGGGTGCCGCCCCCAACGTCGTGACCGTGCCTGTCGAACTTCGCCCGCTCATCGACGAGATCGAAGCACTCGGGACCGCGCGTGCAAATGAGTCGGTGAGCATCCGGCCCAGGGTATCGAGCATCGTGACGCGCTTAGGCTTCGAGGAAGGCCAGATCGTCGACAAGGGCGACCTGCTGGTGGAACTCGAAAACAGCGAGATCAGGGCCGGGCTCGCGCTCGCGGAGGCCTCGCTGGCGGAAAGCAGGAGCCTCTACGACCGCAGCAAATCACTGGAGTCGCGACAGGCGATATCCGCTTCGGATCTCGACCAGCTGCTTGCACGCGTCAGGGTCAACGAAGCGCAGGTCGAGGCCGCCCGCGCCCGACTCGCGAACACGCGCATCCGGGCACCGTTTACGGGCCGCGTCGGCCTCCGTAACGTGAGTCCCGGCAGCTACGTCGATTCCTCGACGGAAATCACCACGCTCGACGATATCGGCAGGATCAAGCTCGACTTCTCGGTTCCCGAGACTTTCCTGAGGGTCATCGTCGAGGGCATGAACATCAAGGCGCGCAGTCTCGTATTCCCCGACCGCGTATTCGAAGGCACGGTCGAGAGCGTCGATACGCGGCTTGACCCGGTCTCGCGATCGGTCCTGGTGCGGGCCGTGCTGCCGAACGCCGATACGGCACTGAGGCCGGGAATGTTCATGACCGTGGACCTGCAGCAGAACCGGGGCGACGTCCTGGTCGTGCCGGAGGAAGCCATCGTGCCCGAAGGCCTCGAACAGTATGTCTTCGTCGTTCAGGACGGTGTCGTCGACAAGCGTTCGGTCCTCCTCGGCCGTCGCATCCCCGGTTTCGTCGTCATCCGTGACGGTCTCGTGGCCGGCGAGGAAGTGATTACCGAGGGTACCAACAAGGTCCGCGACGGGATCCGCGTCGAGGTCCTGGAGGACACGAGGTTTCTCAGCATGACCGGCGGAGCAGGCTGACATGCTGATCTCGGACGTCTCGGTCCGCCGCCCCGTTTTCGCGGCGGTCATCTCGCTGATTTTGATCATCATCGGCCTGATGGCGCTGCAATCGATGTCGATCCGCGAGTACCCGGATGTACAGCGACCAACGGTCTCGGTAACCACCGAGTATCGTGGCGCCGCCTCCGATATCGTGGAACGGCGCATCACGCAGGTCATCGAAGGCCAGCTGGCAGGTATCTCGGGCGTCAAGAAGATCGCATCCACAAGCTACGACGAACGCTCGTCGATCTCGGTCGAGTTCACCGAGGAAACCGACCTCGACACGGCAGCCAACGACGTACGCGACAGCATCGGGCGTGTCGGTAACATGCTGCCGGACGAGGCGGAACCGCCCCAGGTCACCAAGCAGCGGGACGCTGCCCAATCGACGCTCTGGCTTAACGTGTCGAGTTCCAGCCGTTCGATCATGGAAGTATCGGACTTCGTGGAACGCTACGTCGTCGATGCGTTATCCGTAGCCGAGGGTGTCGCTTACGTTCGCGCCAGCGGCAGCCGCCGGCCGGCGATGCGAATCTGGGTAGACCCCAAGCGTCTCGCTGCCCGCAACCTGACAGTGACGGACGTCGAGGATGCCCTGCGCCGGGAGAACGTGCAGATCCCTTCCGGTCGCCTCGAGTCGTCCGCCCGCGAGTTCACGCTGCGCACCGACACCGGTCTGCGGTCGATAGACGACTTTCGCAATCTCGTGCTCGCGCAGGGCGCGGACGGCTACCTGATCCGCCTGGGCGAGGTCGCCGACATCGAACTCGCGCCGGAAAACGTGCGCAGTTTCTCGCGCGCCGACGGCGTTGCCGGCCTGTCACTGGGCATCATTCCCCAGTCCGGCGCGAACCTGCTGGAAGTGAACCGCAACGTCAAGGAACGCGTCCGTGAACTCGAGGCCTCGCTGCCGGCGGATATCGAGATCGCGGTCAATATCGACGACGCGATCTTCATCCGGGCGTCTCTCATCGAGGTCGCCAAGGCACTGGGGCTCGCGCTGCTGCTGGTGCTCGTCGTGATCTTCGGTTTCATTGGCACGATCAGGGCGACGATCATCCCCGCCGTGACGATCCCGGTCTCGATCATCGCCGCCTTCATCGTCATGGCGGCACTCGACTTTTCGATCAATACCCTGACCCTGCTCGGCTTCGTCCTCGCCATCGGTCTCGTCGTCGACGACGCCATCGTCGTGCTGGAAAACATCGCGCGTCGCATCGAAGGCGGCGAACCGACCTTGCTGGCGGCCACCAACGGCGGGCGCGAAATCGGCTTCGCGGTAATCGCAACCACGCTCGTCCTCGTCGCCGTCATCCTGCCGGTATCCTTCATGCCCGGTAACATCGGCGCCGTGTTCGGCGAGTTCGGCATTTCGCTTGCCGCTGCGGTCGCCTTCTCGAGCCTGATCGCGCTGACGCTGGTGCCGATGCTCACGACCAAGCTGTTCCACGACAACCGGCTCCACCGTAGCGCGTTGACGCACTTCGTCGACCGCCTGTTCCGGCGCATCGCGAACGGCTACGAGGCGACGCTGCGCCGCGTGACCCGTCACCCGGTCCTCGTCATCGGCACCGCGCTGGCGCTGTTCGCCGGCAGTCTGACACTGATCAAGACGATTCCCATCGAATACATGCCACGTGAAGACCGCGCCTTCGCGATGGTGATGCTTACTGCACCGGACGGCGCGAGTCTCGACTACACGCTGAAGTACGTGAAGGCAGTCGAGCAGATCATGATGGCCGACGAGGAGAAAGGCGACGTCGTTCGGGTCCTCAGTCGCTCGGGCGCCTGGGGCGCCGGTTCGGACGTCAACGTCGGCATGGTTTTCGCACCGCTCGCGGTCTGGAGCGAGCGCGAGCGTTCGGCAAACGAAATTGTTGCGGGCTGGAATCGCCAGGTGTCCCAGCTGCCCGGCGTCCAGGCCTATGCCTTCGCACCGGGCGCATGGAGCCTCGGACAAAGCAGCCGCCCCCTGCAACTCGTCCTCGGCGGCGTCAGCTACGATGAACTTGCCGAGTGGCGCGATATCGTCATAGCCGAAGCCGAGAAGATCCCCGGCCTGTCCAATCTCCAGTCGGATTACAACGAACGCAAGCCGAAGATCGACGTCGCGATCGATCGTGACCGCTCGGCTGACCTGGGCGTCTCGCTCGCCAACGTCGGACGCACACTCGAAACGATCCTCGGTTCCCGGGTCGTCACGACCTTCATCGAGCGCGGCGAGGAGTACCGGGTCATCCTGCAGGGCGCCGACGAGCGCCGGCAGACGCCCAGTGACCTCGAGACGATCTACGTTCGCTCGGAGCGCTCAGGGCAGCTGATCCCGCTCTCGAACCTGGTCACGCTGACCGAGGTAGCCGGGCCGGTAGACCTGCGGCGCTTCGACAGGATGCGTTCGATCACGATCTCCGGCTCGCTGAATCCCGGGTACTCGCTCGGTGAGGCCATCGGCGACCTCGAGCGCATCGTGCGCGAGAACCTGCCCGACTCGGCCAGGATCAACTACGACGGCGAGTCGCGGGACTTCAAGAACACCGGCCAGGCG
>JAZBNZ010000071.1:0-7934 GCA_036350895.1 Woeseiaceae bacterium
CGGCGGGTGGCTCACGAACGCTGTCCAGCGGCCAGGCCGCATCGTCGACGTAGACCATCGACAGCATGTGCCCGACGGCGCACGGCTCGTGTTCGCCTGCAGCCGCGTCCGCATGCACTGCGCCGTGGTGTGCATGCGCGCCGCCGTGATGCCCAACGTCCCGGCCATTCAGCCAGGCAAGGACCTCCATCGGTACGGCGTCGTGGCACAGTTCGAACAAGGGTCCGGCGCTGCCCCCGGTCGGCATATAGCCCGCCGGAATCAACGCGCGCAGCGCCATTGCCCCGAACAGGAGCAGCATGAGCGAGCGTTGCAGGATCTTCGTCAGGTTCACGAATCTATCGGCAGGTCTCCGATCGCTCATCCTAACGCAATGACGGTGCGGCGAAATACGTTGTTTCCCCTAAGCGCTGAGTCCGCCGGGGATAACGCGCAGGAACCGCTCGTCGCCGGGTATCGGCTCAGCGCGCCAGCATGAAGCTGGCGTCGCAATCGGCAACGACTTCGTTATCCGCCTTGCGCCTCGCCTCGCCTTTCAGCACGACGAGCCGGCCCTTCTGCCGCGTGACCCAGCCGGCCAACAGCAGGGTGTCACCGACCCGGGCCGCCTGCCGATAACGGATCTCACAGCGTGCCGTGTGAGCCTTGCGCCCGGTCAGGTAGATGACGTTCGCCGTGACGTCGTCGAGCGCTGAATACAGGATGCCGCCGTGTACCGTATCCTCCCAGCCGACGTGTTCCGGTCGCGGCGTGAATTCTGCGCGGCAGACGTCGCCATCCATGGCGAAGCGGATCTTGAGGCCAATCGGGTTGTCGTCGCCACACGCGAAGCACATCGTGGCGTTCTCGACGGGTCCCGACATGGCAGTTACTGAACCTGTTCGTTGATCAGGATGTCGAGTACGGCGCCACCGTTGAGCTCGACCACCGAACTGCCGAACCAGTCACCCGGCTGCTGAAAAGGCTGGCCGGTCGTCGAGACGCGCGCGACGATCTCGATCTCGGAAAAGCCGGAGATATTTCGGCCTGGCACCATCGAGTCGCGATCCGTCAGCGTGATGTCCGTGGGTAACTCGGAGAGGACGCGGCGCTGCACGGCGATCGGGGGCGACGGTTGTGCCGGGTCCCGTGCGATCACGAAGACCGGAGCGTTCGGGGGCAGCGCGCTCCGCGCAGCCTCCGACAGCGCAACCGTGACGCGAATACCGCCGACCGGCGCCGGTTCCGGCTCTGCTTCGGACTCGACCACGGGCGCACTGACGGGGTCTGGTGCTTCGGGCTCGGGTCTCGCGTTGGCCTGCACGAGCGGATCCGGCGTCGTGGCGGGTGTGCCGCGCCATTCGGCTATACGCTGCGTGAGGATGTGCATCACCTCGGCATTGGGCGGCGGCTGGCTGTTAAGCAGGCGCTCCCAGCGCTCGGCGGCCAGTTCGGTCTCGCCGCGATTGGCGGCACCGATTCCGCTGTAGAAGAGCGCTGCCTGGTGATCGGGATCGATCCGGACGGCGTTCTCGAAGATCGCCATCTCGCGCTCGGTCAACTGCTGGTTATTGAGCGCGATGTACGCCTCGCCCAGTTCGACTAGCGACTGGGCGTTCTGCCCCGATTCGAGATCGACCGCGGCCTGGAAGGCATCGACGGCCGCACGGAATTGACCGATCTGCATGTGGGAACGCCCGAGCATCATCCAGCCTTCCAGGTCGTCCGGCTCCTGTTCCAGGCGTGCCGTCAGCTGCTCGATCATCTCCTCCATGCCGGGGAGCGCATCCCCGCCTCGTCCGGGGCCCGAAGGCGTTCCCGGGCTGCCGATGTAGGCGTAGAGACCGCCCGACAGCATGACCGTCAGCAGCAGAATGACGACCGACAGGCCCTGTGAGCTCTTCAACAGCGGCCGGACATTGAACACTACGGCGATGGCGGCCATCGCCGCGAAAATAAACCACAACATGATAAAGCGCCCTACTCGGCCTGGGTCTCGTCTTCGAGCGGCAGGCTCATTCGCTTGCGAATGACATTGACACCGACCGCAGCCCCGGCGGTCAGCAGGAGGAACGGTGCCGCCCAGAGCACCAGCGTCTTGCCACTCTTGCGCGGGCTGTACAGGGCGAACTCCCCGTAGCGCTCAACGAGAAAATCGAAGATTTCCTGGTCGCTCTTGCCCTCGCTCAGGAGGCGGCGAATTTCGCGCCGCAGGTCGGCTGCAAGGAACACGTTCGAATCCTTGATCGACTGGTTCTGGCACTTGAGGCAGCGGACCTGGCCGATGATGTCTTCGTAGCGTGCCTGCAGTTCGGGATCGTCGAAGGCCTTGCCCTGGTCGATCGCGAAGGCCGGCGCCGTCAGCAACAGGAGCACGACAATGGCGAGACGGATCATGAAGATCCTCCGTTCAACAGCGGCACGAAATCTCGCTGCCAGGCTTGCGGTGACAGCGGGCCCAGGTGCTTGTGCAGGACGATGCCGTCCGGGCCGATCAGGAAGGTCTCCGGCGCGCCATAGACCCCCCAGTCCACCGCGACGCGGCCGTCTTCGTCGAAACCGGAGGCCACGTACGGATCGCCGAACTGGTCCAGCCAGCGCAGCGCGTCCGATCGTCGGTCGCGCCAGTTGATACCGTAGATCGGGATCGCCCCGCTGGCGGCCAGGTCCATCAGGAAAGCGTGCTCCTCCCGACAGCCCACGCACCAGGTTGCCCAGACGTTGACCAGCACGGCCTGGCCGACATAGTCGGCAGAACTCACGCGCGCATCCGGGTTCTTCACCGTAGGCAGATCGAAGCCCGGCGCTTCTTTGTCGATGAAGGTCGACGGCAGCTCGGAAGGATCACGCGTGAGCCCGATGGAGAAGACGATGACGAGCAGCGCCATGACCCCGATCGGGACGAGAAACCTCAACATCTATACCGCCTCCACAGGCTTGCCGGCAGGCGCGGTCGAGCGGACTGCGACGCGATAGCGACGATCGGTCGCGGCGAAGAACCCACCGAGCGCCATGACCAGGCAGCCGAGCCAGATAAGACGAATCATCGGTTTGTACTGGACACGAACGCTCCAGCTGTCCTCGCCGAGCGGATCGCCGAGGGCGACGAAGAGGTCCTTGTTCCACATCGGCAGGATGCCGGCCTCGGTCATCCAGCTCTTCTGCACCTGGTATTGACGCTTCTGTGGCCGAACCGAGCCGACGAACTCGCCGTCCTTGCGAATCTCGACTTCGCCTTCGCGTGCAAAGAAGTTCGGTCCCTGCACGTCGCGCAGTTCGCGCAGCTCGAAGTTGAAGCCGGCCACGTCGATCTTGTCGCCGACCCTGAGCGCCCGATCGGATTCGACGCCGTACGCCATCACGACGGTCACGCCCAGCGTGAACATGCCGACGCCGAAATGCGCGAGCACCATACCGACCTGCGAGCGGGTCATGCCTGCCGCACCCTTCTGGCGTCGCAGGTGCCGGACAGGCTCAACCAGCGATGTTGCCATGATCCAGAATGCAGCCATGACGCCCACGCTCACGAGCAGCCCGAACCTGCCGTAGAAAACGGTCGGGATTGCGGCACCCGCGACCACCGCGATGACCGCCGGCCACTTGAAGCGATCGAACCACTTGTCCACGGGCTGCGAGCGCCATGCCGTGTGCATGCCCACGCCGACCAGGAAGATCAGCGGCAGCATCGGGATCATGAACGCCAGGTTGTAGATCGGCGGGCCAACGGAAATCTTGCCGAGGCCGAAGATCTCGTAGAACAACGGTGCCAGGGTCAGTATGAAGACCAGGCAGGCAGCGATCACCAGCAGGATATTGTTCAGGAGCAGGAAGGTCTCGCGGGACAGCGGCCTGAATCCCGCGGCCGAATCCAGCGCCGGCGCTCGCCAAGCGTAAAGTGCAAGTGCACCGATGATGACGACGGCCAGGAACCCGAGAATGAAGTAACCGCGCGTCGGGTCCGACGCGAAGGCGTGCACGGACACGATGATCCCCGAACGGACCAGGAAGGTGCCGAGCAGGCTCAGCGAAAACGCCGAGATCGCCAGCAGCAGCGTCCAGCTCTTGAACAGGCCGCGCTTCTCGGTCACGGCCAGCGAGTGGATCAGCGCGGTACCTACCAGCCACGGCATGAACGACGCGTTCTCGACGGGATCCCAGAACCACCAGCCGCCCCAGCCGAGCTCGTAGTACGCCCACCAGCTACCGAGTGCAATGCCGACGGTCAGGAACAGCCAGGCCACCGTCGTCCACGGCCGGGTCCACTTGGCCCAGCGCTGGTCGAAGTCGCCCGAGATCATTGCCGCGATCGCGAAGGCGAAGGCGACCGAGAAACCGACGTAGCCGAGATAGAGCATCGGCGGATGGATCGCGAGGCCGGGATCCTGCAGCAGCGGGTTCAGGTCGCCGCCGTCGGGCGGCGCCGGCGACAGGCGCAGGAACGGGTTCGACGTCAGGATCGTAAACAGCAGGAAACCGACCGACAGCAGTCCCAGCACCGATATGACGCGCGCTGCGAAGGGCTCGGGCAGGTTGTGGCTGAAGACCGCGACGGCGACGGTCCAGACCGACAGAATCAGGATCCACAAGAGCAGCGAACCCTCGTGCGCGCCCCAGACTGCCGAGACCTTGTACATGGTCGGCAGGTCGAGCTGCGAGTGATTCGCCACGTATGCTACGGAGAAGTCGCTGTTGACGAAGGCCCAGACGAGCATCGCGAAGGCGACTGCCACGAAGACGAACTGCCCGGTCGCGGCTGTTCGCGCCACAGCCATCATGCGTTCGTCGCCGCGATGCGCGCCGACCAGGGGTATGATGCCCTGGCACAGGGCGAGAGAGAGAGCCAGTATCAGGGCAAATTGCCCGATTTCGGGGATCACAGTTGCATGCACTCCTCTTGCGACTTGCTCGCCACCGCGGTCATCTTGTCACTGCCGTGCTTGGCGAGAGATTCGGCCACTTCCGGGGCCATGTATTCCTCGTCGTGCTTGGCCATTATCTTCTCGGCCTCGAAGATCCCGTCGGCATCGAGGCGGCCGTGGGCGACGACGCCCTGCCCTTCACGGAACAGGTCCGGAAGCACGCCGGTGTAGCGCACGGGCAATTCACAGCGCGTATCGGTAACGCGGAAGCTGACTGCCAGCGAGTCCGCGGGACGATCGATACTGCCGTCGACGACGAGGCCGCCGATCCTGAAGTTCCGGTCTTCCGGGTATTCGCCGGCGACGACATCCGAAATATCGACGAAGAACATCATGTTGTCCTCGAAGGCGCGCCCCGCGAGCAGTGCGGCGACCGCGAGTCCCGCCAGCGTCAGTCCCACAGCGAGCATACGTTGCTGTCTCGGTTTCATGAGTTCTCCTCCGTCGCACGAATGCGCATGGCGACATCGCGGTAGATTTTGCGGTGCCGGGCGCGCGTGCGCCATTCGATTAATAAGAATATCAGTACGGTTAGCCCGAAGCAGGACCAAACGTACGCGCCGTATTTACCCATCGACACGAATTCCATCATGCGGTCGCACCGGCCTCCGTGATCATGCGGCGTACCCATCCTGTGCGCCGCTCCCTGAACAGCACCTCGGTCCGGATGCGCCTGAAAATCCAGCCGCCGAACACCAGCGTGAACCCGAGCAGGTTGATGAGCAGCGGTGCCAGCATCCCTTCACTCATCTTCGGACCGCCCTCGGCCAGCAAAGTTTGGCCCTGGTGCAACGAACTCCACCATTCGACCGAGTATTTGACGATAAACACGTTCACGACGCCGACGAGCGCGAGGACCGCACTGGCCTTGTCGGCCTTGGCCGTGTCGTCGATGGCGGCCCGGAGTGCCATGTACCCGAAATACAGGAACAGGAGCACGAGTTCCGACATCATTCGCGGATCGGCCCATTCGAACCAGGTGCCCCACATCGGCTTGCCCCAGATCGACCCCGTTGCCAGCGTCAGGAACGTGAACGCGGCGCCGAGCGGTGCCGCGCTTGCCGCTACCGCGTGGGCCAGCTTCATCCGCCAGATCAGGCCGATCCCGCCGGCCGTCGCCATAATGATGTAGGCCATCTGCGATAGGTAGGCCGACGGCACGTGGATGTAAATGATCCGGAAGGCATCGCCCTGCTGGTAGTCCACCGGCGCCCGGAACAGTCCCTGGTAGGTACCCCAGGCGATCAGCGCGAGCCCGGGCACGATCAGCCACGGGGCGATCTGGCCGGCGAGCCGGTAAATGTGCGGTGGCGATGCCAGCTTATGAAACAGTCGTTTTAGTGCTTTCCACATAGCGGCGGATTCTACTCGTTTGTAATGCGTAATGCGGCAGCGGCGGCGAACGGCGCGAGACTCACCGCGCCCATGGCGTAGGCACCGAGCGCCCACAAACCGGGCGTATAGAGCTCGTTGCTCGCCGCCAGCGAGACCGTGTTCGCCCCGAGGATCAGGACCGGCATCGCCAGGGGCAACACCAGCAGGCTCAGGAGTGCCGTACCGCGATGCAGGCCCACGGTCAGAGCCGCACCGATCGCCCCGAGCAGGCTGAGGATAATGGTGCCGAGCACCAGTGTCAGCATCAACACTTCGATCACCTGTACCGGCATGCGGTACGTGATTGCCACGACGGGCGATATCACGACCAGCGGCACCCCGCTCGTCAGCCAGTGCGCCAGCGTCTTGCCGAGCGCCGTCACGGTCAGCGGTTGGGCGCTCACGAGCAGCTGCTCGAGGCTGCCGTCCTCGAGGTCCGACAGGAACAGGCTGTTCAGCGACAGCAGCGTGGACAGGAGCGCGGCCACCCAGAGTACGCCGGGCCCCGAAAACGCGAGCTGTTCCTTGCTCGGCCCGACCGCGAGCGGGAACAGCGTGCACACCATCAGGAAGAAGAAGACCGGGTTCAGCACGTCGCCGGGGCGTTTCCACGCCAGCAGGAGATCGCGCCTCGCCGTCGCAAACAACGCGCTGCCGAGGCTGGCTATGCCGGCAGTCGGGCGACTCATGAGAGCTGCAACCGTCGCATCGTACCGCGCACCTCGATATCGTGGTGCGCAGCCATGATGCAGAGGCCGCCGGTCGCGAGGTGCTCGCCGACCAGGTCGAGGACGAGCTGCCGACCCTGCCGATCGAGATTGGTGAACGGTTCGTCGACGAGCCACAGCGGGGTGCCGGCGAGCAGCAGGCGGCACAGGGCGACGCGGCGCTGCTGGCCGGCGGACAGCAGGCGAACCGGCAAGGTTGCGAGCCGGGTAATGCCGAGTCGCTCGAAGACCTCCTCGAAACTCCGGTCGTTACGAGCGCGCAGTGTCGAATCGAAACGCAGGTTTTCGACCGGAGTCAGGTCGTGCTTCAGGCCTGTCCGGTGACCGAGCCAGGTGAACTGTTGACGGAAATACTGCCGGTCGCGCTTGACCGGCTGCCCGGCCCAGTGCAGCGAGCCCTCGTCGAACGTCAGGAGGCCGGCGATCGCCCGCATCAGGCTGGTCTTTCCGCTGCCGTTCGACCCCTCCAGGACCAGCAATTCGGCGTCGTTCAGCGCAAACGACAGCTGGTTGAAGAGGCAGCGCTCCCCACGAAAGAGCGTCAGGTCACGAGCTTCGAGCTTTGCAGTCAATGCCTTAGATCCTGTCGCCAACGAGCGACGGTTTTTGAGTGGGCATAAAAACGGTCAGTTGATCAGCGTCTTGAAATGAATTTCTAAGGCTAATTCTAGCAAATCGCTGCGTCTGTCTGACATGTATGGATTTCCGGCAATGGACGTTTACAAGGCGCGAAACCGAATCGTAGACTGTTCGACCCGGACAAAAAAGAGCCAATCAACACTCCGGGCCGGATTCAAAACGATAACGACAGTACGCGCAAGCGTCGGGAGCGATTTCTTTCGATGGACCTCGCCTCAGCCGGGTTGACCGAGCAGCCGTTCAGAACTCACGGCAAGCCGATTCTCACGGTGCCCTACGCCTCGTATCGCGAGGC
>JAZBNZ010000072.1:0-14354 GCA_036350895.1 Woeseiaceae bacterium
ACCGACGGCTCCGGGGAAATCCTGAACAGCGGCGAGTGATGGCTCGGCACCGGCGGCCCGCCGGCTGCAGCCTTCTCGAAGTCCGCCTGCGGCGTACCGCCGATCGCCCAGTACACCGAGGGGATCTCCGGGTCGACCGTGAAATACGGGAAGTCCTCGGCGCCCATGCCCTTCGTCGGGCTTTCGATGACCGCGGCGTCGCCGATAGCGCTCGACCAGGCCACCTTGAGCCGGCGCGCCAGGGCGGCGTCGTTGACGGTCGGCGGCACGCTTTCCTCGCTGATGATCACTTCCGGCAGCTTGTCCTCGGGCAGGCCGGCGACGCGGCCCATGTTCACAGCGATGCGCTCGATACCCTCGAGGAGTATGCGTCGCGTCTCAGCATTCGTGTTGCGCACGGTCAGCTGCAGGTGCGCCCGATCGGAGATGATGTTGTGCTTCGTGCCCGAGTGGAACGAACCGACCGTGACGACGCCCGGGTCACGCGGCGACAGTTCGCGCGAGACCAGCGTCTGCAGTGCCAGCACGATCTGCGACCCCAGTACGATCGGGTCCTTGCCCGCGTGCGGCGACGCACCGTGCGCACCGACGCCGTGGATGATGATGTCGACCGTGTCCGCGCCGGCATACGGGCTGCCCTCCGACACGTTGATCTTGCCGGCGACGTTCTCCGAGCTCACGTGGAACGCGAAGGCGTAATCGGGCTTGCCGAAACGCTCCCAGAGGGCGTCGTCCTTCATCATGCGGGCACCCAGCACGCGTTCCTCGGCCGGCTGTACGAGCAGCATCAGCTTGCCGGACCACTGGTCGCGGCGCTCTGCCATCTGCCGCGCCGTGCCGACGAGGCTCGTAATGTGTACGTCGTGACCGCAGGCGTGCATCGTGAAGACGGTATTGCCGGTGATCGGATCGGTCTGCTGCTTCGTCGATGCATTCTCGAGCCCCGACTTCTCCTCGACCGGCAGGCCGTCCATGTCGGCGCGCATCATGACGTAGGGACCGGGACCGTTCTCCATAATGGCCACCACGCCGGTGCCGCCGACGTTCTCGGTGACCTCGAAACCGGCCGCACGGAGTTCCTCGGCCATGCGGGTCGCGGTCTCGAACTCGACCAGCGAAAGCTCCGGGTTACGATGAAAGTGGTCGAACAACGGCCAGAGGTAATCGTCGTAGTCCTGCTGGATTGCGTCGCTCAGTTCGGAAGCGGGCAGCGAGGTGGCGGAGAGCGCAAGCGTGGCAGCAAGCAAGAGCCTGATTTTCATCGAATCCCCTGTCGTCATCGGTATTTGCGAAGCGCCCGAGTCTACCGGATCGCGCCGCCGAAGCGATACTGGTTCGCATCTTCCCCACACTGCCGCGGTTTTCTTTGCGCCCGCTACGCGGTAAGTTCGAAGACTGATGACACCACCGATTCCCATCATCGATGCCGACACGATTCGTCGGTACACGCCGATGCCGGACCTCGTCGAGGCGTTGCGCTCGGCGTTTCGTACCGACATCGAGGCGCCGCCGCGCACGGCGCACGCGCTCGGCGAGCACGTCTCCCTGCTGCTGATGCCGGCCTGGGAACCCGGCGGCCGGGTCGGCGTCAAGCTCACACACGTCGACACTGAGCGCGCACCGTCCGTCGCGGCCACCTACGCCCTGCTCGACGGCGCATCCGGCCAGCCCCTGGCCCTGCTCGACGGCGCGATGCTGACGGCGCGGCGCACGGCCGCCGCCTCGGCGCTCGCGGCCGACTATCTTGCCCGCCGGGACGCCGCGACCCTGCTCGTGCTCGCCACCGGGGTGCTGGCGCCGCACCTGGTCGAGGCGCACGCGGCGGTCCGCCCGCTGAAAAAGGTGCTGGTCTGGGGGCGCAATCCGGACAAGGCCCAGGCCGTCGCCAATCGCGTGCTGGCAACGGGACTGCATGCCGATGTCGTGAACGACCCGCGCGACGCCGCGGGCTCGGCGGACATCATCACCTCTGCCACGAGTACGCACACGCCTGTCCTGTTCGGCGGGGACGTCGGGGCAGGTACGCACGTCGATCTCGTGGGTTCGTTCCGGCCCGACATGCGTGAGGCCGATGCGGCGCTGTTCGAACGCGGCCGCGTCTACGTCGACACCTTTGCCGGGGCGCTGGAAGAAGCCGGCGACCTGATCCACGCGCTCGACACCGGCGCCCTGCTCCGTGACGACATCGCCGGCGATCTCGCCGGGCTGTGCAGGGGTACGACCGCGGGACGCGCGTCCGACGACGAGCTTACGGTGTTCAAGTCCGTCGGTACCGCCCTCGAGGACCTCGCGGGCGCGTCGCTCGTCTACGACCGCTACGCGGCAGGCCGCTCGAGCCGATAAGCTTTCAGGCCGTCAGGTATTCGCGCCGCCCGAGCCCTGCAGGCGGGTGATCAGCGAGCGCAGGAAGACCTTGTTGAAGCGCAACTGGCAGGAAGAACTGACCTGCTCCATCAGCGTCGAGGAAACCCTGAGGATGGTCACCGGGCCCTGCGCCTTGATCGACGCCTGCCGCTTCGCACCGCGGACGTAGCTGGTCTCGCCGAAGCACTCGCCGCTCGACAGCATGCCGACGGAATTGCCGTTTGCCTCGACCGACGCAGAGCCGGAGACGATGATGTAGAAGCGGTCGTCGATCTCGCCCTCGCGCACGATGTCGTCGCCGTCGCGGTACTCGGTCCAGTCCGACGCCCGCAGGACCTCCCAGATCTCGGCGTGCGAGAACTCGTGGAAAAAGGTCAGGGTCCGGAGCAGATCGAAATGTTCCTGGTTGTCGAGGCTGTCGTACTTCTGGCGCAGGTCCTTGTAGACCCGGGTCAGGTCGGCCGCCATCGAGGCGCCGCTGGCCGTCCGCTTGTCCGGGTTCTTCTGCATCGTCATCGCGACGACCTGCTCGAGCTCCTCCGGCAGGTCCTCGCGATAGGTATGTATCGGCGGGGGCGTCGCGTAGACGATCTGGTGCAGGAGCTTCGACAGGTTGTCCGCGCGGAACGGGCGGAAGCCGGTGAGGAGTTCGTACATGACGGCGCCGAGCGAGTACAGGTCGGATCGCGGCGTCAGCTCCTCGGACTGGACCTGTTCCGGCGACATGTAACTCGGGCTGCCGGCGATGCCCTCGATGCGGGAGACTTCGGAATCGGTCACGATCGCGATGCCGAAATCGATGATGCGAACGTCGTTGTCGATCGTCAGCATGACGTTCGACGGCTTGATGTCACGATGTATGACGCCGCGGCCGTGCGCATAGTGCAGCGCTTTCGCGCACTTGTAGATGATCTCGACGACGTCGTCGACGCGCAGCAGGTTGTCCGGGCGGCAATAGGCAGCCAGCGTCCGGGCACCCTGGATGTGTTCGGTGACCACGTAGTACTTGCCGTCTTCCTCGCCGGCATCGTAGATGGGCATGATGTTCGGGTGCTGGAGCATCCCGACCATGTGCGCCTCGTTGAAGAACATCTTGCGGGAAACCCGGGCGCGCTCGGCGTCGGCGTCTTCCTCGATGTTGTAGACCTTGATCGCGACGTCACGGCGATAGTAAGGGTCGTGGGACAGGTAGACTGTGCCCGTGCTGCCTTTGCCGATCTTGTTGATGATGACGTACTTGCCGATCTTATCGGGCACGTCATTCCGGCGTTTGATCTCGGAAACGGGGCTCGCCATGTTGTCTCACGTGGTCAGGTCATGAGCCACCTGTAAAACCCCAGCAATACTGCGGCGTACAGCGCGGCTACGAGGTCATCCAGCATAATTCCGAGCCCGCCGCCCAGTCTGTGATCCAGGTCCCGAATCGGCCAGGGTTTGACGATATCGAACACGCGGAACAGCGCGAAAGCGGCAATCCAGCCCGCCACCGTCAAGGGCGCGACGATCAGCACCAGGTACATGGCGACGATCTCGTCCCAGACGATGCCGCCGTGGTCGTGCACGCCGAGACGCCGCGACGACTCGCCGCAGATCCAGATACCTGCGATGGCAGCGAGCAGCGCGACGCCAAGCTGCAGCGCAACGGCGAGGTCCCGGGTCAGCCAGAACAAGGGCAGCGCGACGAGCGTACCGAAGGTGCCCGGCGCGAACGGCGCCAGGCCGCTGCCGAATCCGAAGGCTAAGATGTGCACCGGGTCCCTGAGCACGACCGCCGCGAGGTTAGGTATGCGTTCGCTCATTTGAAATGCAAAAAGCCCTTGTCCGCGTACTTCACGGCCCGGCCGTCCTCGGTACAGGCGATGCCCTTGCCCCTGACCACCTTGCCGATCGCCGTTACCGGAAGATCCGCGGCCGGCGGTGCGGCGGCGGGTCCCGTGAAACAGAGCTCGTAATCGTCACCGCCGGACAGCGCGAACTCGAGCTGCCGGTCCCGTGAATACCGCTCCTGCAGCGCGGCAGACAGCGGCAGGCGATCGAGATACAGCTCGCCGCCGCAGCCGCTCGCGATGAGCAGCTTGTCGAGGTCAGCGTACAAACCGTCGGAGACGTCGATGGCCGCGGTCGCAAAATCGCGCAGCGCCAGGCCGTACTCCACGCGCGCCTCGGGCTTCATGAAGCGCTCCCTGAGCACCGGGCTCGCGTCCTTGCTTTCGAATTCGTCGAGGCCCGCCGCGGCGTCGCCCGGCGTGCCGGTCACGTAGATCGTGTCGCCGGGCCTTGCGCCCGAGCGCAGCAGAGCCCTGCCCGGGGGCACGTCGCCCATGACCTGGAGACTGGCGACGATCTGGCTGCCGCTGGTCGTATCGCCGCCGACGAGCGCGACGCCGTAGCGGGACGCGGCCTCGAACATGCCAGCAGCAAAACCTTCGAGCCAGTCGGGATCGGCCTCGCGGAGCGTCAGCGCCAGCGTCATCCAGCGCGGCCGCGCACCCATCGCGGCAAAATCGGAGACGTTGACCATGACGGCGCGCCAGCCGACGTGCCAGGCATCCAGCGTCACCGGGAAATGGACGCCCTCGACGAGGGTATCGGTCGCCGCGACGAGCGCGTTGCCCGGCTCGGGCATCATCATGACCGCAGCGTCGTCGCCAATGCCGACGCGGACGCAGCCATCGCCGCCGGCACGGGCGAAATAGCGTCGTATCAGTCCGAACTCATCCACGGTCCCGGGCCTGCACCTCGATCACGCGCAGCGCCTGCGCTCCCTTGTCGAGGCAGGCGTTGACGTACTTGTGGCCGTCGACGGCGCCGAAACGCCTCGCGAGGTTGACGCCCTCGTTGATCACGACCCGGTACGGCACCTCGATATGATCCCTGAGTTCATGGAAACCGATCCAGAGGATAGCCCGCTCGATCGGGTCGAGCTGCTCGATGGGACGATCGACGTACTCGGCGATGAGGGCATCGAGTGCATCGCGCGAGGCGAGGATCTCCGGCAGTGCCTCGTCGAACATCGCCTGTTCGACGCGGGCGTACTCCGCCTGCTCGTGGAACTGCTCGAGCAGCTCGGCCGTGTCGTGGCCGCCGATCTGGTGCTGATACAGCGCCTGGACGAGCAGCTCGCGCGCTTTCGTCCTTGCGCCGCTGGTGGATGCCTTAGCCAAGGTTCCGCGGCTTCAGTCGAGGCGACGCAGCAGGCTGACGGTCTCGATGACCGCCATCGCGGCCTCCTCGCCCTTGTTACCTGCCTTCGTACCGGCCCGCTCGATGGCCTGCTCGATCGTGTCGACCGTCAGGACGCCGAAACCCACCGGGATGCCGTGTTTCAGGGCGGCCGCCGAGATGCCGCGCACGCACTCGCCGGCAACGTAATCGAAGTGCGGCGTCCCGCCGCGGATGACCGCGCCGAGCGCAATGATCCCGTCGGGGCGGCGGCTGGCCGCGACCCGATCGACGACGACCGGCATCTCGAAAGCACCGGGAACGCGCACGATCTCGAGATCGGCATCCTGGGCGCCGTGCGCGCGCAGGCACTCGACGGCGCCCTTCACCAGCGAGTCGACGATGAAGTCGTTGAAGCGCGAGGCGACGAGTACGAAACGAGCGTCACGGATGACCCGATCGCCGCTGGTCGTCTTGATCTTGTCCATGCTGGGCCGGTCCTTGCCGTCGGGTGGTCAGACGTATTCGGTGATCTCGAGATCGAATCCCGAGATCGCGTACATGTTCTTGGGCGCCGATAATACACGGATTCGGGTCAGGCCGAGATCACGCAGGATCTGCGCGCCGACGCCGTAGGTCCTGAGCACGATATCGCCGGAACTGACGTCACCCGGCGCCTCGCTGCGCCCCGCGACGCGCTCGATGGCTTCCATGAGCTCGCGCGAGCTCTCCTGCTCGCGAAGCACGACGACGACACCGGCCTCCTCCTGGGCGATGCGCTCGATCGCGCTGTCGATCGGCCAGCCGAGCGTCTCGCTCTGGACGCCGATCACGTCGCCGAGCGTGTCGTGCAGGTGGACCCGAACCAGCGGGTTGTCGTGCTTCGAGGGATCGCCTTTCACGAGCGCGAGGTGTACGGCACGGTTGATGCGGTCGTCGTAGCAGATAAGCGTGAAATCGCCGTGCCGCGTCCTGACCGGCGTCTCGGAGATGCGCTCGACGTTGCGTTCCTTCTCGAGGCGGTAGCGAATCAGGTCCGCGATCGTCCCGATCTTGACGTTGTGCTCGCGCGCGAAGCGCTCGAGATCCGGGCGGCGGGCCATCGTCCCGTCCTCGTTGAGGATCTCGACGATCACGGCGGCCGGCTCCAGGCCCGCCAGCCGGGCGAGATCGCAGCCTGCCTCGGTATGGCCGGCGCGCGTCAGCACGCCGCCCGGCTGCGCCATCACGGGAAAGATATGGCCCGGCTGCGACAGGTCCTCGGGCTTTGCGTCCGCCGCGACGGCGGCCTGGATCGTGCGGGCCCGGTCGTGGGCGGAGATGCCGGTCGTGATGCCCTCGGCCGCCTCGATCGACACCGTGAAGTTGGTCGCGTGGCGCATGTCGGTCTCGTTGACCATGAGCGGCAGCCTGAGCTGCGCGCAGCGCTCGCGCGAGAGGGTCAGGCAGATCAGTCCGCGGCCATGCGTCGCCATGTAGTTGATGTCCTCGGGCCGTACCTTGCCGGCAGCCATCAGCAGGTCGCCTTCGTTCTCGCGATTCTCGTCGTCCACCATGATGACCATGCGGCCGTCGCGGATGTCCTCGATGATGTCGTCGATGGGACTGAACATGTCATGCATAGCCGTGTTCTCTCAGTTTCTCGAGGTCGAGGCCGCCCTCGTCCTTCATGAGGAGCCGTTCCAGGTAACGCGCCACCAGGTCGACCTCGATATTGACGATCGTGCCGACCCGGTACGTGCCGATGATCGTAACCTCGGCGGTATGGGGAATGATGTTCACCGAAAAGCGGTTCGCCTGCACCTCGTTGACGGTGAGGCTGACCCCGTCGATGCAGATCGAACCTTTCCTGGCCACGTAGCGCGCGTACTCGGCGGGAATCTCGACGTCGAAGCGGATCGAGCGCGCGTCACCCTCGCGGCGGACGACGCGGCCGACGCAGTCGACGTGACCGGACACGATGTGGCCGCCGAGACGCTCGCCGGCCGCCAGCGCGGGTTCGAGGTTGACGGCTGCGCCGGGGTCGAGCGCCTTAAGCGCGGTCACGTCGAGCGTCTCCGTGGAGACGTCGGTGTCGAAGCCGTTCTGATGGAGCGCCACCGCGGTCAGGCAAACCCCGTTGACGGCGATGCTGTCACCGACCGCGTAGTCGCCCCATGGCAGGCCGTCGGAGGTCACGGTCAGGCGAATGTCACCGCCGACGGGCGTCATGCTGTCGATTCGGCCCATGGCCTTGATGATGCCTGTGAACATCAGGTCTCCTGCTGCTGCGCCGCTCGGGCGATGATCCGGATGTCGGACCCGACGCGGCGCAGATCGATAATGTCGAGGTCGAGCCGGTGCCCCAGCCGGGTCCAGCCCGGCGTGTCCAGCATGGGACGCGTACCGCTGCCGAGCAGCTGTGCCGCCTGGTAAATGACGAACTCGTCGACGAGCGCATCCGCCGCGAGGCTGCCTGCCAATGTGGCGCCGGCCTCGACCATTACAAGGTTGACGCCGAGCGTGCCGAGGTCGTCGAGTACGGCTGCGGGATCGACCCCGCCACGGTGACCGGCCACCCGCACGAGCGTGGCGCCGGCTTCCTCGAGATCCTCCCGGACCGGGGCACCGCAATAATAGATCCGCGTCGCGCCCGGCTCTCGAAACATCCGGGCGGTCAGGGGCGTCCGCAGGCCGGAGTCCAGTACGACCCGTAGCGGCTGTCGCCCGGCGTCGATCCCGTCGCGAACGGTCAGGCGCGGGTCGTCGGCGATGACGGTCCCGACGCCGGTCATGATCGCACCGGCCGCCGCGCGGAACCGCTGCACGTCGGCGCGGGCCGACGGCCCCGTGATCCACTGGCTTTCGCCGCTTTGCATCGCGGTCCCGCCGTCGAGACTCGCGGCGATCTTGAGCTGGACCCACGGCCGACCGGTCTGCATGCGCTTGACGAAACCCCGATTGAGTTCGCGCGCCTCGGCCTCCAGCAGGCCACTCGCGACCTCTATCCCGGCTGCGCGCAAGCGCTCGAGGCCGCGGCCGCTGACCTCGGGATTCGGGTCGACCATCGCAGCAACGACGCGCGCCACGCCGGCCTCGACGAGGGCATCCGCGCAGGGCGGCGTGCGGCCGTGATGCGAGCACGGCTCGAGCGAGACGTACACGGTGCTGTCGCGCGCACCGGTGCCGGCGGCCTCGAGCGCGACGATTTCAGCATGCGGCTCGCCGGTCCGGCGGTGCCAGCCCTCGCCCACGACCTGCCCGTCTTTGGCGATCACGCAGCCGACCATCGGGTTCGGATGTGCCGTGGCCATGCCGCGGGCAGCCAGCTTCAGGGCACGCGCCATGTGCCGGGTATCGTCGATCGTGAACACGCTGCCTACTCTTGCTTGTCGCCCTTGCCGGCCGTGTCGGTCAGCAATTCGGGCAGGAGCGACATCTGTTCCCGGTTCGCCGCGATCTCGGAGAGCCGCTGCAGCCGGCGGATCTCGTCCTCGAACTCGGTCACGTCCTGGAACTGCCGGTAGACGGACGCGAAGCGGACATAGGCGACCTCGTCGAGTTTCCGCAGTTCGTCCATTGCGAGGTCGCCGACGAGGCGCGAGGGCACCTCGCGCTCGCCCATGGTCCGCAGCTTGTGGATCAGCCGGCCGACGGCCTGCTCCAGGTTGTTGCTCGGCACCGGGCGCTTCTCGAGCGCTCGGGACATGCTGTTCCTGAGCTTGTCCTCGTCGAACGGCTGCCGCGTGTCGTCGCTCTTGACGATCCTCGGCATGACGAGTTCGGCCGTCTCGAAGGTGGTGAAGCGCTCGTTGCAGTCGAGGCACTGCCGGCGCCGGCGGATCTGTCGGCCTTCACCCGCCAGGCGGGAATCGATGACCTTGGTCTCCTCGTGGCTGCAGAACGGGCAGTGCATGGATCACGCCGCGACGGGTCAGGCGTAGACCGGGAAGCGGCGGCAAAGCTCGACCACCTGCCCCTTGACGCGCTCGATCGTCGCCTCGTCGCCGAGGTCGTCCAGCACGTCCGCAATCCAGCCGGACAGTTCCCGCGTTTCCCCGGTGCCGAAGCCGCGCGTCGTGATGGCCGGCGTGCCGAGCCTGAGCCCGCTCGTCACGAAGGGCGACTGGGGATCGTTCGGTACCGCGTTCTTGTTGACGGTGATGTTCGCCCGGCCGAGCGCGGCGTCGGCGTCCTTACCGGTGATGCCCTTGTCGATCAGGCTCACGAGCATCAGGTGGTTGTCGGTGCCACCGGAGATGATGGGATAACCGCGTCCGGCAAGGACCTCGGCCATGACCTTGGCGTTGTCGCACACCTTCTGCTGGTAGTCCTTGAAGGACGGCTCCATCGCCTCCTTGAAGGCAACGGCCTTGGCGGCGATCACGTGCATCAGCGGTCCGCCCTGCGTGCCGGGAAATACGAGCGAATTGAATTTTTTCGTCAACGCGTCGTTCTTGCGGGCGAGGATGAGACCGCCGCGGGGCCCGCGCAGCGTCTTGTGAGTCGTCGTGGTCACGACGTCCGCGTGCGGGATCGGGCTCGGATAGTGGCCCGTCGCGACGAGGCCGGCCACGTGAGCCATGTCCACGTGCAGGTACGCGCCCACGCTGTCGGCGATCTCGCGGAAGCGCGCCCAGTCGACGACCCGCGAGTAGGCCGAGAAGCCGGCGATGATCAGCTTCGGCTCGTGCTCCTTGGCGAGCGCCTCGACCTGGTCGTAGTCGATCAGCGCGGTCTCGGGATCGATGCCGTACTGCACGGCGTCGTAGAGCTTACCCGAGAAGTTGACCTTGACGCCGTGCGTGAGGTGCCCGCCCTCGGCGAGGCTCATGCCCAGCAGCTTGTCGTGCGGCTCGAGCAGGGCCATGCACACGGCCGCGTTGGCCTGCGAGCCGGAGTGCGGCTGCACGTTCGCGTAATCGGCGCCGAACAGCGCCATGGCGCGCTCGATCGCGAGCCGCTCTGCCTCGTCGACGTATTCGCAGCCACCGTAATAGCGCTTGCCCGGATATCCCTCCGCGTACTTGTTCGTCAGCACCGAGCCCTGCGCCTCCATGACGCGCTGGCTGGCGTAGTTCTCGGACGCTATGAGCTCGATGTGGTCTTCCTGCCGCCGGGACTCCGCCTGCATGGCGGCGGCGAGTTCCGGGTCGAAGGATTCAATCGTCGGGTACGTGGCTAGCATCGGGTGGTGATCTCCGGGATCGAGGTGAAAATCGGGGAGGGAACGGGCAATTCTACCGGTTTCTCGCGGGCGATGGCAGCCGGATGGCCGCGGAGGAACATCAGGATACAGGTCTCGAGCCCAGCCGCGGCCGGCGCCGGCAGAAGGCCGCGGCCGGATCGCGGGTGCCTTTACGGCCGTTCCCTCCTTCTCGGGCGAGCTTGCGCCGGTCGTGGCATACCGGATAATGCGCCCTCCACAAGCAACCACTGGCTGTCATGGCGCAATATATCTTCACGATGAACCGGGTGGCCAAGGTCGTGCCCCCGAAGCGCTTCATCCTCCGCGACATCTCGCTGTCCTTCTACCCCGGCGCCAAGATCGGCGTGCTCGGCCTGAACGGCTCGGGCAAGTCCACGCTGCTCCGCATCATGGCCGGTATCGACAAGGAGTTCGACGGCGAGGCCCGGCCGCAGCCCGGTATCAACATCGGCTACCTGCCGCAGGAACCGGAACTCGACCCCGACAAGGACGTCCGCGGTAACGTCGAGGACGGCGTCGCCGAGACGAAAGCGCTCGTCGATCGCTTCAACGAGATCAGCATGAGCTTCGGCGAGCCGATGTCGGACGACGAGATGAACGCATTGCTCGAGGAACAGGGCAAGCTGCAGGACGCCATCGACGCAGCCGGCGCATGGGAGCTCGATCGCAAGCTCGAGATCGCCGCGGACGCGCTTCGGCTGCCGCCGTGGGAGGCTGACGTCACGAAACTCTCGGGTGGCGAGCGGCGCCGCGTCGCGCTCTGCCGCCTGCTGCTCTCGCAGCCCGACATGCTGCTGCTCGACGAACCGACGAACCACCTCGACGCCGAATCCGTCGCCTGGCTGGAGCGCTTTCTCGACGAATATCCCGGTACGGTCATTGCCGTGACTCACGATCGCTACTTCCTCGACAATGTCGCCGGCTGGATCCTCGAACTCGATCGCGGCCACGGCATCCCGTGGGAAGGCAACTACTCGTCCTGGCTCGAACAAAAGGAGAATCGCCTCAAGACAGAGGAGGCCTCCGAGAAGGCGCGCCAGAAAGCCATGCAGGCCGAACTCGAGTGGGTGCGCTCGAACCCGAAGGGCCGCCAGGCCAAGTCCAAGGCCCGCCTGCGCCAGTTCGAGGAGATCTCCAGCAGCAGCTACCAGCAGCGCAACGAGACCAACGAGATCTACATTCCCCCGGGCCCGCGGCTCGGCGACGTCGTGATCGAGGCCGAGGGCCTCCGGAAGGGCTTCGGCGACAAGCTCCTGATCGACGGGCTCGATCTCTCGCTCCCGCCCGGCGGCATCATGGGCGTCATCGGCCCGAACGGCGCGGGCAAGACGACGTTCTTCCGCATGATCACCGGCGAGCAGTCGCCGGACGCCGGGACGATCCGCCTCGGCGACACGGTCAAGCTCGCGAGCGTCGACCAGTCCCGCGATGCGCTCAACGACGACAAGACGGTCTGGGAGGAGATCTCGGACGGCCAGGACCTGATCAAGGTCGGCAACTACGAGACGCCGTCGCGAGCCTACGTCGGCCGCTTCAACTTCCGCGGCGGCGAGCAGCAGAAGAAGATCGGCCTGCTCTCGGGTGGCGAGCGCAACCGGGTACACCTGGCGAAAACGCTGCGCGCCGGCGGCAACCTGCTACTGCTCGACGAGCCGACGAACGACCTCGACGTCGAGACGCTCAGGGCACTCGAGGAAGCGCTGCTGGAATTCCCGGGCTCGGCGGTCGTGATCTCGCACGATCGCTGGTTCCTCGATCGTATTGCGACCCACATCCTCGCCTTCGAGGGCAACTCCGAGGTCGTCTTCTTCGCCGGCAATTACGCCGACTACGAGGAAGATCGCCACCGCCGGCTCGGCGCGGATGCCGACAACCCGCATCGCATCAAGTACAAGCGTCTCGAAGGCTGACACCGCGTATGAACCTGCTGCTCGCTATCACCGGACTCCTCTGCCTGATCGCGCTTTACAGCGTGGCAATGACGCTCAGGCACCTGCGCTACGGTCGCCTGAAGAAGGCCGGCACGGCGATTTCCGGCGGCGTCCTGACGGGTGTGCTCGCCGCCTTTGGCATCCTCGTCGCGACGAGCTACCTGGGCTACGCGCGGCTCACCGATGAGACGCGCGTCGGTGAAATCGAGTTCGTCCAGCTCGGCGACGATACCTTCGAGGCACGGCTGATGGTCGACGGCGAGCGCGATCGGATCATGACGCTATCGGGCGACGAATGGCAGCTCGACGCCCGCATCATCAGCTGGACGGCGCCGTTCACGTTACTCGGCCTCGAACCGATCTACGCGCTGGAGCGGCTGTCGGGTCGCTACACCGATGTCGAGCGGGAGCGCTCGGAGCCGCGCAGCGTGCACGGTCTCAGCGAGACCGGCAGAGCCGATCTCTGGTCGCTCGCCAACGACTTCCCGATGCTGGTGCCCGGCGTCGATGCCTATTACGGCACGGCGACCTACCTTCCCATGGCACCCGGCGCCCGTTACGAGATACGGATGACCCGTAACGCGCTGATCGCGCGTCCCCTCAACGACGCCGCGAACGAGGCTGTCGGCCGCTGGGACGAGCGCTAGGAGCGCTGCGTTACCGACCCCTCGTCGGACACAACGTGTAGAATGATCGGTGGATTATGTCCAAGCGGCGCGGCGTGCGCCCGGGCTTGGTGCATACTGCAGGTGCCGGGTCTTACATAAAAATCACCGGCGATAAAAACCACAATAACAACAACGACGAGTAACGAGCGAGATGGCGGTTTCGATCACCGACGAGCACGGCCTCAAGAGCGATCATGGAGACTCGCTGAGTCTCGACTGCCCCTACTGCGGGGTGTTCGCCCACATGCGCCTGCAGAGCGTACCGACCGCGTCCGAGCTGCTGAAATACCGGCCGAAACACGTCGGCGTCGTCTACCAGTGCGATGCCTGCCACGCGCCGGTGTTCCTGCGTTTCGCGGTCAAGGAGTATCGCGAGGACAGCGTCGAGCTCTACCAGAATTTCGTCGAGCTGGAACGGCCGCGTGAGCGCTTCGCCTTCTCCTACCTGCCCGACGACACCCAGGTCCTGTTCCGCGAGGCACTCGCCTGCTACTCCGGCAACAACTTCAACGCGTTCGCATCGATGTGCCGCCGGTCGGCCCTGTCGGCCTACCGGGCACTCGGCGAGGGCGGCAAGCTGCGCGCCTTCGAGGAAGTCATGGTTGCGCAGGACATCGCGGAGATCGACGACGAGACCTTCCTGCCGATCAAGTCCATCCTGTTCGAATCCGGCGACGAGGACGAACTGCCGCTGTTGAACCGGGTACAGGCCGGCATGCTGCTGGAGGTCATGAAGGACATGCTCTACCAGCTGTTCGTTCGCCGCGGCAAGCTCACGCGCGCGATCAAGGTGCGCCAGTTCTTCGTCCAGGAAGCCGAGAACGACCGGGCGAGCGCCGGACCCAAGGCCGTCTGACTCAGCCCACCGCGACCCGCATGTTGCGGAACATGCGCATCCACGGGCCCTCGACGCCCCACTCCGGCGGATGCCAGGAATTCTGCCGCGTGAGCGCCACGCGTTCGGGGTGCGGCATCATGATCGTGACGCGGCCATCGTCGTTCGACAGCCCGCAGATCCCGTCGCCCGAGCCGTTCGGGTTC
>JAZBNZ010000073.1:0-2975 GCA_036350895.1 Woeseiaceae bacterium
CAATGCCGAGCTCGCGTTCCGCGTCGAACTCGGCCTCAACCACGAACAGCAGCACCAGGAACTCCTGCTGACCGACATCAAGCATGTCCTTTTCCAGAATCCGCTGAAGCCTGCCTATAACCCGGAGCTGCCACTGCCGACGCGCGTCACGCCGGCGCCGCTCGAATTCGTACCGGGACCGAGCGGCATCGTCCAGGCAGGCTTCGAGGGCGACGGGTTCTTCTTCGACAACGAGACGCCCCGGCACGAGACGCTCCTCTACCCGCATCGCATCGCTTCACGGCTGGTGACCAACGGCGAGTTCCGCGAGTTCATCTTCGACGGCGGTTACGCGCATTGTCCGCTGTGGCTCGCCGACGGCTGGGGCACGGTACAGTCGGAAGGCTGGCAGCGGCCGCTCTACTGGAGCGAGGGCCTCGACTCGGAATTCACGCTCGGCGGCGAACGCGAGATCGACGCCGACGCGCCGGTCGCGCACCTCTCGTACTACGAGGCCGACGCCTTCGCCCGCTGGGCGGGCGCCCGCCTGCCGACCGAGTTCGAATGGGAGGCCGCGGCGGCCGACGAACCGGTCGAGGGCAACCTGTTCGACGCCGGTTACCTGCATCCCGTCGCCGGCACCGGCTCGCAGTTCTTCGGGGACGTCTGGGAATGGACCGCTTCGTCGTATGCGCCCTACCCGGGTTTCGAGCCGCTCGACGGCTCGCTCGGGGAGTACAACGGCAAGTTCATGTGCAACCAGATGACGGTGCGCGGCGGTTCCGCAGTTACGTCGAGAGACCACGTGCGGTCCACCTACCGCAGTTTCTTTTATCCGCAGCAGCGCTGGCAGATGCTGGGGCTGCGGCTCGCCAAAGACGGAGACGCCTGAGCCAATGAGCGCAAAATCCGCAAGTGCGGCATCCCCGGACCTGCCCGTCAGCTCGCAGGCTAATGAAGCATCCGACGACCTCAACGAGATCATCGCCGGACTGCGCAAGCCCGAGAAGATGATCTCGCCGAAGTTCTTCTACGACGAGCGCGGCTCGCAGCTGTTCGACGAGATCACGCGCTTGCCGGAGTACTACCCGACCGAGACCGAGCTCAGGATCATGCGTGACCATATCGACGAGATCGCGGATCTCGTCGGCGAGCATGCGAGCCTGATCGAGTTCGGCGCGGGCTCGAGCGTCAAGATCCGCATCCTGCTTGACCACCTGAATTCGCTGGCCGTGTACGTGCCGGTAGACATCTCCGAGGATCACCTCGTCGCGGCTGCCGAGAACCTGAAGGCCGACTATCCCGACCTGGAGATCCTGCCCGTCGCGGCGGACTTCCTGCAGCCTTTCGATCTGCCGGAACCCGCGATCGCGCCGATCAAGAATGTCGTGTATTTCCCCGGCTCGACGATCGGCAATTTCACCCGGGACGCCGCACTCGACCTGCTCAGGGTGATGTACCAGGAAGCGGGGGCCGGTGGCGCCCTCCTGATCGGCGTCGACCTGCAGAAGGACCCGAAGATCATCGAAGCGGCCTACAACGACTCGCAGGGAGTGACGGCCGAGTTCAATCTCAACATGCTGCGGCACATCAATCGTGAGCACGGTGCGAACTTCGATCTCGACGCCTTCGAGCACCGCGCCGAATACAACCGCGACGAGGGACGCATCGAGATTCGGCTCGATTCGACGTCCGACCAGTTGATCCGTCTCGGCGACGAACAGATCGAGATTGCCGAGGGTGAGGCCATCCTGACCGAGTACTCCCATAAATACACGCTGGAGGGCTTCGCCGAGATGGCACACGAAGCGGGCTTCGAGGTGCGCAAGGTCTGGACCGACCCGGAGCGGCTGTTCAGCATCCAGTACTGCGAACGCCGGTAGTTCACCCGGAACGTCGCGGGTTGCCGCGATCCTGCCGATTCCGGCAGAACGGGATAGAACGTCTATACTTTCGGGACGAGGATGAAAGTCCGTTTCGACAACACCAATAACAAAAACATTATTTCCCGGGGGTCATCATGGTTATTTCCTTTAGAGCGAACGTGCCCGTTCGCCTGTTTCTTGCTGCTCTTTTCCTGCTGCCTTTCGCAGGCTCGGCGGACGATCATTCCGAGGCGCTCTCCGAAGCGCTGAGCGCCGGCTGGCCCGGCATGGCGGCCGGCGCCACGGTCGTCGACTGGGAAGGCAATACGCTCAGGGAAGGCGACAACGGCTACATCTGCCTGCCGACTCCGCCGAACCTCAAGGGCACGGCACCGATGTGCATGGATGCGGAATGGATGAAGTGGGCGGACGCATGGCAGAACAACACGGCCTACGCGGCGGAAACCATCGGCATCTCGTACATGCTGCAGGGCGACGAGGGCGCCAGCAATATCGACCCGTACGCGGCAGGACCCTCGGCCGACAACGAATGGATCGTCGAAGGCCCCCACCTGATGATCGTGGCGCCGCCCGGGCTGCTCGACAGTTTCCCGACCGACCCGCAAAACGGCGGCCCCTACGTGATGTGGAAAGGTACGCCGTACGAACACCTGATGGTGCCGATCGGCGCGCGCGACTGAGGGTCGTTGCGGGAGGCACTCGAAGAGCGCTTCCCGGCTGAGTACGGCGACGCGGGACAGGCGCCGCTTGCTGCTATGATGCGGCGATGAACGCCCGTGCCGACATTCCCTGGTCGCGAATCTTCGCCGAGGGCACCGCTGTCGTCGCCAGCATCCTGCTCGCGTTCGCGATCGATGCATGGTGGGACGAACGCCAGGAACGCGTGGAAGAACAGCGAGTCCTGGCCGACCTGGAAGAGGAATTCCTGGCCATCCGCGGCGTGCTCGCCGAGCACGCGGCACAGACCCGGGAAAGCCTCGAGTCACTCGAAGCCTTCCTGCGCGAGTTCGAGACGGGGCCGTCGGCCGATGCCGGCCTTGTCGTCGAGGCAACGTTGCTCGAAATGCTCAACCCGCAGACCTCCGACGTCGGCAACGGCACGCTGGAGGC
>JAZBNZ010000074.1:0-4157 GCA_036350895.1 Woeseiaceae bacterium
CGCGTCACCTTGCCGTCTTTCGGCAGGGTGATTCCCGCCGCCTTCGACCATTTCTTCCAGGCCTTGGGCAGCGTCTCGTGCACGATGAGCGGAAAGTCGCTCTGGATGGTCTTTTTCCGAACGACGAGACCCTTCTTGAACGACGGCGACCCCGCCGGGACCAGCCGAAGCGGAAACAGGAGGTGCGACCTCGGGTTCGCCGGCGGCGAGCGAAACAGGCGGATCGACAGATCGACGTCCGCCGGATAGGTCTCGGCACTCTCGTCACTGGTGCCTACCTGGATGTCGATCTCCGGATGCTGTGCCGTGAACTGGCTCAGGCGCGGGACGAAGTACTCGCTGCCGAAAAACGGCTGGACGGAGATACGAACGATGCTGGGCGAGGTCGTCGCGCGGTAGCTCGCCGCGACCGCATCCAGTTTTTCGATGAGCGGGCTCACTTCTTCGTAGAACGCCCGGCCGGTCGGGGTCAGCCTGAGCTCCCGGCTGTTACGATCGAACAGCCGGATCCCGAGCTCCTCCTCGAGGCTCTTGACCTGGTGACTGACCGCAGACGCGGTAATGAACAGGTCCTCGGAGGCCGTGCGGAAGTTCTCGTGCCGGGCGGCCACGCAGAACGTGCGCAGTCCTCGAAGCGATGTCTTCGACTCACCCGCCATGGCGCGCCTACCGGCTCATGACCTGCTTCGGAGAACGATCGACCTTGAAGATGCCCCAGTGCTTCTCGGCGCCGTCCAGGCGCGCCGGATCGCCCTTCCAGGGCTCATCGAAGGCTTCGAAGAAGAACACGGTGATGTTGTTGTCGCGCGCCCACTGCTCCAGTTCCTCGTAATACCGGGCCTGGTTGGCTTCGCTGGCCTGGTCGCCGAATTCATCGGCGGTGGTCGCCCAGCCTGCCTCGAGAATGGCGATCGGCTTGCCGGGCAGCGCCGCCTTGACGCCGCGGATATTCTCGATCGTGTAATCGAGCGCCTCGTCGATCGTCTTCTCTTCCCAGGCCGGGTAGGTGTGGACGCCGAGGAAGTCGAGCTCCGCGGCGAGCGGCGCGCCGTCGCTGATCCACCATTCGTAGTTGTCCGCCACCGTGACCGGCTGCTCGATAGCCGATTTCACTTCGCGCACGTAGGCAATGACGTCGTCCAGCGGCACCATGTGGTCATTCCATTCGACGAGGGCTTCATTCCCCACGTTGACGGCGACGACAATATCCTCGTAGTCGCGGGCCAGCGCGATCCCCCGCTCGATCTCGGCGGCATTGGCGATCTTGTTGGCGGCGAGTTCCTCGTCGGGTATCGGCTGGTCAAGCCAGGGACAGCCCTCGTGATTGCTGATCTCGGCTCGCAGCCACAGCCCCAGGAGCACCTTGATGGGCAGCTCGTGCTCGCGAATGAGCTCCAGGGTCGTTTCCGTATTTTCGCCCGTGTCGTAGACGCGGATGAGCCTGAAACCGTGATCGGCCAGGATCTCGAGATCCTCGAGGATCTCGTCTTCGCCCGGATTCACGGCGCCGTCGCCGCGATCGGGATGCTGCCCCTCCCGAAATCCGGAATAGGCAATCGCCATGACCTCGCCCGCCACCCGCATGCCGGCCGGCTGCCGAAGGTCGATCCCGGGCGATGCGGTGTCCGGCGCGTCGGGTGCCGGGCCGCAGCCGGCCAGCAGCAGGAAGCCGACCGTGAAGAAATTTCTTGCTGTCATCCTCAAGTGCCCTCGATTACAGGTGCCGCGCCGCCTGCAAGCGCTTACAATGCGACGGGTCGTTCGTGTGGCCGCCCCGAGCAGCGGTACCCGTGCCGGAACGACGCAGGGATCGCCCGGGACTGCCGTTTCAGGGATTCCGAATCTGGTTTAGCAGTGTTTGACAGCGCTGTCAATTTGCTTCACGATCGTGCGTCAAGCTCCAGTTTGGTGCAGTAACTACAAGAAAAACATTGGACTCAGGCGCCCTCTACCAAACCGCCCAGAAAGATCGAATCCCGTTTCACCTGAAGCTGGTCTACGGCGTCGGTGCGTTCGTCAACAACACGCTCGCCGACTCGATCGGCCGAATGCTCATCGTCCTGAACCTCGGGCTGGGCATGAATCCGGCGCTGGTCGGACTGCTCGGTGCCCTGCCGCGACTGACCGACGCGCTCACCGACCCGTTGATGGGCTACATTTCCGACAACACGCGATCCCGCTACGGGCGCCGCCGACCCTACATCTTCGTAGGCGCGATCTTCGTCGGCATCGTCTTCGCCGTCCTGTGGCAGTTACCGGAAGGCAAGACCGAGTCCTGGTACTTCTGGTATTTCCTGGCCGGCTCGCTGATCTTTTTCCTGGCATACACCATCTACGCGACGCCCTGGGTCGCGCTGGGCTACGAGCTGACGCCCGACTACCATGAGCGAACGCGCCTGATGGGCGTGCAGAACTTCATCGGCAACATTGCCTACATGATCTCGCCGTATTTCCTGGCGATCATGTACATGCCGGTATTCGGCGATGTCGTCAACGGGGCGAGCTATCTCGCACTCGTCATCGCGGCCGTTGCTATCGGCCTCGGTATTCTGCCGGCGATTCTCCTCAGGGAGCGCTTCAAGGATATTGCCGCCCAGGAGGGCGAAGAGGGCCCGGGCGGCGCCGGCGAAGTCATCATGGGCTTCTTCCGCGCCTTTGCGAATACGCTGAAGTTCAAGCCGTTCTTGAAACTCTGCGTCGCGACCTTCCTCGTCTTCAACGGCTTCATCCTGATCGCCGCCTTCCAGTCCTACGTGATCATCTACTACGTATTCGGCGGCGACCAGGAAGCGGGATCGGTCTTCGTCGGTCACTCGGGATCGGTCCAGGCGATTACGGCGCTCTGCGTCATCGCGCTCATCACCTGGCTGGCAACGAAGATCGGCAAGCGACGGGCGTTCTTCGTCTCGACGGGCGTCTCCATGATCGGCTACGCACTCAAGTGGTTCTGCTATACACCGGATAACCCGTGGCTCGTGCTGATACCGGCACCGTTCATGGCATTCGGCCTTGCCGGGCTGTTCACACTGATGCCGTCGATGATCTGCGACGTGGTCGACATGGACGAACTCCACACGCACGAGCGACGCGAAGGCATGTACGGATCCATCTACTGGTGGGTCGTCAAGCTGGGCCAGTCCGTCGCGATCTTCGGCGGCGGCGTGCTGCTCGTATGGACGGGCTTCGACGTCGAACTCGGCGGCAACCAGACCGCCGAGGCGATAACGCTCATGCGCCTGAGTGACGCGTTCATCCCCTGCATCGCATCCGCCATCGCGATCTGGGCCGTTGCCTCCTACTCCATCACGGAAGAGAAGGCCCACGAAGTCCGCATGGAACTCGAAGCCCGCCGCGGCGTCGCCTAGGCCAGACAGAATAATTTGGGGTCAGAGTAAAAACTGGCAGAGCCAGTTTTTACTCTGACCCCAAATTGTTCAGGTCTTTACTCTGACCCCGAATTTTCCATCGCCCGCCGGTGCGAGGTCACGAGGAAGCGCGCGGCGGTCTCGACCGACGCGATGGCGCGAGGCGAGTAGTAGAGGTCGAAGGCATGCTGGGCAGACGGCAGCTCGAGGTAGCCCACCGGGTCGGACGAATGTGCCTTGAGCGCTTCAGTGAAATCCCGCGCCTCGACGGCGGGCGTCAGCGTATCGCGATCGCCCTGGAGTACGAGCCACGGCTGTGAGACGTTGCCGACATAGTCGCGCGGCGACGCTACGCTGAAGCGTTCGGGCTCGGTGTCCGGGAACGCCTTGATGACGAGCGGCCCGACCATCTTCTTCAGGAAATCCGGGTGCAGTGCGCCGAGACGGTTGGTCAGGTCGTACACGCCGTAGAACGTCGCCGCCGCCTGGATCGACGTATCGGCGCTTTCGAAGCCCGGCTGCAGGTCCGGGTCGCCGGCCGTGAGCGCCGTCATGGCCGCAAGTTGCCCGCCGGCCGAGCCGCCGGCGATTGCGATGAAACCCGGGTCGATGCCGATCTCATCGGCATGCTCACGAACCCAGGCAACCGCCGCCTTGGCGTCGATGAGATGATCGGGCCAGGTGGCACCGGGACTCAGGCGATAGTTGGCATTCACGCAAACCCAGCCGAGGCTTGCCAGGTGATTGCACAGCGGCTGGCCCTGCGTGCGCTTGTCGCCCATCAGCCAGCCG
>JAZBNZ010000075.1:0-8270 GCA_036350895.1 Woeseiaceae bacterium
TCCGAGAGCATGAAGCGGATGTCGGTGGTCGGCGAATCGCAGTCGATGACGTGCCGCGGCAGCTCCGTCCAGGCGAGCCCGTCGTAGTAGACGATCCGGAGGTCGCTGCAGTCGGGCAGCATTGTGCCCGCCGCGACCAGCGCGGCGGTATCGAGCGCCGGGATGCGGGCCGTGTACCCGTCATAGCCCTTGTCCGGCGATACCGCGCCGGTCTCGACGGCGACTTCGAAGCGGTTCGGGTACGCGGTATCCCACCACAGGTTCGTGGCCGCACCGGCTGCGGCCGGCACGCCAAGGGCGAGCAGAATGAGAATTCGGCTGATCACGCCGCCAAATATACGTCGATTGACTGGAATTTCAGCTACTTGTGTCACGTTATCCGGCTCCGTGGCCGGGTGTGGAGCCAGCGCGCGAACGAAAACGCCCCACCCCTGGACTCATCACGCCGGCCTGGTGCCGACGAATCGGGCTCGCACGGTTCAGGCGATTCCGTGAGCATCGGGAATGGGTGACGGCTCCCCTTGCGGACGTGCTACCAGGTCGGCTTCGCTCGCGCCCGCGCGATAACGCGCCAGCAGCGCCTCGGCATCCACTTCGACACCGACCGGGTTGCTCGCAAATGCTTCGCTGCGCATGTAGTCGAAGGCGGCTTGGGACTTGCAGGATTCGACCTGCAGCTCGATGCGGTTGCCGTCCGGATCCGGGTAGTAAAAAGACAACGTAAAACCATGATGCACGGTCCAGTAGGGTGTGACGCCCTGCTCTTTGAGTCGCGCGTAGGTTTCGAGCAGGTCTGCCGCTGATGCATAGGTGTAGGCGAGGTGGTTGACGCCGATCTCACCGGAGCCGGAATCTGCGGGCACGTCAGGCTTCAGCACGTCGAGATTCGCGATCGCGAAGCGATGGCTTTCGTCGTCATAGGTCATAAAGGCGAGAGCGGGATCTCCGTGTACGATCTCCGCGCCGAATACCGTGCCATACCAGGCTTTCATTTCTTCGAAACGACGCGTCATGAAAACGACGTGGGAGAAGGTCGGGGGCGTTGTCATGGCTCAACTTCCTGTCACTTGAAATAATCGTCCGCAACGGATCAACAGAGGGCATGATAGCAGTCGCTGAAGCGGGGGCCGTCCAATCTTTCCGCGGATAGAGCGTCTGTAACGGATCGTCGGTATTCCATGTAAAAGCGCGCTGTCGGGGCACGCACACAGGTCGACGGGACGGCCCGTCGAGAAAGAAGACTGGCGATGGCCCCGGAGTATCTCTCAGCGATCGCCCACCGATCCGTAGCTCGCCGGCACACCGTCGCCGGGCATGGTCTGCCCGATGAATTCACGGATGTGCTGATTCGAGGTTTCGAGATCTTCGGCTCTGAGGTACATCATGTGGCCGCTACGATAGCCCTCGAAGCGCATGCGGTCCCGAAGCCGCCCGCTTCGATCGAGGTTCCAGAGGACGTACTTCGCCGAGAAGTAATCGGTCGCGCCATCGTAATACCCCGACTGCACCATCACGTTGAGGTACGGGTTCTGGGCCATTGCCAGCCGCAGTTCCTCGGCGACATTCGTGTCTCTGCCTTCCCACGGCTGCACGGGACCGAACAGGTAGTACTGGAGATCGGTTTCGAATCCAAGCTCATCACGCAGGTAAGCGTTGATGGCCGGCGCGAATGCGTGGTTCCAGGAGATGAGCTCGGGCGGGTAGTCGTAGGTTTCACCGGCGTTCACGCCGTCGATGCCGAGGTACCGGGAGTCGAGGCGGCCGATCGTGTAGCCGTCGTCGCGCAGCAGTTCCTTCCAGAAGGCCGACGCGGGCACCGCAAGGTTGTAGTCGAGCACGAAACGCTCGGAAAGGCCGGAATAACGAGCGACCTGGACCGCGATTCGCCGGCGCTCATCGTCATCGATGAAACCGCCCTTCGCGGTCACCGGCAGGTATTCTTCGATCGTGAATTCCTCCACCTCGGCCAGCAGCTCGAGAAGGTCTTTCGCCTGCAGAGACGGTTCGAGCTGCCCGTGATAGTGGGCCGCCGCCGCGTAGTAGGGCAGCTTCAGGAGTGACGAGCGCGGTGAGGGTCCTTCCGCCGTCATTCCGAGACCGGTGGGCGACACCAGGATGACGCCGTTCAGGAACATCCAGTGATTGTTTTGCAAAGCGGACGCCAGCCCCGATACGCGCGTCGTTCCATAGCTTTCGCCGATGAGGTATTTGGGCGAGCGCCACCGGCCGACGCGGGATACGAAGACGTCGATCCAGCCTGCGAGGTATTCGATGTCTGCATCGACGCCGAAGAAGGTTTCGCGATCGACCTCGTCGTCGAGGATGCGGGAGAAGCCGGTATTGACGGGATTGACGTACACGATGTCGGCGACGTCGAGAATCGAGTGCGGATTGTCTCGCACACCGTAGGGTTGAACGGGGTAGCCCTCGTCGTCGATCACCAGGACTTTCGGACTCGTGTAACCGAGGTGCATCCACAACGATCCCGATCCGGGCCCGCCGTTGAACGAGATGAAAAGCGGTCGATTTTCCGGGTTTTCGACGTCACGCCGCTCGTAGTAGGTGTAGTGCAGCGACGCTATCGCCCTGTCGTCGTCGCCGTACACCGGCTGGGTGCCAATCGTCACGCGGTAGGGTACGCGCTGACCCCGGATTCGGACCTCCGAATCGCGGGTTTGCGCGGTATCGACGGGCAGTTCGCGGCGGGGCAGCGCGTCATTGTCGCCTGCCGTCGCCGGGTTCATGGCGTCACCCGATGCGGCTTCGTTACCCGCCGTCTGTGCCATGCCGCCGCTGAACGCGACGACCAGCCCGACTGCCATGGTGGCCCGGGCCAGCCGGGTACGTAATCTCGGGCCGATGTTCTCGTCCATCATCCTGCAAGCTCCTGTTGTTTCTTCTGACCTTGGCCCCGCGCAGGACCTGCGGTCATTCTACGTGAAGACAGTGTCACGAATCCGGTGGTACCCGCCGCGGGGACATTCCCTGCCATGCGAAAGCAACGCGCCGCATGCCGCCCGCCGTAAGCCGCGGTTTCGCACTTGTCCCGGGCATCACGCAGAGGTTCGGTACCAGGTTACGCCGTCGGCATCGTCCTCGGCTGCGATATTGCCCGCTTGCCGATGGTAGTTCAGGTGCGCGATCGCCTCCCCGGTGGCCATGATCAGCGTGTCCGACGAAATTCGGCTGCGGAACAGCGCGGGGAACACGTCGACGGCGCGGCGCGGCTCCCGGCAGAACTCCAGCAGGTGTTCGAGCCGGTCGCGATGCTGTTTCAGGAGTGTCTCGAGGCGGTTATGGGCGCCGGTGAACGGGCGACCGTGTGCGGGCAGCACGAGTACGTCCTCGGGCAGGACGTTCCTGAGCCGCTCCAGCGAGTCGAGCCAGTCGGCCAGCGGGTTGGCGTGCGGCTCGGTCGGAAAGACGCTGACGTTCGACGAGATCGACGGCAGCAGCTGGTCGCCGGCGATCAGCAGCTTGCGCTCGGCGTCGTATAGGCAGGCGTGCTCGGGCGAATGACCGCGGCCGACGATGATCCTGAACGAATGGTCGCCGATCTCGACGTGGTCGTCTTCGCGGAGGCGTTCGTAGGACTCGGGCAGCGGCGCCACCATCCGGCCGAAAAAGCCGAACATCTTCTGGTAGCCGTCGAGTGATTCCGATGGAAAGCCGGCGGCGTGATAGAAGTGGATGCCTTCCTCCGGAGCGCGGCGCCCGGTGTCGGCCACGAGGATGCGGCAGAGCATGTATTCCTCGCGAGTCATCCAGAGGTCGACCCCGAAATGCTCCACGAGCCAGCCGGCACAGCCGACGTGATCCGGGTGCAGGTGCGTCGCGATGACGCGCTTTGCCGGGTCGCCGCGCATCGCACCGTTGAAGGTGTCGGACCAGACGCTCCTGCAGGGCTCGCAGAACATGCCCGTATCGACGAGCGTCCAGCCCGCCCCGTCCCGGAGCAGCCAGAGGTTGATGTGATCGAGGTCGATCGGCAGCGGCATCCTGAGCCACTGCAGGTCGTCGACGATGCTTGCGACCGCGCCTGCCTCGGGCGTATCCGGAAACGGGAAATTCAAGCGAGTCATGGCCGGAGTGTCGCATGCTGCAACGCAAAATCGCCATTCCGCCGGTGACGGCCGGCACTCTCGATCCGTCCGAATGGCGCAAATTCGAAAGTTCAGCCGCCCGAATCGGGATAACATTTGTGGAGAAACACCGCGCGCCCGGTGCGAGCCTTCCTGGAGTCTCTATGAGCAATGCCACGACCAACCCTGTTTCCGAGCTGCCGGACCGGCAAAACGCCTATTCCTACGAGGAACTGCTGAAGTGCGCCGCTGGCGAGATGTTCGGCATGGAAAACGGCAAGCTGCCGCAGCCGCCGATGCTGATGACCGACCGGGTCACGGAAATCAATCGTGACGGCGGCAAGTACGGCAAGGGCGAGGTGCGCGCCGAACTCGATATCCGGCCAGACCTCTGGTTCTTCGATTGCCACTTCACCGGCGACCCCGTCATGCCCGGCTGCCTCGGGCTGGACGCCCTCTGGCAGCTGGTAGGATTCCACATGGTCTGGTCGGGCTTCGAAGGCCGGGGCCGTGCGCTCGGCTGCGGCAAGGTCAAGTTCACGGGGCAGGTACTGCCGACCTCGAAGCTCGTGACCTACCAGCTGGACATCAAGCGCGTGATCGATCGCAAGCTGATCATGGCGATCGCCGACGGTACGATGTCCGTGGACGGACGCGAGATCTACACGGCCGACGATTTGCGCGTGGGCCTGTTCATGTCTACCGATAACTTCTGATTCGTAATTAAGGGATTCAAGATGCGAAGAGTTGTAGTCACCGGACTCGGTGCGGTTTCCTGTATTGGCAATACGCCAGCGGAAATCACCGAATCGCTGAAGGCAGGGCGCTCCGGCATCGTCGCGAACGAGTCTTTCAAGGAAATGGGGCTACGCAGCCACGTGTCCGGCAGCGTCGATATCGACATCAAGGAACACATCGACCGCAAGGTGCTGAGGTTCATGGGCGAGGCGGCAGCGTACGCGTACATTGCGATGCAAAAAGCGATCGACGACGCCGGACTCGAGGAGAGCGACATCTCGAACCCGAGAACCGGCCTGATCGCCTCGTCGGGCGGTGCTTCCAGCGAAAACATCATCAAGTCGGCAGACACGCTGCGCACGCGCGGAGTCCGCAAGATCGGGCCGTACATGGTGCCGCGGTCGATGTCGAGCTCGGTCTCCGCCTGTCTCGCGACGCCGTTCCGGATCAAGGGCGTCAACTATTCGATCACCTCGGCCTGTGCGACCAGTGCGCACTGCATCGGCGCCGCTGCCGAGCAGATCCAGCTGGGCAAGCAGGACATCGTCTTCGCCGGCGGCGGTGAGGAAGAGCACTGGAACCTCTCGTCGATGTTCGATGCGATGGGCGCACTGTCGACGAGCTACAACGACGAACCGACGAAGGCCTCGCGGCCCTACGACGCGAACCGCGACGGCTTCGTGAGCGCCGCCGGTTCCGGGATGCTGGTCGTCGAGGAACTGGAGCACGCGAAGGCGCGCGGAGCGAAGATCTACGCGGAAATCGTCGGCTACGGCGCAACCTCGGACGGCCACGACATGGTCGCGCCGTCGGGTGAGGGCGCGATACGCTGCATGGAGCTCGCAAAAGCCACGATCGACGGGCGCGTCGACTACATCAACACGCACGGGACGAGCACGCCTGCCGGTGACATTGTCGAGGTCGAGGGCATCAGGAAAGTCTTCGGTGACGACCTTCCCTGGTTCGGGTCCTCCAAGTCGATGTGCGGACATTCGCTGGGGGCGACCGGCGCGCAGGAGGCGATTCACTGCCTGCTGATGCTCGAGCACGACTTCGTGGCCCCGTCCATCAACGTCTTCGAGCTCGACCCGGCGATCGCCGACACGCCACCGGTCACGAAGACCATCGAGAACGCCGGCATCCGTACGACCCTGTCGAACAGCTTCGGCTTCGGCGGCACGAACGCCACGCTTGCATTCCAGAAGCTTTGATATCGGCCGTGGCGTCGTCAATAATGCGGCGCCATGACTGATACCAATTCGATCGAAACACTCAGCGAGACGCGCTGCTTCGGCGGCCGTGTCGGTTTCTACCGCCATCACTCGGACGCGAATGACTGCGACATGCAGTTCGCGGTATTCGTGCCGCCGCAGGCCGAGGCCGGCCCGGTGCCCGTCGTCACCTTCCTCTCGGGGCTGACGTGCACCGAGGAAAACTTCATGGTCAAGAGCGGCGCGCAGCGCTATGCCGCCGAGCTCGGCCTGATGCTGGTGTCCCCGGATACGAGCCCGCGCGGCGACGGCGTGCCCGACGACCCCGACGGCGATTACGATTTCGGCCTGGCGGCCGGCTTCTACCTCAACGCCACCGAGGCGCCGTGGTCACGTCACTATCACATGTACGACTACCTGCTCGATGAGCTCATCCCCACGGTGTTCGCAAACTTTCCCGGGGATCCCGACCGCCACGGCCTCACCGGCCACTCGATGGGCGGTCACGGCGCGCTGACGATCGGCTTGCGGCACCCGGATATCTTCCGGTCGCTGTCGGCGTTCGCCCCGATCTGCACGACCCTGCAGTCGCCCTGGGGACAGAAGGCGCTCGGCCACTACCTCGGCAGCGATACCTCCACCTGGCTGCGTCACGACGCCGCGGAGGTCGCCCGTAACGTCGCGGACACGTCACCGTGGCGGCGCATCCTCGTCGACCAGGGGCTCGACGATGCGTTCCTCGCCGAGCAGCTCAAGCCGGAACTCCTCGAGGCCGCCTGCGCCGAGAGCGGGCTGCCGCTCGAGCTGCGCTATCACGAAGGCTACGATCACGGCTATTACTTCATCTCGACCTTCATCGAAGATCACCTGAAGCATCACTACGCCACGCTGACGGCCTGAGCGACCGCGGTGGAGGACTGGCTCGTACTGCTCGCAGCCATGCTCGCTACCGGCGCCTTCGCCGGTGTCCTGGCGGGCCTGTTCGGCATTGGCGGCGGCGTCGTGATCGTGCCGGTCCTGGAGGCGGCGCTAGGGTTCATCGGCGTCGACCCGGCGATCCGGATGCACATGGCCGTCGGCACCTCGCTGGCGACGATCGTACCGACGTCGATCTCGTCGTCGCGCGCGCACTGGAAGCGCCAGAGCATCGACCTCGATGTGGTGAAGCAGTGGGCGCCCTTCGTTCTCGCCGGGGCTCTCGTCGGTGCCTGGATCGCGTCGCTCGTGCACAGCAGGGTCCTCGCAATCGTGTTCGCCACGGTTGCCCTGCTGGTCGCGGCGCGGATGGTGTTCGTGCCCGAAGTGAAGAGCGTGTCAACGTCACTGCCGAAGCAGCCGTGGGTCCCGGTCATTCCATCCGCGATCGGAATCCTGTCGGCGTTGATGGGCATCGGCGGCGGCGTCATGTCGGTTACGGCACTGTCGCTCTTCGGCATGCGCATCCACCGGGCCGTCGGCACCGCTGCGCTCCTGGGACTCGCGATCAGCGTGCCCGGCGCGATCGGCTTCATCGTCGCCGGGCTCGGTGACCCGCGCCTGCCCTCCGGCAGCCTCGGTTACCTGAGCCTGGTCGGTTTCGCATGCATCGCCTCGACGACGATCCTGACCGCGCCCCTCGGTGCGCGGATCGCACATGCGTTCTCGGAGCGTCGCCTGACGATGCTGTTCGGCGTGTTCCTCGTCCTCGTGTCGGTGCGCCTGTTCCTGCGCGCGCTGGCAGCCTGATCAGCCGCAGAGGTCCGGTGTCCCGCCCCGGAACTTGCCCTCGCTCGGGCGCAATGCTCCAATGCCTGCCATCCCGGCAGTCTCCAGGCAGGTAATCCTTGGAACCCGTATCACTCTGGGGCCGCATCACGAGCGGCAACCTGATTCTGCAGATCTTCATCGGCATCGTCGCGGCGGTGCTGCTCGTGGTGGTCGACCGCGACACCGCGGCGGGTGCAATCCTGCTGGGCAACCTGTTCGTGGGCGCACTGAAGGCCGTGGCGCCGGTCCTGGTGCTGGTGCTGGTCGCGTCGGCGCTCGCCAACCAGAGGGCGACGCACACGTCGCAGATGCGTCCGATCGTCATGCTGTATCTCGTCGGCACGTTCAGCGCGGCACTGCTCGCGGTCGTCATGAGCAAGGTGTTCCCCACGACGCTGACGCTGGTTGCGACTGCGACAGATCTCTCGCCGCCGCAGGGGATCGCCGAAGTCCTCAACACGCTCCTGTTCAAGATCGTCGACAACCCCGTCAA